>SICG01000046.1 GCA_009691525.1 Candidatus Latescibacterota bacterium | reverse complement strand
GAAACCGGGGAATCTATACAGCGCACGAAAGCAGGTCTTGGTCTTCATACCAAGACCCTACAGACCTCAAGGTAATCGTGTCAAGTTTTCAACCCCTCTTCTCCGAGGGGAAACAGCCCTTTTTGACCCATAGAAAAGATAGTAGAGCCGAAAAAGCCGGTCATCCCGTTGACAGAGCCAAAGATCAGGCCTGCCCCGGTGGCCAGGGTGCAGATGGTGACATAGTAGCCGATGGGCCGGTTGAGCGGCGTTTCGCGCACCAGACCCAGGTCCTTGTGTACTGCCATACGCGCCAGCCAGGCAAAACCCAGCACCAATAGCAGCAGATCCTCGCTGCGCAGAGTCACCCCACGGCTAGACGTCGTCGCGCTCGAACCACCCAGACCGCCGACCATGAACTCGCGGGAGAGCAGCATCGAGAAGATCAACACGTAGATGCTGGCTTCGGTGTTGACCAGGCAGGCGATGAAGATCACGATCCCGGCCACTAACCCGATACTCACCAGAAAGGGGGTCCTGGCTAGGGCGGTAGCGATGCCCAGGCACAACACGGCGATCACCAAAAATAAGGCCGTATGGGATTGCACACCGGCGCCCCAGGTTCGGGTTCGGGGGCGACGACTGGAGGCGGTGGAGGTTGTAGGCATGGGTCCTGAGGAAAAATTTGTCCACGCCGCCGGCAGGACTCAGCGCGGCACTACCCGCCCTGCCCCGCCGGCTTCGGTATCCAGGAAACGCTGCGCCGCCTCGGTATTTTCGAAGGCACCGTTCAAGAGCCTGGCCCCAGCATCGGCAAGGTGCTGCACATAAACACTCTCCCCCTTTTTGCCTAGCTCCTTCAAGGCCCCACGGGCCTGATCCAGCGTGGAACTGCCGGCCAGTTCCACGGTATAGGGCAGACGGAGGACCTTGAATTTTTCCAACGAGCCCTGCTGCTGCAGCTCTTTGGCCCGGCGACGGGCCTCATCCTGGCTGGCGAAATTACCCACCAGCAGACGCCGATAGGGTTGGCCCTTCACCACCACCGGCGACAGGAAGGCTTCCAGATTCTCCTCCCGCAAGCGCTGCAAGGTGCGCAATGCCCATTGGCTGTCGGGAAGATAGGAGGCCACGTGGATGACGTAGGGCTGGGGGTTCATCCCGGCCTGAGCCAGGGATGGCGGGGCGTTGGGCGAGGTTTTCGCCACGGAGGTCGCAGGCGGAGGCACAGCGGCGGCGGGCTCCTCGACAGGGGTGCTCTCGGCAGGGATTTCACCTTGGGTGTTTTCCAGGCTTCCCGGGAAGAGTTCCTCACCCGGAGGCTGGCCAAGATGCTCCTCGCTGGCGACCGCCTGGCTGGAATCACCTGCTTCGGAGGACACCCTCACCTCGTCGGCCGGCGGCGGCTGGGCTGGGGGTAGGACCGGTCCCTCGCGCAGGGGGTATTCGGCCAGCAGAGGGCTCATTCCCAGGGGTTTGGCCAGGTAACCGCTCTGCCAGATCAAACCCAGGCCCACCAGGAACAAGGATAGGACAGCCACCACCGCGCTGCCGGCCCGGGGCTGGTCCTGATCCTCCTCTTCCCCCTCTTCCTCGCGGTCGCCGGCATCGGCATCGGCGTCCTGAACAGCTGCCGGCTGCTCTTCATCTTTCATGCCCAGTCGGGCCTTTAATCTCCGGAACGAGTCTTCGGCCCTCTCGCGGAAAGTGCGGTCCTGGACCTGGGTCTCGCTGCCGTAGCCGTAATAAGAGTAATAGCCCAGATCCTGGTACTCGGCGCTCACGTCGGCGTGCAGGCCGTTGAGCACAATGCCCAGCAGTTCGATCTGCACGCTCTTGAGCAGCGAAGTGGAGCGCTTCAGCGAGGTGCGGGAGATCTCGCCCACCTTATAGACGACCAGCGCCCCATCCACCTTTTTGCCCAGGATGGCCGCGTCGGTCACCTGCAGGGAGGGAGGTGAATCGAAGAGCACCACGTCGTAGGCCTCGCGCACCTCGGCGATGAATTCACTCATCCGCCGCGAGTTGAGCAGTTCGGCCGGGTTGGGCGGGATCGAACCACTGGGGATGATGTGCAGGTTGCTGATTCCCTGGGTCTGGAGGATGTCCTCCATGCCCATGCCGCCGGTGACGATGTCGGTGACGGTGCGAATCACCTGGTGCCAGTCGTAGTTGCCGACGATCACCTCGGTCATGCCCGGTTCCTTGTCCAGGCCGAAAAGTTTGGCCATGGTCGGCTTGCGCAGATCGCAATCCACCAGCAGGGTGCGTTTGCCCAGCTGGGCCATGGTCATCGCCAAGTTGGCGATGGTGGTGCTCTTGCCCTCCCGCAACATGGAACTGGTGACCATCAGGCACTTGACCCCCTTTTCGACGGTCACGAACTCGATGTTGGTGCGCAGGGTGCGGTAGGACTCGGCCATGGTGGACTGAGGGTCGAAGAAGGCTACCAGCTGCGCCTTTCGCTGGACGGTCTTCTCGTCACTCACATCCACGCCCCGCCGGCGCAGCGAAGCCCGCACGTCGTCGATGTCGATATAGGGAATGATGCCCACCACCTGGGTGCCGGTATATTCCTGGACGTCCTCCACCGTGCCGATGGAGGTGTCCAGCGACTCGGCCACCACCGCAAAGACGATGCCCAGCACCAGACCGAGGATCACCCCCATCAGGGCCCGCTGCGCCGGGTTGTGGGGGTTGGTTTCCTCTTCGGGCGTCACCGCCCGCTGCAGCACGGTCACCTCTTCAATTTTGTCCGCCTCGCGGATGCGGGCATTCTGGTACTCCTCCTCCAGCACCCCCACCACCTGCTGGCGCAGCGCTACTTCGCGCTGTAACCGGCCTAGTTCCAGGCCCTTGCCAGGCAGCAGATCGTATTCAGCTTGGGACTTTTGCAACAGATCCCGGGCAGCCTCCTGGTCGCGGGACAGGGCCTGACGCCGCGCTTTCAGCTCGTCTTTGAGGCTCTGGTTCAGCTCATCGACCTTAGACTGCAGCTGCAGCACCTTGGGGTGGTTCTCGGTGTACTGAACCAGCATCGAGTTGCGCTCCAGCAGCACATTGCTCAGCTGCTGGGAGAGGTTGATGAAAGCATCCCCCACCCGGGTGCGGTTGGCCCCCTGCACGGTGCGATCCGAGAGACCCTTATTCTCCTCGATCTCCCGCAACATGGCTTCGATGCCCCTGACGTCCTGCTCCAACTGGTTTTTGGTCTGTGTGGCGGTGTTGATCTGGTTGAGGATGACGCTGGCCTGGGCGTCGATGGAGACCAGCTGCTCCTGCTCGCGGTAGATTTGTACCGAATCCTCCGCCAGCGACAAGGTCACGCGGGCTTCTTTGCGCTGTTGCTCGACAAACTCGCGGTGCTTCTTGGCCTTATCGTTTTTCTGGTCGTTGTTGTAGGCGGCAAAGACCTCGGCCACCGCGTCGGCCCGCAGCCGCGCCTCCTCGCCGGTCCTGCCGGTGGCCTCGATGCTGATAATGTTGGTGTAGCCTTCCTGGCTAGTCTGGATGTAGCTCTCCAGGGCCAGCACCATCCGGGTCGAATCCTCCTTGGTCTCGCAGTCGCTACACAGCTTCAGCCGGTCGACAGCGCGCTGGATGACCGGAAAGCTGGTGATGATCGAACGCTGGGTCTCGAGCTGGTCGGTGCCGCCACCGGCCATACCCATATATTGGGCGTTGATGGAGTTGAGGCTTTCGGGGGAGTTGATCTGGACCTTGGAGGCGGCCTTGTAGATGGGGCTCGGCTTCCAGAGGTTGGCGATCAGGAAGCTGAAGAAACCCAGCAGGACAACCGTGAAAATCACGATGCCCTTGCGCCGGCGCATGATGCGCCAGTAGTCCCTGAGGGTTACTTCGTATTGGGCCATGAATCGGCTCTTTCCGGCCGGTGGTGCCCGACCAGCTAGGCACCTGTTTGAGGACCGGCGGGGCGCTCAGCGCCTGCCAGTGGCTTTGCGCGGCCGGCGGCCAAAGGCGGGCGCCGGCGCGGCGGCAGCGGCAGGAGCGGCTCGGTTCTCAGTCGCCGTTCCGGAAGAGGGTCTGGTCGGGGCCCTCCCAGAGGAAGATCGGTCCGGCCTCCCAGAAGAAGATCGGTCCGGCCTTCCAGACGACCGCTCAGAGTTTCTGGCAGAGGGCCTGGACTCTGGCGGCAGTTCCACGGCATGGGATTCGCCGACGAATTGGGACGGGATCTCCCTGGTCAGGATCACTTCGCCCCGCTGATAGAAGCTAAGTCCGGCCGCCTGCGCCTGGCCGGCAAAGACCTCAATCACGCAGGCATCCCCCGGCTGGTGGCTGCGCTCGGCGGCCGTCTCCCGGGTCAGGGAAAGATGAACGTAATAGCGGTCTACCGGTTTGATGCCTTCGGCGCGGAATCCCTGCACTTCCTTGAGCAGGCAGCCCATGTAGAGCCGGTCTGGAACCTGGGCAGGTTCGCCGTCCATTTCCACAAAAAAACTGTGGCCATAGAGGGCCCTGATCCCCCGCTCGCTGATCTCGAAGCGCTGCGGGGTTGCCCCTTGGACCAGCTTATTGATATCGGCCTCCGTGACCTCGGGGTACCGCTCCTGCACAGTTTTGAGCATCTCCTGCAGGGGGACAAAACCATAGGAGTCCATCTGCAAGGCGGCCTCTTCGGGCCGGTGGCGCAGGAAGAGGGCGAGCAACTTAGATAGGCGGCTGAGGCTGGTCAAGGTAGTGGGGTCCTTTCTGGGTCGCCTGGCGACAAACTGCCAGGCTGGGGTTGGAGAGCAGGCTCCACGGCACCAACAAAGGCGTCGCGGAAGGGCGAAACATATAAATATGCATCGCCCTTCCGCGTCCCACAACTGCCGCTGAGGCTTCAGCTGGCCTTGATCTTGCGCAGAATGGCCGGATAGTCCAGCTCAATCTTGCGCCAGCCGCTGCCAGCGGCTCGCTCCTGCTGCTCCGGCGCGGCCTCTGCCGGTGCATCTTCCTTTTGGCCGGCCCCGTTCCGACTCACGTGTGGGCGCAGGGGCATCAGCTTGCGATCGTCCCGACTCCGGCTTTTCTCCTCCCTGTTTCTCCGCTCACTGCGGAATTCGCGGTGGAGCGAGAACCCGGTGGCGATCACCGTTACCAGAATCTCATCGACCAGCGAGTCGTCGATCACGGTGCCAAAAATGATGTTGGCCTCGGGACCGGCAGCCTCCAGGATCACCGAAGCCGCCTCGTTGACTTCGAAGAGGGTGAGGTTGGAACCGGCCGAAATATTGATCAGCACCCCTTTGGCCCCCTCGATGGAGACCTCTTCGAGCAGCGGGCTCTTGATGGCCTTCCTGGCCGCCTCCACTGCCCGGTTCTCGCCGCGGTGAGAACCCACGCCCATGATCGCATCGCCCCCCTCGCTGATGATGGTGCGCACGTCGTTGAAGTCGAGGTTGATCATGCCGGGGATGGTGATCAGGTCGGCGATGCCGCGGGTGGCCTGGAGCAGCACCTCGTCGGCCTTGATGAAGGCGTCTTCCAAGGTGGTATCCTTGGAACAAACCTGGAGGAGTCGCTGGTTCTTGATGACGATCAGGGTATCGACGTGTTCCTGCAGCTCGTTGATGCCCGCCATGGCGTTGCGCATGCGGGGCACCCCTTCGAACTGGAAGGGCTCGGTGACGATGCCCACCGTCAGCACCCCCTGTTTCTTGGCGATCTCCGCCACCACCGGTGCGGCGCCGGTACCGGTGCCGCCGCCCATGCCAGCGGTGATGAAGACCAGATCGGTATCAGCCAGCTTCTCCGCGATCTTCTCGCGGTCCTCTTCGATGGCCTGCCGCCCCAGTTCCGGCTTGGCGCCGGCCCCCAGGCCGCGGGTCACCGACTCGCCGATGCAGATGCAAGCATCCGCCGATGAGCCGGCCAGCGCCTGGGCGTCGGTATTGACGGCGATGAACTCGACCCCGTTCATGCCCGAGGCCACCATCCGGTTGATGGCGTTGCCTCCGCCCCCGCCCACGCCGAAGACCTTGATTTTGGCCTTGTGTTCGTTCTCGATGATCTTAAAAGGCATGATGTCCTCCTCCTTGCCCGAGGTATGGTATGCGTTAAACCTGTGCTTTTAACCACTTGATGGCCCGACCTACCGCCGAAGCCGACTCTTCTTCATCCGCTGCACCACGGCCCCTGCCCCCCGGTTCCAGATCCTGCGCCCCCATCAACACCAGACCCGCCGCCGTGGCATAGGCGGATCCGGAGAGCTGTTCGCTCATGCCCTGCAACTCCTTGGGCACCCCCAGGCGCACCGGCAGGCCCAGCAACAACTCCGCCTGTTCAGCCGCCCCGTCCAGCAGGGCGCCCCCGCCGGTGAGCACCACCCCGGCGCTGAGGTATTCGGCGTAACCCGAACTGGACAACTCCTCCCCCACCATGGCGAGGATCTCCTCCATCCGCGCCTCGATGATGGACGCCAGTTCCCGGCGCGGCACCCGCTGGGGGGTACGGCCGCCGATTCCGGGCACTTCGACCACCTCCTCCTGGCCGATGCCGTAGGCCCGCGCCGCGCCCCAACCACATTTGATCTTTTCTGCATGACTCCACGAGGTGCGCAGGCAGATGGCGATATCGCTGGTCAGGCTCTGCCCGCCCAGGCCGATGACGGCCGAGTGGCGCACGCTGCCCTGGTAGAAGACGGCCAGGCTGGTGGTGCCGCCGCCCACGTCGACCAGGCAGACCCCCATCTCGAGTTCCTCCTCCTCCAGCACGGCCCGGCTGGAAGCCAGCGACTCCAGGTAGATCCCCTGCGCCCTCAGACCGGCCCGTTCCACCCCCCGGGTGAGATTCTGGAGTGCGGTGGAAGCGGCGGTGGCAATATGGACGGTGGTTTCCAGGCGGACACCACACATACCCACCGGATCGCGGATGCCCTGCTGGTCGTCGACGCTGAACTCCTGGGGCAGGACGTGGAGCACCTGGCGGTCGAAGGGAATGGCCACCGCTCTGGCGGCTTCGATGACCCTGCCCTTGTCGCCGTTCTCAATCTCGTGATGCTCGCCGCCCACCGCGATCACCCCGCGGCTGTTGAAGCTGGAGATGTGTTCGCCGGCGATGCCCAGGTAAACCGCCCCGACCCGCAGGCCGGCCATCAACTCGGCTTCCTGCACCGCCTTCTGGATTGCCTGGACCGTCTTGTCCATGTCGATCACCACGCCCCGCCGCACCCCTTCGGATGGGCTTATACCTACTCCCACCACCTTGGGTTCCCCCTCCGGGGTCAGTTCGGCGATGATGGCACAGACCTTGGTCGTGCCGATGTCCAGGCCGACCACCACCTCATCCTGCCCCATGGTCCTCTCCTTTCTCTGCAGTCTGTTGCGCGGTCTTGCCGCCCACGACTGCCTGTCCGGCAAAACGCAGGTCGAGGTAGGCCGGTTCGGGGAACTCCTTGTAGATGCGTCCCATCAGATTTTTCAACACGCCGAGCCGTTCCCCCGCCCGGTCCACCGGTACCCGCACCTCCAGGCCATCGCCCACCAGCAGCAGCCGCACATTGGCCCCGGATAAGGGCTGGACCTCGGAGATGTTGAGGCAGAACTCCGCGTCCTGTGCACGGGCCTGCCGCCACCAGTCCAGCGCCTGCTGCAACGCCGGGGTGGCCACCCGTTCACCGGGAACCTTGCCCTCGGCAATGCCTTCAAAGCCAGTGAACAGGGGTAGATCCAGGTCGGCGCGCGTCTCACCCTCCTCCTTTTCAGCGGGCAGCAGCACCCCGTCCTCGTCGATGCCGTAGAGCTTGTCCAGCCGGATCCAGGCCAGGCGCCGGCGTTCCTCCACCTTCACCCGCAACCGGTCTGGAGGTCGCCTTTCGAGCGTGACCTTCCTCACCCAGGGCAAAGCCTGAACGTCACCGACCACCTGGTCCAGGTCCACCGTAAACAGATTTTGCCCTTCGCGCAGACCACTGGCCGCCAGGATGTCCTGACCGTGCAGCCGGTGCAACCCCTTCACTTCTAGGGCCTGCAGGCGAAACTCCGGGGCGGCGGCGAAAATCCCCGGCAGCTTCAGACCAGCCCAGATCAGCACCCCGGCCAGCAGCACCGGCAACAGATAGATCCCCCCGGACAATGACCGCCGCCATGATCCGGGTGAGACCTTGCCGCTGCGCGGCACGGCCATCGGCTGCCGGTCGCCGCGCCGTTCGGGCAAGGCCCGGCGTCGGCGCGAAGGCACCGCCATCACCTTCTTGGCATTGCGCGACTGATCTGCGCTCATCCGATCTTGCTCCCCAGGGCCGCCAGCAGCCCATCGGCCACCCAGTCCACATCGCCGGCCCCCATGATCAACACCAGGTCACCCGGCCTGCAGCTGGCCAGCAGCTTCTCGGGCAAGTCATCAAGTTGGGGCACGTATTCCACTTGCTGGTATCCAGAAACCCGCATTAACTGGACGATCTGGCCGGCATCCACATCCGCCTGGGCCTCCTCCCTGGCGCCGTAGATGGCCGTGAGAAAGACCTGGTCGGCCGCCTGCAACGACTGGGCAAATTCGCGGAGCAGCGCCCGGGTGCGGGAGTAGAGGTGGGGCTGAAAAACCGCCACCACCCTCCGGCCCGTACCCCGCGCCGCCTCCAGGGTGGCGGTGATTTCGGCCGGGTGGTGGGCATAGTCGTCCACGACCAGGATGCCCTGCAGTTCTCCGCGACGCTCAAAGCGCCTGCCCACACCGCTAAAGCTGCCCAGCCCCTCAGCCACGGCGGCAAAATCAATTTCCAGCAACTGCGCCATCGCCGCCGCCGCCAGAGCATTGCGCACATTGTGCAAACCGGGCACCCGCAGTTCTACTCGGCCCCATTCCTCCGTGCCGCCCACTACTGTAAAAGCGCTGCCCCAGGCATGGGTCTGCAACTCCTCGGCCCGCACCTGGTTGCCACTGCCCAGCCCATAGGTGAGCACCGGGCGCTCCATCCGGGGGAGCAGCCGCCTGACCCCTGGGTCGTCGGCACCCATCACACAGTGCCCGTAAAAGGGCAGTGCGCCCAGAAAGAGCTGAAAGGTATCCTCCACCTCGGCCAAGTCCCGGTAACAATCCAAGTGTTCGGCATCGACAGTGGTCACGATCGCGCCCTGCGGCCGCAGCTGGAGAAAACTGCGCTGGTATTCATCCGCTTCCACCACGAACAGCTCCCCCTCGCCCAACCAGGCTGCCACCTTGCCTTCCAGCCACCCGCCGATCAATGCCGACGCGTCGCTGCCGGCGCAGCGCAGGATGGATGCCATCATCGCCGAGGTGGTGGTTTTTCCATGGCTGCCGGCCACGGCGATGGTCCAGTAAGGCCGGGTCAACTCTCCCAGCAACTGCGCCCTGCCCACCACCGGAATACCCAGCTGCCCGGCCGCCACCAGCTCTACGTTGTCGACTGGCACTGCCGCCGAATAGACTACCAAGTCACACCCCTGCACCTGTTCGGCGCGGTGTTCCCCCCCCACCTGGATGCCCGCCCGTCGCAGTTGATCCACCGCCCTCGAGGGCGAGCGGTCCGAACCGCTGACCTGGCAACCCTTGGCCTGCAGCACGTAGGCCAATCCCTCCATGCCCACCCCGCCGATGCCCACCAGGTGCAACCGCGCGTAGCGGCGGAAGAGGGGTTTCATCATACTGACCGGAGAGTGCGTCGCCAGACGACCGGTCCCTCGGTGGTCCTGGGCTTCTGGGACGCCTTGGGGGCTTTCCAAGTGGCGCCCACCTGCTGCCTGCCCGCCCTGGCCACGCCCAGCAGAATCCCCACCCCTCCCAGGTTCCACACCAGCGAAGACCCCCCGTAGCTGATAAAGGGCAAAGGCAGCCCGGTAGTGGGAAGCACCCCGGTGACCACCCCGATGTTCAGCACCGCGTAGACGGAAATCATCGCCGTGATCCCGGTTGCTACCAGAAACCCGTGATACGTGGGCGCTTCCCTGGCGATGCGCAATCCGTTGATGGCAAAAGCCACGAAGAGAGCGACGACGATCAGCGTGCCCACCAATCCCAGTTCTTCGCCGATGAAAGCAAAAACAAAATCAGTGTGCGGTTCGGGCAGGAACTGTTGCTTCTGCATGCTGTTGCCGATACCCACCCCAAAGAGCCCGCCGCTGCCAATACCCAGCAGGGATTGGGATACCTGGTAGCCGGCACCCAGCGGATCGTTGCCGTTGCCCGAAAAAAAGGTCACCAGGCGCTGGCGCTGGTACGGAGAGATCAGCAGCGAGATGGCAACTACCGGCAGGCCAGCCAGGCCGGTCCACAGCAGATGGGAGATACGCGCGCCGCTGACCCAGAGCATGACCAGGGAAATAATACCTATGGCCAGGGCGGTTCCCAGATTCGGCTGGAGGATGATCAACCCCAGAACCAGACCGATGACCACCAGGCGCGGGAGGAGTCCGTTCTTGAAGTCTCCCAGTTCGGCCTCCTTGCGGGCCAGCACATCGGCCAAATAGAGGACCATCACTAGTTTGACGAATTCGGAGGGCTGGAAGGAGGCGCCGGAGATGGCCACGGGCATGGGGATCCAGCGCTGGGTCTTGCCTTCGCCCAGGAAGAGCACCGCCACCAGACAGGCCACGCCTACCACCAGCAGCCAGCGCGCCCACTGCCCCCACCGCTCAAGCGGCACATGGGCCAGGCACACCAGGACCACTAGCCCCATGGCCAACCGGGCCAACTGGCGTTCCAGATAGAAACTGCTGTCGGCAAAACGGACGCTGGCCAGCACCGAACTAGAACTGTAGATCATCACCGTCCCCAACCCCACCAGGATCAGGGAGATCATCCACAAGCGGCGACCGGCCTTTTGGGCGGCGTTCATGCGGTGTTCATCTGGAATGCTGTCTCAGTAACAGCAAAGGAGAGGAGACCCGAAAAGCCGCGAACGGCTCCTCGAACAAGGGGAGGGTGGTCTGGGGGGACCGGGGAGAGAAAGACCTTGCTCGTCGAAACAACTACCGGGCACTAGGCCCGCGAACATCAGTTCACGATGGCAGCGGCGATCTCCTCGAGGCCCATTCCACGGGAGGCCTTGACGAGGACCAGATCGTTTTCCTGCAGGGAGGACCGCAGGTGTGCCGCCAGTTCCCGCTTGGTGGAAAAGTGCTGTGCCCGTTCGGCCAACCCCGCGCGCCTGGCCGCCTCGACCAGGTGGACGCTTAGTGGACCGATTCCGAGTACCAGATCCAAGTGCTGGGCTGCTGCCTGACGTCCGGCGGCGGCGTGAAACTGCGGGGCCTCTGCACCCAACTCCAGCATATCGCCCAGGACCGCGATCCGCCTGCCGCCAGCCATGCCGCCGAGCATCTCGATGGCCGCCAACATGGAACCGGGATTGGCGTTGTAACTATCATTGATAACACTAATGCCGCGTTTGCGCAAGATCTGCGAACGCATGGCCACCGGCTCAAACTCTGCCAATGCCCGGCCGATCTGCGGCCAAGGCACCCCTAACTGGTGGCCAACCGCTGCGGCTGCCAGGGCATTATATACGTTATGCCGCCCTGGAATTTGCAGCCGCAATGGAAAATTATGTAGAGAGAGTAGACCGCAACCCTCTTGGTCAAGGACGAGTCCCTCCCCACAATAATGGCTCTCACGCACGAGACTGAAGCCAAGGAGTCTCCCCTTTGTCCTCTTAACCTCCTTGGCTACGACACAGTCATCAGCGTTCACGAGAACCAAAGAAGACTCATCCAGATACTCCAAGAGCTCCCCTTTGGCTTTGGCCACTCTCTCTACAGATCCGAAAATTTCTAGATGGGCGGTTCCGATATTGAGCAAAACCCCGACATTGGGCTGGACAACCTCGCACAGGTAGCGGATATCCCCCACCTTGCGGGCGGCCAGTTCCACCACCATCACCTCGTGTTCGCGGGCCAGTTGCAGAATGGTTCTGGGCACTCCTAGTTCGTTGTTTTCGTTGCCAGGAGTCTGCAACACCCGATAGCGCTGCCGGAGCACGGCGGCGATCATCTCTTTGGTGGTGGTCTTGCCCGCACTGCCGACCACCGCGATCACCGGCAACTCGAACCTTTGTCGGTACCGCCTCGCCAGGGTTCCCAGACTCTCCATCACCGAGGGAACTTTGAGCTGAGCACCGGCCCCTGGCATTTGTTCTTCGACCAGCGCGGCGCAAGCGCCGCGCGCCAGCGCCTGAGCGACGAACTGATGACCGTCTACCTGCGCCCCCCGTAGAGCAAGAAAAAGCTCTCCAGGATTGATCGTCCTGCTGTCCGTTGAAACCCCCGATGGCTGCAGGACGCCATCTAACTTACCAACAACCTCGGCTTGCGTCCACTCCTGAATTTCCCGCAGCGAAACCCCTTCCATCAACCCCTCCCTGTCTGCGCTGCAGCCGTGCTTCCGAGCAGCTCCTGCAGGACCTCGCGGGCCACTTGGCGGTCGTCAAAATCAATAGTCCGGTCGGCGAAAACCTGCACTGTTTCGTGCCCCTTTCCGGCGATCACCACCACATCGCCCGGAAGGCCAGCGCCCAGCGCCTGCTCAATGGCCCGGTGGCGGTCGGCGATCAGCTGGACCTTGTCCGGGTCCCGCAGGCCCGCGGCAATCTCGGCGATGATCGCTTCGGGGGCCTCACTGCGCGGGTTGTCGGAGGTAATGTAGACTAGGTCGGCCAAGTCGCCGGCGATCGCCCCCATCTGCGGCCGCTTGCCCCGATCGCGATCCCCGCCGCAGCCGAAGACACAGATTAACCGGTTCTGGGTCAACTCGCGGGCCGTGTGTAACACCGACTCCAGACTGGCAGGGGTATGGGCATAGTCGACGATAACCTCAAAATCCTGCCCCAAGTCGATGCGCTCGAAACGCCCAGGCACCTGGTGGACCACCGCGATCCCCCTGGCAATCACCTCGGGCACCAGTTCCAACGCCAACCCGCAGGCAAAAGCGGCAAGGATATTATAACAATTAAATCCGCCCGTCAACTTACTTTCGACCACGTGTTCGCCAATGGGTGTTTTGAGGCGCAAACCGAGGCCCTGACCAGTGTGCCATTCCTCCAGCAATCGCACCTGCGCGCCAGGGGAGCGACCGAAGCTGAGCGTCGGAATCTCCAGACTCCCCAGCAGGGTCTGGCCAGCGGCATCATCTGCATTCACCACCGCTTTGTCGCTCTGCGCGAAGAGCTGGGCCTTGGCGGCAAAATAGTTTTTACTGGTCTGGTGGAAATTGAGATGGTCGCGGCTCAGGTTGGTAAAGACACCCACCGCAAATTGCACCCCAGCCACTCGCTGAAGAGCCAGCGCATGTGAGGAAACTTCCAGAGAGACCGCCTGCTTGCCGGCGCTGCGCATGGCCCTGAACAGCCGGTGCAGGTCCACGGCTTCTGGTGTGGTGTTGCGCAGACTCTTGTCCAGATCCTGGGCGATAATACATCCCAAGGTCCCGATGTAGCCGCAGGGCCGCCCCGCCGCCGCCAGCATCTGCTGCACCAAGAAGGCAGTGGTGGTCTTGCCCTTGGTCCCGGTGATGCCCACCTTGGTCAGCTCCTGGTCGGCATGTCCGTAAAAACTGGCGGCCATCAAAGCCAAGGCCCGGCGGCAATCGCCGACCTGGATGCGGGTGGCCTGGCCGGCGGGCAGGCCATCCTCCACCACTACCGCAACCGCACCCCGGGCCAGGGCATCTGGCACGAAGAGGTGCCGATCCTGCTCCTCGCCGCCACGGATGGCCACGAAGAGGGTTTTCGGGCCAATGCTGCGGGAGTCGCAGACGATCTTGTCGATCTGGATGTCGGTGGCGCCCTCCACCTGAAAATCGGCTCCGAGGGCCAGCAGCAGGTCGCGCAATTTCATACTCACTGCACGGAAGCTAGTTGAGTTTTCTTGGGCATGTTCTGCAACATCAACATCTGGCGCTGGGTGGCGGCGCTCAGTTCACCGCTCGAATCCGGTTGGATCTCCTCGCCCAACTGGCAGACGATTTCGCCGATCTCCTTGCCGCTGCTGTCCACTGGTGGCAATTGGCCTACGACCACCTCCCCTTCCCCCTCAAACTTGATCTCCAGGCCGCGCAGGCCGGCCTGGAAACGAGCCACCTTGCGGGTCATGCCTCGCAGGTCGGGCATTACCGCCTGCAGTGTATCAGCTCTGACGGAATCGGCCGGGCTGTGTCTGGCCAGCACCCCATCGGACAGGCAGAGGATGCGCTCCATGACCCGCCTGAAGGCCGGGGCTGAGATGCTGGCGCCCCATTTATCGTGTTTGGGATTGTCGACCACTACCAGACACAACAACTGGGGATCCTCAACGGGTAGAAAGCCGATGAAGGAGACCACGTACTGGCCCATGGCGTACCCCTTCCCCCCCGGTGCGACCCGTTGGGCCGTACCGGTCTTGCCTGCAACCGTTACGCCTTCCACCTGGGCGCGTTTGCCCGTGCCTTCGGTGACCACCCCGGCCAGGATCTCCCGCATCTTGGCGGCCGCCTCCGGACTGATCACCCGGCGGATGGGCTGGGGCTCAAACTGGCGCACGACCTGGCCGTCCGGTCCGATAACCTCCTTGACCAGGTGGGGGGCCATCAAGGTACCGCCGTTGGCGATGGCCCCCACCGCCATTGCCAGTTGCAGGGCGGTGACACTGACTTCCTGGCCCATGGCGATAGTCTCCAGCGAGCGGTCCGACCACTGGGCGGCGTTGCGCAGCAAACCGGCGCTCTCGGAAGGCAGATCGATGCCGGTGCGGGAGCCAAAGCCGAAGTTGCGGAGGTACTCGTAGAATTTCTTGCGGTGGAGCCGGCGCGCCATCTTCATGGTGCCGATGTTGCTCGACTGGCCAATCACCTGCCGAAAGGTCAGCCAGCCCAGGGGATGTGAGTCGCGGACCACATCTCCATTGGACAAGGTGAAACGACCGTTCTCGCAGAAGACACGCTCGTCTGGATCGACGGCGTTTTCGTCGAGCAGGGCCGCAGCCGTGATGGCCTTGAAGGTGGAACCTGGCTCAAAGGGATCGGTGACGATGCGGTTGCGCCGCATCCAGGCCGGCACCGCCCCAGGGTTAGCCCGGTCGTAGAGTGGGGCGTTGGCCATGGCCAGGATCTCGCCGGTCTTGGGCGAGATGATGATTCCCAATCCGTTTTCCCCTTCGCAGTTGACCAGCGCCTGATTGAGTTCGTCTTCGAGGATGTCCTGGTAGACACCGTCGATGGTGAGCCTGATGCTATAGCCGTCCTGGGGGGTCTTGTGCTCCTCCTGCATGCCGGGGATCTGCGCACCCTTGGCGTCTACATAGGATACTGCCGCCCCCTTGATGCCCCCCAGCAGCTCGTCGCAGGCCATCTCCATGCCTTCGTTGCCTTGATTGTCGATGTTGGTGTAGCCGATCAGTTGGGCAGCCAGAGCACCGGAGGGACAGTACCGTTTGGTCTCAGAAAACTCATACACGCCGCGGAAATGCTGTTGCCTGGCCTGGCCGGCCTTATCCTCACTCAGTTGCCTGGCCAGGTAGACGAAACGTTTGGACCCGCGCAGCTGGCGTTGGAGGTTGGTGCTGGCCTCAGGGTCCTTGCTGAAGGCGGCGAAGTGGCCGGCCACCTCGTCGGGTTGATCGACCACCGCCGGATCGGCATAAAAAGACGCGGTCTGGATATCCAGGGCCAACTCGTCTCCCCGGCGGTCGAGGATGCTGCCCCGCTTGGCCTTCAACTCGATGGGACGCAGGTGTTGTTGTTCGGCGCGGGCTGCGTATTCGGCGTGGTTGATCCCCTGGACCTGGACCAGCCGACCGACCAGCACTGACCAGCACAACGCCCCTCCGACCACCACCCATTTCAAGCGCTGCAGGGCCGGGCGCGATGGATCGGTGCTTTTGTCCCTATTGGGCGTGAACATTTTTCGCTACCCCCTTGGGCTGACTGGTCCCAGGATCGATCATGCCCAATTCCTGCTGGGCGCGCTCCCGGATGGCGCCCGGCTTCTTGTTCATCGAAATGGCCGCAGTCAGCTTGTCGCGCTCTTCTTCAAGGCTGCGGATCCGGGCCTGGGTTGTCTCCACCTGCCTGAGGGTCTTGGCCAGCTGCACCTTGGTCCAGATATAGGCGGTGGTGAGGGTAACCAGGGCCACCAGCAGCAACACCGGCAGGCGGGAACCGACGGGGTGGAGGGCCACGATTCAGTCCCCCCTCTTTTCGTAAAGCCGCAGGCTGGCGCTGCGAGCCCGGCGGTTGAGGTCCACCTCAGCAGTGGTGGCCCGCTTGGTCTGGGTCGCCACCTTGCTGAAGCGGGCCTTCCCGCCGCAAACACATAGCACTACTTCGGGAGGACAGGTACAGGCGCTGACGAGAGGGGCAAAGGTTTGTTTTACCAGCCGGTCTTCCAGCGAATGATAGGCGATCACCCCCAGCCGGCCTCCGGGCCGCAGCAAAGCGATACCCGCCGCCAATCCGCGTTTGAGCTGGTCTAATTCCCCGTTGACGGCGATGCGCAGGGCCTGAAATACCCTGGCCAGGGTCTTGGGCAGATGCCCGGACCGGACCGACTCCACCGCTCGCCTCAGTTCGGCAGTGGTGTGCATACTGGGTGCCTGGCAGATGGCGCGGGCGATCCTGCGGGCCTGGCGCTCTTCGCCGTATTCGGCCAGCAGCCGGGCCAGTTCCTCCGGCCCGCTCTGGGCGATCAGTTCTGCCGCACTCATGCCAACACCCGGTTCCATGCGCATATCCAATGGCCCATCCTGCTGATAACTGAATCCCCGTGAAGCCTGGTCGATCTGGTGTGAGGAAACCCCCAGGTCGAATAACACCCCGTCCACTTCGCTCATCCCCTGCCGCACCAAAATCTGAACCAATTCGCCAAATCTGCCGCAGACCACCACCACCCGCTCGTCTTCCAGTTCGCGTCGCACCTGGGCCACGGCCTCCGGGTCCCGGTCAATGGCCACCAATCTGCCCCGAGGTCCCAACTCTTCCAAGATAGCTCGGCTGTGGCCGCCGCCCCCGGCGGTGGCATCCACGTAGATGCCCTGCGGATCACCCACCAGTCCGGCCACCACCTCCACGGCCATGACCGGTACATGAAAACCCATCTCCGCCTCCAGCTGGCTACCTCACAGTTCGAGGCTCTCGGCCACTTCCTCCAGCGCCGAGTCGGCCTGCAGCATGAACTGGCTCCAGGCCTCCGGGTTCCAGAATTCTATCTTGTCCAGCGCCCCGATAATCACCATGCGGTCGCTGATGCCCACCCGCTCCAGCAACTTGCGCGGCAGGTTGGCCCGCCCCTGGCGGTCCAACTTCACCTCCGCTGCCTGGGAGAGCATGCCGCGAATGTACACCCGCACCTTGGGATCGGTCTGGGGCAAGCGCGTCATCTTGGTGGCGATCTCAGCCCAGGCCTGCTGGGGATAGGCAGTCAGGCAGCCATCTAGTCCCTTGACCACCACCAAGGTATCCTCGGTTTCGGGGGACAACTTGCGGCGGAACTCGGCGGGAAGAAAGATCCTCCCCTTCTCGTCCACAGGCACATCGTATTCGCCCAAAAACTGAATCATGCAAGGCCTGTGCGGTTGGCTGGGAGTGCTCTAAAATACCTCCACCACTTTCCACCACTTTCCACCACCACTGAAAAATAGCTTCCCGCCACAGAGCCTGTCAAGCGAAAATTTTACAGAGGGGAAAGGCCTTTAGTCCCCCTGCCCGGGGAGGGCAGGGTTAGCAAAATGCGGAGCACACTGCGGGGTGTATTTTTAATACACAATAATGTGTGCTTGTTGTTTTTTTATCAACTGCTTTCTGCCAGGGCCACCACCCGCCGGTGGATGGATTTACCGGCTCGCAAATATTTTTCCTCGTAATTGGTCTTCACTTCCCCCCAATCGGCCTCCACTTCGCGGAAACGGAGGTCAGCGGCCAGCACTTCCTGCATCGCGGCGAAATAATCCTCGTGGTCGGTGGCCAGCCGCAGCCGACCACCCGGTTCCAGGGTGCGGGCCACTTCGTCGAGAAAGGAACTGTTGAAGAGGCGGCGTTTGTGGTGCCTCTTCTTGGGCCAGGGATCGGGAAAATACAGGTGAAAAACACGCACGGCAGCGGCCGGGACGAAAAACTCGATGAATTCTCGGGCATCAGCGCGCACCAGGCGCAAGTTGGTCAGCCGGCGCTTCTGGCCGCGATCCAGGGCGAGGCGCAGGTACTTGGATGCCCATTCGATGCCGATGAAGTTGATCTGGGGTTGGGCCTGGGCGGCAGCGATGATGTAGCGGCCTTTACCGACCCCAATCTCGATCTCGACTGGCTGGCAGTTGCCGAACACCGCCTCCCAGTCGAGCACCGGGTCCTGCACGGCCGGTTCTTCGAGTTTCAGCAGCAAGTCCGGCAGTGTTTCTCTCTCCCTGGTCTCCATATGGCCTCCCGACGACAAAAAAATAGACGCTGTCCGGGGGACAGCGTCCAATCCAGATGATACCGCCCTGCTCTTAACCCGCAGCCTCGCGGTGTGAAGGCAGCCCGCAGAATTGCTCGTAATCGATTAGTTCGGTAATCGTAGGCTGGTCACCGCAGACGGGACACTGGGCATTGCGGCGCAGCTTCAGCTCGCGAAACTTCATGTCGAGGGCGTCGTAAACCAACATGCGCCCAACCAAGGGCCGCCCCTGGCCTAGGATCAGCTTGATGACCTCGGTGGCCTGAATCAGCCCGACGATGCCGGGCAACACGCCTAACACTCCGCCCTCGGCGCAACTGGGCACCTCGCCAGGAGGAGGAGGTTCGGGATAGAGGCAGCGGTAACAGGGGCCTCCCTCACTCGACATGTAGACGGTGGCCTGTCCCTCGAAGCGGAAGATACTGCCGTCGACCACCGGCTTGCGCGCAAACACCGCCGCGTCGTTCACCAGGTAGCGGGTGGGGAAGTTGTCGCAGCCGTTGACGATGATGTCGTAGCCAGCGATCATCTCCATGGCGTTGTCGGAGGTGAGTAATTCATAATGGGTCTGGATCTTGACGCCCGGGTTGAGGTCGAGCAGCCGCGACTTTGCCGCCTCGACCTTGGGCCGGCCCACATCCGATTCACCGAAGAGCACCTGGCGCTGTAAATTGCTCTTGTCCACCACATCGGCGTCGACCAGACCGATGGTACCGACCCCAGCGGCGGCCAGGTAAAGGGCGGTGGGGCAACCCAGCCCCCCCGAACCGACCAGCAGCACCTTGCCCTTGAGCAGTTTCTGCTGGCCCTTCTCCCCGACCTCGGGCAGGAGGATGTGGCGGGAGTAACGCCGCATATCGTCCTCGGAAAGCAGGCCGTCCTGCTCGATGGGTAAGCCGGCGTCCTTCCAGCCCTTGAAGCCGCCGATCATCGAGCTAACTTGGGTATAACCCATCTGCTTCAGATCGCGGGCCGCCAGCGCCGAGCGATTGCCGCCGGCGCAGTAGAGCACAATCGGGGTGTCGCGGTCAATGCTCACTTCTTCCTCGACGTTGAGTTCGAGAAAGCCGCGCGGAATCAGCGCCGCCCCCGCGATATAGCCGTCCAACACTTCCTCGCGTTCGCGCACGTCCACCAGGCGCAGCGGCTTGCCTGCCTGGAGATCGCGATGGACCTGGTCGGCAGCGACCTCGACGATCTCCTGCTTGACCTTCTTCAACAGCTGGCTCTTGCTCAGACTCATGGATCGCTCCCCCCCCTTATCGCTTCCGGTCTATCCCGGCTGGTGGTGAAAGCCGGGGTGGTCTCCGGCTTGGCCGCGCAGGCGGCCCACTGCGGCGACGACCTGCACCACGGCCGTCGCGATTTCCGCTTCGGTGTTGAAACGCCCCAGGCCAAAACGCAGCGAAGCCGGGGCCTGCTGGCCGATGGCCTTGAGTACGTGTGAAGGTTCGGCACTGCCCGAGGTGCAGGCCGATCCGGATGACAACGCCAAGTCTGGCAGAGCCAAGAGCAGTTCGGTGCCATCCACCCCGGCAAAACTCAGATGCAGGTTACCCGGCAGGCGCGCGCTGGCATGGCCATTCAGCTCCACCCCGCTCAAGGGACCGGTGATGCCCAGCCAGAGCTGCTGGCGCAGGGCCTCCAGACGCAGGGCCTCAGCCTCCAGTTCCTGCCTGGCCAATTCACAGGCTAGGCCCAGCCCGACGATGCCGGGCACATTCAGGGTGCCGCCGCGCAGGCCGCGCTCCTGTCCACCACCATCGAGCTGGGCCAAGAGCCGGACCCGAGGCTGCCGGCGCACGTAGAGCGCGCCCACCCCCTTGGGTCCGTACAATTTGTGCCCGGAAACCGACAACAAGTCCACACCCAACGTTTCCACTGCCAGCGGTATCTTGCCCACTGCCTGGGCCGCGTCGCAGTGCCACAACACCCCCCGCTTCCTGGCCAGGGCCCCGATCTCCGGTAAGAGCTGGATGGTGCCGATCTCGTTGTTGGCCGCCATCAACGAGATCAAGATCGTCTGTTCGGTGATTGCCGCCTCGAGCTGTCCCATATCGATACGGCCCCACCGGTCCACCGGCAGGAAGGTCACCCTGAATCCCCGACTCTCCAGGTGCCGGCAACAGTCGAGCACTGCCTTGTGCTCGATGGCACAGGTGATCAGGTGCTTACCCCGGTCGCGGTGGAATTCGGCCGCCCCTTTGAGGGCCAGGTTGATGGCCTCGGTGGCACCGCTGGTGAAAAGGATTTCCTGGGGCACCGCTCCGATCAGCGCCGCCACCTGGGCCCGCGCCAGGGCCACCGCCTCCTTAGCCGTCCAGCCGTAGGTGTGGGTGGCGCTGGAAGGATTGCCGAAATGCCGGGTAAAGTACGGAAGCATGGCTTCCAGCACCCTAGGGTCCACCTGGGTGGTGGCGAGGTTATCCAGGTAGATGGGGGGCACGCTCATGCGACGAGCATGCGACCGCGCATGCGCCGAGGCACCTCAGGCGCTGAAGGATTCGCCGCAGCCGCAGGTGGAGCGGGCATTGGGATTTTCGATCTTGAAGCCTGCACCCATCAGGCCGTCGATGTAGTCTAGTCTGACCCCGTTCAGGTAGAGGCAGCTCTTGGCGTCGATGAAGAGCCGGACGCCATTGACCTCGATGATCTGATCCATGTCTTCGGCGGCAGTCTCAAAGGCAAGGCGGTACTGAAAGCCCGAACAGCCGCCGCCGACCACCCCCACACGCAACCCGTATTCGGCGTGTCCCTGACTTTCGAGCATGGTGCGGATTTTCTCAGCTGCAGAATCAGTGACCGTGACCATAATGATCTCCTATTCCTTTGGCAAACGTTAAGATGGGATCAATTCTTGGTGCATCCCTCGTAAATGGCGCACTCGACCATGTCGGGTACCTGGGGATGCTGCTGGTATACCTGGCATTGGTGGCAGTCCCGCTCCAGGACGCGGATGGAGCAGCACAGGCATTCCTTGAGAATCTCGATAGCCTGGTTGTTGCGCTCCTTCATCTGCTGGTAACACTCGATCTTGCGGTCCAATTCGACCTGCTGCTCGGCCAGGCAGGCAATCATCGCTTGGGCCAGGTCACCGCCGGTGTCAGCGTGGTCCTTGAGCTTGAAGATTGCGCTAATACGCTCCAGATCGAAGCCCAGGGCCTTGAGATTCTGCACGATGTGCAGTCGGCGAACCTGGTCGTCGGAATAGAGGCGGAAACCACCCTCGGTCCGCTCCTCTGGAGCGATCAAACCGAGCTCTTCGTAATAACGTATGGTGCGGGTAGTGACCTTGACCCTGGACGCCAAGTCGCCTATCTGCATCATGGGAAAACCGCTCTGCCTGGATGGAGGTCAACGCAGGCCAGGTGATGGGGAACACTAGGCCGACACGGCGCAACTTGTTATATTTCGTGGTGAATATACTCGTCCTCCCCGCAGGTGTCAATCTGGGAGCCCTTTATCGTATGAGCGACTTCTCCGCACTGGAACAGGCCCTCGAACAGGCCTCAGCCCAACACCTCGCCCCTGGTGTCGCCCTGGCCTGCGGCAGGGAGGACACCCCGTGCTTCTCCCGAGTTTTGGGGTGGGCCCGCCTGCAGCCTCAGCCGCTGCCCATCCAGGAGCAGACCCTCTTCGACCTGGCCTCGCTCACCAAAGTATTAGCCACCTCATTGCTGATCATGAGGCGCTGCGAGGCCGTGGGCCTCGATCTCGACGCCCCGCTGGACCGATTGCTGCCTTCTCATTATCCACCCGACAAGGCGGCCCTGACCCTGCGACAACTTCTGACCCATGTCGCCGGCCTGCCTGCCCATGTCCCCTTCTACCGCGACCGTCCCCCCGAACCGGCCGACCCACAGGCCCAGCGCCTCGAAGTGTTCCGCGCCGTGCGGGAGACCCCGCTGGCTTGCGCTCCCGGCACGGAAACCAGGTACAGCGATCTGGGGTTTATCCTGCTGGGCGAGTTGCTCGAACTGCTCGAAGGCGATCGCCTCGACCGACTCTGCGAAACCCAGCTCTTTGCGCCCCTGGGGCTGCAGCGCACCTTCTTCGTCCATTTGGATGACCCCCTGCCCCAAGCCCGGCTGCCGCAGACCGCCTTTGCCGCCACCGAGGACTGCCCCTGGCGCGGCCGGGTGGTCTGCGGTCAGGTTCACGACGAAAACGGCTACCTGCTGCGCGGGGTGGCCGGCCACGCTGGTCTCTTCTCCACCCTCGGCGAAGTGCAGGCCCTGGCCCGGTTGCTGCTGCGCTGCCTGGCGGGCCGGAGTTCTTTCCTGCGCGCCGAAACCGTCGCCGCCTTCATCCGCCGCCAGCAGCTGGTCCCTGGCTCGTCGCGCGCCCTGGGCTGGGACACGCCTTCCACTGGCACCACCTGCGGCCGTTACTTTTCGCCCCGCGCTTTTGGCCACACCGGCTTCACTGGCACCTCGATCTGGATGGATCCCGAGGGTGAGCGCTTCGTGGTGTTGCTCAGCAACCGGGTCCATCCCACCCGCGACAACAACCAGTTCGGGCAACTGCGGCCCCACCTGCACGACCTTGCCATGACCGCCATGGCGACCTGAACATTCACTCACCAAGGAGATCCCCGATGTCACGCCTTTTTTCTGTCCTGCTGCTCTTCACCCTCGCCCTGCCTGCCTTAGGGCAACAGGAGAAGCTAATCGGTGTCTGGGAATTTCAGCCGGCCCCTGAAGACCAAGAGCCGGGCACGGTACTCCGTCTGGAGTTCAAGACTGGGGCCTGTTTGCCGTGACCGGCCAGTCCGTCCTCAGCGGAGCACAACTTTTCCAAGAGATGGGGCAGGAGCAGACGGCGGGCGCCGGCAAGCTCCTACACACCATCGGCTCAGCCCAGGCAGACTCCAGCGCAACGGTTCCGGAGTTGCCGGACATCGAATTCGAAGACGAAGTCCTGACAGAAATCCTGGTGGCCCTCCTCCCCGATACCCTGACCATAGCGGTGACGGTCACCGGAATCTGGGAGGCCGATGAACAGAGATTGCAGCTGGATGGGCAGGACTCCCAGATACGGGTGAATGGCCTTGAGCCTCGCGAGTTTATCGATCAACTAGCCCGCAGGCTGGCTGGGGAGCTGGCCACGCCGCTGGAAATCCCGGCAGAGGATTATCCGGCGCTCGAAGCGACGATCGTCGCAGAATTCTCGGACGGCGCCGAGGGCGAACTGGAGGAGGAGTTTGGCCCCGATGAGGTGGATGTGGAGGGCACGTATGTAATCCAGGACGATATGCTCGCCGTCACCGACGAGAAAGGCGAGGTCGCCCGCTTCCAACGAGTGTTGGTCAGCGCCGTCGAAGCGCTCAGCTGGGGTCAGCTCAAAGCCGCCAGCCGCTAACCTTTGAGGCCTTCGACGCTGAAATAGCGGAACCCCGTATCGCAGAGCATGGTGACCAGGCGTTTGCCCGGTCCCAGCTTCTGGGCCACCCGCAGCGCCGCCGCCACGTTGGCCCCCGAGGAGGGGCCCACTAGGAGTCCCTCCTCGCGGGCCAGGCGGCGGGTAAAATGGAAAGCCTCCTCGTCTTCGACGGTCACCACCTCGTCGATCAACGCCCGCACCAGCACCGCAGGCACAAAACCGGCGCCGATCCCCTGGATGCCGTGTAAGCCCGGTTTCCCTCCGGATAACACCGGTGAGCGGGCCGGTTCCACGGCGACGATGCGGATGCCCGGCACCTCCGCCTTGAGCACCTCTCCCACCCCAGTAATGGTGCCTCCCGTACCCACACCGGCCACAAAGGCGTCGAGACGCCCTCCGGTGGCCTCCAGAATTTCGCGCGCCGTGGTCCGGCGGTGGGCTTCCGGGTTGGCAGGGTTGGCGAACTGCTGGGGCATGAAGACCCCTGCCGGATTGTTTGCCTTCAGTTCTTTGGCCTTGCGGATGGCTCCGGTCATGTCCTCGCGGGCCGGGGTCAGCACGATGCGGGCCCCGTAGCTGGCCATCACCTGCCGTCGCTCCAGGCTCATGCTTTCGGGCATGGTCAGGATCAGCTCATACCCGAGCGCGGCAGCGGCCATTGCCAGGGCGATCCCGGTGTTGCCACTGGTGGGTTCGACGATGGTCATGCCCGGCTGCAGTTCACCGCGCTCCTGGGCGTCACGGATCATCGCCACCCCGATGCGGTCCTTGACACTGCCGGCCGGGTTCCTGGACTCCAGCTTGCCCAGGAGCTGGCAATGCCCGCCGGCCAAGCGCGGCAACTCGACCAGCGGGGTATCCCCCACGGCATCGAGAATGCTGTCGACCACCTTCAGCATCGACACTAGTTCAGTTGCCCTGCCTGGAGGAGTCTGCCGGCACCGCCAACTTGCCAGTTCCGGGCAGAGGCTGGGTGAACACGGCCGGGTTGTTGGCCGCAGGGGCCCCGTTCCGGATCCACTGGCTGCCTTGGGTGGTGTAGATATTGCCGTAGGTCCCCGGCAGCAGCATCAGGTCGAGCAGCGGGTTGATCTTGGCGATCACGTCGTTCACATCGCCGATGAAGCTACGCGAGGCATAGATCACATCGTTGCTCTCCAGACGGACGTTCTTGCCCAACCCCTGCCCCTTGACCAGTTGCTCGTAGTTGATGGTGAACATCTGCGGCACCCCGTCCGCCGAGCGAATGACGCGGATATCGTTCTTGATCGCCGAGTCAGTCAACCCGCCAGCCTGACCGATGGCCTCCAGAAAACTGACGTCGTCGGAGAAGACGTAGACATTGGGATTGCGGACCTCGCCGAGGACGATCACCTTTTTGCTCTGGCGGGCGATGCCAGGCACCACGATAATATCGTCGGCCTGGAGCACCACGTTTTGGCTGGCATCTCCGACGTTGAGTACGCGCTGGATATCCAGTCGATAGGAAAAATCCCCGCGGATCAACTGCACCCGGTCCAACTGGGCATCAGGCGTGGTGCCGCCGGCCTCAAGAATCGCCTCCAATACCCGGAGCTTGCCCTTGAGTCCATACCGGCCCGGCCCGGTCTTCTGCCCGGCGGCGGTGTTCACCGAGAGGATGGCCCCGTGTACTGAGATGTTCCTGCTGTGATATTCAGAGACCTCGACGTCGAGTTTGGGGTCGCGCAGGAAGCGGCGCAACTCGTTGGTGAGGCTCTCGTCCAGTTCGCTCACGGTCAGGCCACCGGCGCGGACATTCTCCACCAGGCTGAAGGAGATATTGCCGTCGCTGCGGACCACCACCTTCTCCCTGACCATTTCGACACCGCGCAGGACCACATCGAGCACATCCCCCGGCCCGAGCAGGTACTCGACCACCCCGCGGGTTTCGGTGTAGGCCTGCTTGGCCGGATCATAGGGAAGGGCGCCCAGCTGATTTGGCGGAGCTTCGGCCGGTGGTCCCTGGGGCACACTTTGAGCGGAACCACCACAACCGCCAAGGACCGCCAGCAGGGCGATCGCCCACCGGGGGATACGGCGCATTTTCATAGGGCGACTCTATCCACTCTTTCCTGGGGCCTGGTCAGCAACCAGGACAACTGCCAGCTGCCCCGCAGCAGCAACTGGAGCAGGCGCAGGCCATAGGCCAGGGGGAAAAGGGGCTTGGGGAGATAGGGGAACACCTGCAAGAGCACCTGGGGTTGGGGGAAACAGGTCTCTGCCAGGAACCGACAACGGCGGCTCAACCGCGGGATGCTGAAAGCCCACAACACATCCCCCCATTCGCCCCGACGGCGATCCAGAAAACTCCGGCGCAACAGATAGGCCTCACCGGGGCGCAGGGGAGTGCGCGCCAACAGGGCCATTGCGGGCTCGGGCAAGGGGCAGGCCGCGTAATCCTGTAAGTAGCAAAAACCGTACACCAGGGGCCGGACCAGGTTGTAACGTACCGCCTTCTCTTCCAGGCGTTCCCAGTCGACCCCTGCCTGCAGCAGCAGGTGCAGATCCACAAACCAGGTGAGGCGCCTGAAACTGTGCCGCAGCGCGTGTACCGCCGTGTAGAGCACCATGTCCTCCAGGCCCATCGTGCCCACCTCCACCCCCTCGATGCAGGTGAAAGAACTGTCCCGCCATACCTCTGCCGGGTCCATCCAGCCGGCATAACGCCGGGTGTGAATTCGGGTGGTGTTGAGCAGGTCCCTGTGTAAATCCAGCGCCAGATCGCCGCTCACCCAGAGTCCCGGATGGCGCGCCACTGGGGCAAACCCCCACGCTTGCAGGAGTTCTCGAAAAGAGCCCTCCGCCTCCGGCCGGACCAGTAGAACTAGGTCGTCCATAGGCCGGCAGCCGGGATCCGGATAGAAGGGCAGCAGCGCCGCCCCGGGCAGCAGCAGCACCGAAGGAGGGCCGGCTTTCATGGCGGCCAGCAACCCTCCCAGGCGTTGCAGCGCCGAAAAATTGGCCCCGGCAGTCTGCCGGTAGTAGCGCTGCCAGTTGCGGCCCAGCGCCGAGGGCAGCGCCACGAAAGCTGCCGTGCAGCGCTGATAAAATAATCCTCC
>SICG01000045.1 GCA_009691525.1 Candidatus Latescibacterota bacterium | reverse complement strand
CCCTGGAGTGGGGCAGCGGCTCGGTCGCTGAAAAACCGAAGATTTCCCGCCAGCGCCGGTTGGCGAAAATCACCTGCCCCTCGGGGAGGGATTCGGAAAGTCCCACCGGCAAGTCTTCGCACAACTCCCGGTAGCGGGCGGCCTCCTGCTCCAGTTCCAGGAGCAGCTGTTGATGCGCGGTCTCAGTTTCGCCGTGCCGCTGTTTTTCCTTGCCCACGATCAAAACTCCTAGGGCTGCAGCGCTGGCAGCTGGGTAGCGAGGAAGGTGCAGAAGTGTTCCAGGCCGGCCAGGGTCATGGCGTGGCCCCCGGTTTCGATCAGTAGATCGAAGCGCTGTTCGGCGCCTTGGGCGCGGTACTGCTGGCGGGCAGCTTCGGCGAAGACCTCCACTCCGGCCAGGGGCATGCCTGGGTCTTCGGTGGCAGCGCACAGCAGCAGAGGGCGCGGGGCCAGGGCCGGCACCAGCTGGGCATGGTCGAGTCCATCGGCTAAGAGGCCGTGCGGATAGTAGTAGGCGCTGTGGAAGGTGGGGGTTCCCTCGCGCAGCAGGTGGCGGATGGTGCCCACCCCGCCGCAGAAAGCGGCGCAGGCGGCGATCCTGGGGTCCACGATCGCGCTGTAGAAGGAGACGATACCGCCCAGGGAGAAGCCGGCTACCGCGAGGCGCGAGGCATCGACTTCGGGGCGGGTGCAGAGGAAATCGAGGGCCAGCAGCGCGTCGCTCACCAGCCGGCCCATACTGGTGTGGCCGAAGACCGGCAGGCTGTTGGACCAGGACCAGTCCCAGGGCTCGGGCCGGGGCGGGTGGGCGTACTGGGTGAGGGCCAGGGTGGCGTATCCCTGGCGGGCCAGCTCCCGGGCCCAACCTCGCAGTCGCACCCCGTCGACGCTGAGGGGTTCTTCCATCAGCCACTGCCAGTTCTCGCCGGTCCCGTGCAGACACAGAACCGTGGGCAGGGGACCGGTGCGGTTTTGCGGGTAGGCCAGCAGGGCGGGTACCAAGGGGTGAATCCCGCCCTGGAGCCGCAGTTCCTCGAGCACCAGCCCGTCGCTGGTCTCCCAGCAGTTGCGCACTTGGGCCTGCAACCGGGAGGGCCGGGGAATATGCAGTTTTTGGGCCAGCCTTTCACCCAAAGGATGGGGGCTGTGGTGTACGGGCAGTTGGCGGTGTACCTGTTCCTCCTGCAGCTCGCCCCAGCGGGGCAGATAACGCCCTGCCTCCTTGCGGGTTTCGGCGCTGACCAGGAAGAGCGGGTCCTGCCGCAGCCGGCGCAGGGCGTAGTCGCAGAGCTGGCGGACCCGCAGGGCCCGCAGCGTGCTCTGCCCGACCCGCACTACCTGTGCCAGACCCTGCTGCTCCAGTTCGCGGCCGCAGCGGAGGAAATCGTTTTCCACCCCCGGATAACGCCTGAGGAAGGGGAAGGTCCGGAAGGAGGACTGGCCGTCGATCACCACGGTGCCGCTCAGTTCGGCCCATTGCCGGTACGGGACCTCAGCCAGTTCCTCGACCAGGTGGAGCAGGGTGCAGACATTGAAGTCCACACCCATCAGCAAGACCCAGGCGTCCAGTTCGAGCAGACGGTAGAAGGGGCTGTCGAAGGCATAGTCGGAGGTGTTGTGGCGGCCGGCCAGGTCCGCGGCATGGGCGCCGATGGCGGTTAGGGGATGGGGGGCATGGCAGCTGCGCCTGGCGCCGGGCCAGGTGCGGGCCGTCTCGCTGATGAGGCCCATGTACGAGGGGGTCTGCTCGCGGTCCCACACCTGCTGGGGGCCGCCCCAGAAGAAGGTGTGGTGGAAGGTGGGCACCACCAGGGTGCCAGCCTCACCCAGCAGGTTGAGCAGGGCCTGGACTGCGGTGCGGGCCCCGCCTTCGAGGCGGCCGAAGGACCGAAGGGAGCTGTGGACCAGCACCACCGCGCCCGGGGCGATGCCCAACTGGCGGAGGCCGAGGTCCAGTTCCCGGCTGGTGACCGGTTCACCCACCGCGCTGCTCAGGGTTTCCAGGTTTTGGCCAGTTCGGCGTACTGGCGCGCCTGGCCGGGGATGTCGAGGCCCACCTCGGCGGACCAGGCGTCCAGCAGCTGGCGGTACACCGGGCCGGGCTTGCCACTGCCCACGGACTGAAAATTAAAGCGGGTGATGGGGATCATGCAGATGGTGGTGCTGGTGAACCAGGCTTCGTCGGCCTGGCGCAGGTCGTAGGGCTCGATGTCGGTCTCGTGGGCCTTGAGCCCCAGCCGGGCGGCCAGTTCGAGGCAGGCCCCGCGCGAGACCCCGCGCAGGATGTCGCGCGGTTTGGGGGTGAGCAACTCGCCCTGGCGCACCATGAAGAAGTTGTTGCCGGTGCCCTCGGTGATGAAACCGTGTTCGTCGGTGAGCAGGGCCAGGGCTCCTTTTTCCATATGGGCAGCCTGCAGCTCGGCCACCTTGTAGTGCAGCCGGCTGCGGGTCTTGGCCTTGGGGTCGAGGTAGCGGGCCGGCACCGACTGCTGCGGGGTGATGACGAAATGCACCCCCTCCTCGTATTTGGCGGCCATGCCGCCAAGATGCCGCACCAGGGGGAAGACGTTGATGGTGACGATGGGCCTGATGCCCTCGCGCACCAGGGTGTCGTAGAGAGGCAGGGCGCCGCGGGTGACGTCGTGCATGATCTGGAAGTCGAGGCCATCCAGGGCCGGCAGGTTGCGTTCGAGGGTCTGGTGGGTGGCCTCCTCCATCTGGTCGATGCTGAGACCGCAGCCGATCTCGGCGTAGCGCAGCGAGGCGTAGAGCCGTTCCAGGTGCTCCCGCAGGCGGTAGGGTTGCTGAGCAAAGGAACGGGTCATCTCGAAGGCCATGTCGCCGTACATCAGGGCGCAGTCGAAGATAGAGATGCGGGCTTCCTGCTCGGGGACAAAATCGCCGTTGAAGTAGACCAGGCGCTGGGACATGGGAACAACGCTCCTGAATGGTCTGGATCGGTGATGGTTAGTACAATTAACCGCATTTTGCCGCAGCGGAGCAAGGAGGGGCGATGAGCCTGGAAGCGGTGTATATCCCGAACCGTCATTGATCCCAGGGCAGCTGGTAGGAGGGCTGTCGGCAGAAACGCTGCATGCCCAGCTTCACCTCGAATACCGCGCCCGGTCCCAGCTCAAATTCCACATACGCGCTGTTCACCTCTGTTAGCGCGGCATGGCCCTGGTCATCCGTATAGGCAGCCGTGGTAAAGCAGTGTTCGGCAAAGGCGCCGGCCTGCACGATGAGTCTGCGGCTTTCCATGGGGTGCAGGTTCGCCAGTGTCAGTTCGATGCCCTCCTGGGCGATTCGGCCTACCAGCGCGGCCACGTCGGGCGGCAGGCCAGGGCGCTTGCGGACGGTGTCGAAGTGGCGCACCTGGACCATCAGCAAGCCGCCGTTGTACACCGGCAGGGGGCCGCCCATGGTCAACTGCACTAGGGTCTCGGTGGTGATGGTGCTGCGGCCGATCAGGTAGGTCTGGAAGTAGGAGTGGGTCACGGACTCACTCCACTTTTTCTCCTTGAGTTGATTGACCTGGCGGGTGACCTCGGTCAGCTCCTGCCATTGCTTGTCGCCGTCCGGGCGGTAGCCCCAGCCAGCCTCGGCCTGCTCCAATTCGCCGCGCAGTTTCTGCAACTGGCTGTAGACCTGGGCGACGCTGTTCAGGAGGGCGTCGGCTGGATAGTTGGGGTAGCCTCCTTCGAGGAAATTGAGATAGGCGTGGTGCTGGCCGCTGAAGTCCTTGCCCTGGGCCCGGCCACCGCTGACCTGATCCCAGTTGTTCCGGCTGCGGTCCCGCAGCCTTTTGGTGACCTCCAGGTCGTGGGGGTCGAGGCTATCGGCGAAGACGTGGACCATGTGCACCGGGCTCATGACCTGGAATTCGTACCAGCCGTCGAGCTGCTGCTTGCGGGTGAAGTTCGGATAGTCGGTAACCCGGTCGGGCCTGGTCATCGGCTCACGAGCGCTGCCGCCGTATTCGAGCACTGCGTCCGGATCGGCGTAATTCTGCGGCACCAGCACCCGGCCACTCTCGTCCTCGACGGCATGGGTCAGCAGCATCTCTACCTGTTCCCGCACCCATTGCAGCTTGCCCTTCTCGCCGGTCAGCAGGCGCTGGTTCTGGCCGCCGACGACCATGGCATCGCCGATAAAATAGAAGCCGTGCGGGAAGGTCCAGCCATAGTGCCCGCCGTACCATTTGCCGTCGATGGTTTCGCCGACCATTCCACTGGGCCCGGCGTTGTCCGGCATGATGCCGTTATTGCCCAGATAGCGCTGCCGCCAGCCCTCTATATAGCCGAGCACCCACTGCTTGTACTTCTCCTCGCCGGTGTGCAGGTAGGCGTTCATCACCATGGTGGTGGAGAGCATATTGGTGACGGTGTCGCAGTTGCGCAGCCGCGCGGAATAGACCTCGCCGTAGCGCTTGGCCTTTTCCGGGTCCCGCAGGTCCATCATCGTCATCACGCCTTCCACGTCGTAGAAGGGCAGTCCGTAGCTGTCCATCCAGGTGCCGTAGGAATAGGGCACCCCGAAGCGGTGGTACGCCGGGCCATTGGGGCCCATGGCCAGGGTCTTGAAGACCCGGTGTTCCGGGTCGTAGTTGTACTCGGGGATGGTGGGGTCTTCGTTGGTCAGGAAGCTGGCGAAGCGGATCGAGCGCTCTTTGTTGCACTCGTCAGCCGGGTTGGCAAGGTTGAGGTAATAGAAGTACAGCGCCGCCTCGCCCGCGTGCATCCAGTCGTAGTCTGGAAGATATTCCTTCACCAGCAGGGTGTTCCGCCCCTCGGGGAGTTTTGAACCGGGTGCCTTGATCCGGGAGAACTGGGCGATGAGCACCTCGTATTGCCGTTGGGCCAGCTCCAGAAAGCGGTCGTCGCCGCCCAGCAGATAGAAGAGGGGCCAGCGGTGAAAGCCCTCAAAGGCGTTGTCCACCCCGCCGTACCCGCGAAAACCCTCGATATCCGGCCAGAAGATTTCCCCGTTGGGCATGAGGTAGTGTTCGATGAGCAGATCTTCGGATTTGTTCATCAGCGCGATGAGGCTGCGCTCCAGTATCGCCCATTCAGGCATCGAAGGCGCCGGCCCGCGGGTGGTGATTTTCGGTATTCCTTTGTCAGCCATATCCATCCTTTCGTCCGTGGTATCGCCCATAACCTGAACACTCCCTCGCGCCGGCGCAATGGGCGGAGAGATTCCGCCTCTGCGCCGAGCCCTTGCCGTGGACCAACGCACCGCGCAGGTCAAGTGGTCGCAGGCACCAGCATGATCTATCTTAGCTTCCCTACCACCGCACGGACGCGCCAACGTCGACAACCGAGAGGACAAAACCATGAGCCGGTTCTACGAGGACTCCGTCATCCCTGCGGCCCTGCGCCGCAACTACGACGTGTACGACCGCGTTGGCCAGTTGGGCCTGGACCTGGGCACTTTCGAGACCCAGGTACAATCGCTCAAGGGGCGCAATATCTGTAGCGCCATCTTCCACGAAAGCGGTCTGGTCTACCTGTCGGGGATTGGGCTGGGGGACCACCAGATGAGCGACGACCCGGAACGGGTGAAGCACGGGCAGCAGGCCGGGCAGGCCTGCGCCGACCACCACATCCGCACCCTGCACTGGGCCATCACCTGCGGCGGCGAGGGCGGCGACCTCAACGACCTGCTCTACACCGTGAAGACTCTGGGCATGGTGGTGTCCACAGACGTGGACTTCAACTCGGGGCCGGCGGTGGTGAACGGCTATTCCTACCGCTGGCAGTCGGTTTTTGGGGGCGGCACCGGGCAGTTCGCCCAGGACGGACTGGATGCGGGCGGATACGCCGGGGTGCACGCCCGCAGCGCCATCGGCGGTTTCACTGGCCGCTTCTCCCTGGAGCCCGAGATCATCGTCGCCCTGCCGCCCGAGTTGAACCGGGCGATCATCATCAAGCGCGGCTGGGTCTTCCCGCTGATCCCAGCGATGTACGACCAGGTGGTGGTGGCGCGGAAGTAAGCACCCTTTCCCCGATTCCCGCGGAGCGCACCGGATGAATATGCACTGGATCGACTGGACGATCCTGGCAGCCTTTGTGCTGGTGGTGGTCCTGGTCGCCACCTATACCACGAGATACATGAAGTCCGTGGCCGACTTTCTGGCCGGGAATCGGGCCGCGGGCCGGTACCTGCTCACCATCGACGGGCTCAACACCGGGGCCATCTCCATGGTGGCCCTCTGGGAGCTGTGGTACAAGGCTGGGTACGGGGCGGCCTGGTGGGGGGGGCTCAGCGCGCCCATCGGCCTGATCATCACCCTGTCGGGCTGGGTGGTGTACCGCTACCGTCAAACCCGCGCCTTCACCCTGGCCCAGTTCTTCGAGATCCGCTACAGCCGGCATTTCCGGATCTTCGCCGGCATGCTCGGCTACGTTTCCGGGGTGATCAACTACGGGATCTTCCCGGCGGTCGCTGCCCGTTTCTTCGTCTACTTCTGCGGCATCCCCGAATACAACGTCCCGGTCTTCGGGGTGGAGATCTCCCTGTCCTATGCGGTGATCATGGCTTTGCTCTTGGGCTTCGCCACCATCATCACTCTGGCCGGCGGCCAGATCGCCATCATGATTACCGACTGCGTCCAGGGCATCATCGCCATGCTGGGCATCGGTTTCATCGGCCTGTGGCTCCTGTATCAGTTCTCGTGGGACCAACTCTTCGTCGCCTTCCAGAGCGCCCCAGACCCGGAAAACGCCTCGCTGATCAACCCCTTCAAGACCAGCAAGGCGATGGATTTCAATGTCTGGTACTATCTGATCGCCGCCTTCGGTGCCTTCTACAATTGTATGGCCTGGCAGGGGAACACCGGCACCAACGCGGCGCCCAAAACCCCACACGAAGCCCGCATGGCCCGCGTCATCGGCGGGTGGCGCAGCTACCTGACCGCCGCGGTGGTCAGCCTGCTGCCGATCTGTGCCTTCACCGTCATGCATCACCCCGACTACGCCGCCCTGGCCGACTCGGTGCGCACTGGCCTGGCCGGCATCGCCAACCCGACTATCCAGACCCAGATGACCGTGCCCATGGTGCTGGGCAAACTCCTGCCTATCGGCCTGGTCGGGCTCTTGTGTACTATTGTCTTCTGCGCCATGATCACCACCGACGACACCTACCTGCACTCCTGGGGGAGTATCCTCATCCAGGACGTGATCATGCCCTTCCGCAAGAAACCCTTCACCCCGGAGGAGCATATCCGGGTGTTGCGCTGGTCCATCGCCGGAGTGGCCGTGTTCGGTTTCCTCTTCAGCCTGCTCTTCCGCCAGACCCAGTATATCCTGATGTTCTTCGCCGTCACCGGGGCCATCTTCCTGGGCGGGGCTGGGGCCTGTATCATCGGCGGCCTGTACTGGAAGCGGGGCACCACCGGCGGGGCCTGGGCCGCCATGATCAGCGGCTCGCTGCTGGCGGTGGGCTCGCTGGTGATTCAGCAGTTCCCCTTTGAGCGCACGGCGATGACCATCCACGCGCCCACCGCGGCCAGCGTCACCGTGGGCGGGGAGCCGGCCGCGCAGCGCGACGGGGCCTGGCACTTCGACTACGAGTTCTGGAAGCGGCACGAGTGGCAGACCACCCAGGTGGTGATCACCGACCAGAGCGGCGAGGCCACCACCCATGTTATTCGTTATTGCTTCGCCCCCGACGAGGCTTCCCGGCTAGAGCCAGGGGCGGACAAGGCTGCCGGTGTGGTTTTTCCAGCCGATGGCTACGTGCAGCCGCTGCCCCGGCCCTGGCTCCATCAGCTCTTTGTGGTCATCCGTTCGATCAACGGCCAGGTGCTGATGTTCTACGCCATGATGACGGCGCTCCTGCTCTATGTGGTGATCTCGCTCTTGGGCCGCCGGGCCTTCGACATGGACCAACTGCTGCACCAGGGCCGGTACACCGTGGCTGCCGACGCGGTCGTGGGCAAGGACGCGACCCCGCCCTCCGGCCTGCGCGTCCTGGTCGGCATCTCCCCCGAGTTTACCCGCACCGACCGGTGGCTCTATTACGGCACCCTGGGCTGGTCGCTCTTCTGGATTGGGGTCTTCTTCGTCCTGCTCGTCCTCAACCTCATCGAGGTGCGGAGCGATCACTTCTGGTTCACCTACTGGAAGTGGACCCTGTTGCTGAACATGAGTCTCGGGTTCATCACGGTGATCTGGTTTTCCGTGGGCGGCCTGCACGATGTGCGCGACATCATGCGCCGGCTTTCCCTGCTGCAGCGCGACAACGCCGACGACGGGCGCGTCGAGCACGAGCATCAGACCTGATGCCCATCGCAGCGCTCAGGTTGCCCGGTGTTCTCGCAGTGGCGTTATTTCCCGGCGGCAAATACCCAGGGAGGCCAGCGTGAAAATCGCGGGAATCAAGACCTACAAGTTCAGCGTGCCCACCGGGCAAGAGATCCGCGATCCGCACACGGGCCAGCTTTTGTGCAGCACCTCCAAACCCTGGCTCTTCCTCAAGATCGAGACCGACAAGGGGATCAGTGGCTGGGGCGAGGGCACCGGCGAATGGCTGGTGCCTTCTGTGGAGGCCACCCTGCGCGAGTGGGAGGGCTTGCTGGTGGGCCAGGACCCGCTGCGGGTGCGGGCCCTGGGCGAGGACATCATCAACCGCCTGCCCTGGAAGGGCGGGCCGGTTTTCGGCACGGCGCTGGCTGCCATCGACATGGCCCTCTGGGACCTGGCGGGCCGGGCCTGGGGCGCGCCGGTGCATGCCTTGATGGGAGGGAAACAGCGCGAGCGGGTGCGGGTGTACAGCGGCATTTCCATGGCCACTCCCGAAGAGGCCGTCCGCGAGGCATTGGAGGTGCAGGCCGCTGGGTACGCGGGGGCGAAGGGCAATCCACTGGAGACCCGCACCTGGCCCATGGACCCGGAGGCGGTGGCTCAGTCGGTGGCCGGTGTCGAAGCTGTACGTCGGGCTGTGGGCCCGCACTTCGATATCCTGCTCGACGCCCACGGCAGCCCCACTCCCGAACTGAGCGTGGCATTTGCTCGGCAGCTGGCGCCCTTCCGGCCCCTCTTCCTGGAGGAGCCGATCAAGGTGGGTTCGGTGGAGGCCCTGCTGGAACTGAGCCGCAAGAGCCCGGTGCCCATCGCCACCGGGGAGAAACTCTGCAGTCCGGCGGATTTCAAACCCCTGATCGACGCCCGGGCTTGTGCGTACTTGCAGCCCGATATTGCCCATTGCTGTGGCCTGACCACCTACGCGTACATCGCGCGTATGGCCGCCGAGGCCCAGATGCTGATGGCCCCGCACAATGCCGGCGGTCCCCTGTGCCTGGCCGCCAGTTTGCACGCGGCGGCGGCCACCCCCAATTTCCTCATCCAGGAGATGAACCATTCCTGGCTGGCGCTTTTCGACCGCTACGCCGAGCACAGTTGGGCAGTGCAGGACGGGCATATCGCGGTGGACGAGGCCCCGGGCCTGGGCATCCAGATCAAGGAACAGGACATCGCCCGCCTGCCCTACGAGCCCTTGCCCTATCGCCAGTACCGCCATAGCGATGGCAGTTGGAAAGGTTGGTAAAGGAGGCTATGAGGAGGCCGGGGAGTGGACCTGACGGACGTCGTGTTATAGAACCCTAATCCAACACAGACAGGAGACCCGCATGGCCAAGACCAAGGTAGTCCAGAACGCCCGCCGACAGGATCCCACGGCCCTGGGCCGCAACTTCAAACGCCGGCTCCGGGCCGGCGAGGTGCTGCTGGGGGGCTCGGTGTCCGAGTACCTGCGGCCCTCCCTGGCCAAGATCTACGCCCAGGCCGGGTACGACTTTGTCTATGTGGACAAGGAACACATGTTTTTCGACGGCTCCGAGATGACCGACTTCATCCTGACTGCCCGCGACAACCGGCTGCCAGTGGTCTCGAAGATCGGCGAGCTCAACCGCAGCGAGACCGCCCGCCTGCTGGAGGCCGGCGCGGTGGGCATCCAGCTGCCCCGCAGCGAGAGCCGCGCCCAGCTCGAGGAGCTGATCTCCTATATGAAATTTCCGCCCCACGGCACGCGGGCCGGGGCACCCTGTTATGGCAATGTAGATTACGCCTGGCCGGCAGACGACCGGGGGTGGTTGCGCCGGGCCGATGAATCCACGGCGGTGGTGGTCCATATCGAGACGGCGCTGGGCTACGAAAACGCCGAGGAGATCGTCACCACCCCGTACGTCGACATGGTCTACGTGGGGCCTTACGATTTTTCCATCGCCATGGGGGAGCCGGGCAACTACGACCACCCGCAGGTGCGCAAACCGATGCTGGAGATCCTCAAGCTGTGCAAGCAACATGGCGTGGCCTTCGGCACCAGTGCCTCCAGTCCGCAGCGGGGCCTGGAGTGGATCGCCAAGGGCTGCCAGTTCTTCGAAATGGCCACCGAGCAGGGGCTGATCATCGACGGAGCAGCCGCACTGGTCCGCGCCTACGGTGGGGGGAAGTGAGGGCGGGTCTATACCGGTGACTATACAGGGACTGATCTTCGACTGCGACGGGGTGCTGGTGGACAGCGAGCAATTCAGCTGCGGGGCCTGGCTGCCGCTGCTGCGGCGGCGGGGGGTGAAGGTGGAACTGCCCGATATCGAGGCCTTTATCGGCCGATCGGACCAGGCCGTGCTGGAGCACTACCGGACGCTGGGGGCGGAATTTTCGCCCGATATCCTCGCAGAGCGCGAGCAGGAGTACTTTGCCCTGGCACGCGGTCGGCTGCAGAGTTTTGTGGGCTTGAGGGAAGCGCTGGAGGAGCTGCGCCGCCGGCAGGTGCCGATGGCAGTGGCCTCCTCGGGAGGGCCGGCCAAGATTCACTTCTCCCTGGCAGAGGTGGGCCTGCTGGAGTTCTTTCCCGTCCTCTGTAGCGCGGTGGAGGTGCAGCGGGGGAAACCGGCCCCGGATCTCTTCCTGCTGGCCGCCGGCCGGCTGGGGATGGCGCCCGAGGTCTGCGCGGTGGTCGAGGATTCGGTCCCTGGTTTGCAGGCGGCGCGGGCCGCCGGGATGAGGGCTATCGGGTTCTCCTCCAGTCACTCGGAGGGGGTGCTGAGGGAGGCCGGGGCGCAGGTGGTGTTGGGTTCGTACGCGGAGTTGCTGGCGCAGTTGGATTGACCTGGCATTAAAGTTCAATCTTATCCAGCCGATCATTGGTACTGGACCACATGGTCCTTAAATCTTGGGGTTCCCCGCCGGCCGCGTCCGCGACCGGCGGGGATTTTTTTATTTCCCGCCTACTTCCTCGGCGGCCCGCCGTTGTAACATCTGCATCTGACCGATGATATAGGCCATGCCCACCTTGCCCTCGTCGGCCAGGTGCGGGATGTGGTCGGGGATGGCCACGCCCTTGAAGCCCACTTCCTGCAGGGTTTTCATCACCTTGTACATGTCCATATACCCGTCTTCAAGGAAGGTCTCCACAAAGTGGGGCAGGGGTTTGTCGACGTTGCGGAAGTGGACCTTGAAGATCTTCTGCTGTTCCCCGAAATGCCTGATGGTCGCCAGCACCCCCTTGCCCATCAGCTCGCCGCCCTCCAGCCAGCAGCCCACACACAGGCAGATGCCCACGTTGGGGCTATCGGCGATCTCCATGGCCTGTTGGTACCCGTCGAAGCTGCTGAAGATGCAGCGGGGCACCCCGGCCAGCTCGGGCTGCGGCGGATCGTCGGGGTGGATGCCGATCATCACGCCAGCGTCCTCGGCTACCGGGGCCACCTGCTTGATGAAGTAGGCGTAGTTGTCCCAGATCTCGTCCTTGGAGAAAACCCGGCCATGGGAGAGGGGCATGTGAAACTCGCGGCCGTGCCAGTGGCCCACCTCGGCTTTGCTCAGGTCGAAGGCCCGACCCATGGCCCCGCGCGGGGTCTTTTCGGGGGCGGTGCTCCAGATGCCGTTGCCCATGTGGGCGTAGGTGGTGTAAGGGATGCCGGCTTTGCCCAGATTGCGGAGGTGTTGCTTGTATTCCTCGATCTTGGCGTCGCGGCCGGGCAGGTTGAGGGTGATGGCGTCCTGGTTGTGCACGTCGGAGTTGCCAAAGCCGTACACGCTGATGCCAGCCTTTTCGAAGATCTCGCGGCGGCTGGCGTAGTATTCGTAGCTCGACTTTTTGGCGTCGGTCCACAACACAGCGTGCTTGACGCCGATCATGCGCACGAACTCCAAGTCCTTGGGCGTGGCTTCGGGGGACATCTGGACCGTGACCTTGATGCCTGGATCGATTTTGTCCAGCGGATGGGCCACTACATTGCTCGCTGAGTTAGGGGTGAGTGGCGAAGAGATCCTTCATCTGCGATAGAGAGTCCTCGATCACCTGCAGGGCCTGGTCTAGATCCCCGTAGGTGTGGGCAGCGCTGAAGCCGTGGTGACAGGGGCCGCCGCCGTAGTCGTGGAAGTACACGCCCCGCGAGGCGGTCTGGCGCACGAACTCCAACATCAAATCCCGGCGGTGGGCCAGGGCGTCTTGGTAATCACGGGGCGTTTCCTTCAGGCCCATGAGCAGGCCGAAGCGCGCCCCGTGGCGGGGCGCCTGCACTGGCAGGCCGAGGCGGGCGATGAGGGCGTCGAGGCCCTGGTAGAAATGATCGGCTTTGGCCAGCAGCTCGGGATAGAAGGAGGGGACGCTGATTTCCCGGCAGAAGGCCTCCCCGCCCAGGATGCTGGGCAGGGGGGCGTTGAAGGTGCCACTGTGCTGCACGTCGCCGGCGGGTTTGAAGCGGTCCATCAGTACGGCGGGGCCGCAAATGGCCGACAGGGGCAGGCCGCCGCCCAGGGCCTTGCCGATGGTACAGAGATCCGGGGTGACACCGAAATCCTGCTGGGCTCCGCCGGCGCTCTTCTTGAAGGAGGTCTGGATCTCGTCGAAGAAGAGCAACACCTCGTACTGGCGGGTGAGGTCGCGCAGGCCCTCCAGGTAACCGGGCTGGGGCGGGATGCCGCCCGCGTTGAAGTTCACGGGTTCGAGGATGAGGGTGCCGATCTGGTGGGCCTGGCGTTTGAGGGTTTCCTCCACCGCGTCCAGGTCGTTGAAGGGCAGGGCGACGATGAACTGCGTCAGCGGCTCGGGGATGCCGGGGGACTCGCGGTACTGGGAGGCCCGCGCCAGTTCCGAAGCCGGGGGATGGCCGCCGATATAGGTGTGCTCGTGGTACCCGTGGAAGTGGCCGGTGAAACGGATGATCTTGTCGCGACCAGTGACGGCCCGGCACAGGCGCAGGGCATGCAGGGTGGCCTCGGAGCCGGAATTGGTGAAGCGCACCCGCTCGGCGCAGGGGATGATCCGGCACAATTCCTCGGCCAGTTCGATGTGGCGGGGGGTATCGAAGGCGCAGCAGATACCAAGATCCGCTGCCTCGTGAAGGGCCCGGCGCACCGCCGTCTGGCCGTGGCCCAGCAGGGCGGCCCCGTGCCCGCAGCACAGATCGAGAAAACGGCGGCCGTCCACGGTGGTGAAATGCGCTCCTTCGCTGGTGGTCACATACACTGGGGCGCCCAGCCCCTGGTTGAGGCGAGTCGAGGAACACACCCCGCCGGGCAGCACCTGCTTGGCGCGCGCAAGCCAATCGGTCATGTCCTCAGCTCTCCGGCCCAGAGGGCCTGCGACATTTCGCCTATTTGGTCCAGGGGATAGAGGGGCCGGCTTGCGGATTTGAAGCCAGCTTCCAATAGATAGGGAGTGGCGCAACCAGGGGCGCCGCAGTAGAGGATGCCGGCGGCAAAGGGCTCGTAGTCCTGGCGGAAGCCCTCGGGGCTTTTGGCGATGACAATCTTGAAATCGCGGGGGGCTAGCCCCACTGCCTCGTATAATTTGGGGGAGGAGCCGGGTCCGGTTTCCTCTACCAGCACTACCGTTGTATCCCCGGCGGTGATCACTGCGGCCCGGCCCATATCCACCGGTAGGTTGTGGCCGCCGTGGCCCGACAGGGTGTAGGCCACCCGGCCCAGGGTATGGACCTGGACGCGCAGGGGCAGGGGGTCTGAGTATGGGTCGATCCTGCCGCCCACTTGCAGGTCCAGGCTGGCCCCTTCGCCGGCCTCAAAGCAGCGCTTCACGGACTCGGGGTCCACGCAGAAGGTCAGGACGCCGCCTTCGGGGATGGTGGTTTTGGTCAGCGCCTCCAGCAGCAGGGTGCTGTCGCCGGGGGCGCCGCTGTTGGTGGCGTCGTGGCTCTCGGAGACGGCCACTGGTCGGCCGGGAATCGCGAGGGCGGCCGGCACCAACTCGGCGGGGCGCAGGAAGGGGGTCTGGTGATGGGCGCGGGTCTGCCAGCAGGTCTGGGCCACGGTCTCGGGATCGAGGGGCGGGCGTTCCCCCAGGTAGGCTTGGTACAGGGTCCAGCCCAATTCGGGCACATCCAGCCAGGGCTGGGCCATGTAGATGGCGGTGGAGAGCACCTCGGCGCGGGTTTCGGCGGCCACTAGTTCGCGCCACAAACCCGCCAGCACACCCCGGTCCGTGGTGCGGCCGTCGGTGTTGGTCAGGAGGGGCATCTTCCAGGCCGAGACCTGGGGCCGGGTGCCGGTACGCAGGATATGGGCCAGGGCCCGAGCGCCGCGTTGGCCGCAACGCACCTGGTCGATGTGGGGGAAGGTGTGGTAGCCCACCAGCACGTCGGCGCTCTGCACCATGCGGCGGGTGAGGTTGGCGTGTAAGTCGAGGGTGGCGACGAGGGGCACCTGAGGCCCGAGGGCGCGGCGCAGGGTCTGGACCAGGAAACCGGTGACATCGGGGTCCTCGGCAGCGGCCTGGGCTCCGTGCAGAGAGAGCAGCACTCCATCCACCTCGTGGCCGCGCAGAGGGGTGATGAAGGCTTCGACGATCTCGGCCAAAAGTCCGGGGACCAGCACCCCGCCGGACCAGGCCCGGGCCCGCAAGAGGCCCAGCCACTCGACTTCCTCACCCAAGAATTGGGGCAGGCTGGCGAAACCCGAGAGTTCTTCGGTATCGCCGTAGCGGGCCATCACGGCGTCGCCCTGCCCCAGACCATAGATCTCAAAGTCGCGGCGGGTGGTCTGCAGGGGATTGAGGGTATTGGTTTCCTGGAGGAGCTGGCCGACGGCGATGCGTTTCATGGGGCTAATTATAATCCTCCTTCAGCACCGGGGCCAGCGGTGCCGAAGGGCAAAGATTCGGCAGGGTATTGGCCACTACCTGGGTGATGAGGAGGCCTGCGGGCGTACTCAAATGGCCGATTCCCCAATCTGTTTCAGAATGTCCATCCCCACCCGCTTACTCCAGGCGGCCATCAACTCGGCGAACATCGGCCCTGGTTTACCTGTGCCGACGGGAGTGTTGTTGATCTTGGTGCAGGGGGCCACGCAGTACGGGGTGGTGGTCAGCCAGGCCTCGTCGGCGTTGACCACGTCGTACGGCTGCAGATCTTTCTCCACCCAGTTCCAGCCCAACTCGGCAGCCAGTTCGCGCACGGTCACCAGACTCACCCCTTCGAGGATGTTGCGGCTGGTGGGCGAGTACACGGTCCGATCCCTGGCGATGAGGAAGTTGGAGCCAGCGCATTCGGTGATATTGCCTTCCAGGTCGAGCAGCAGGGTGATGGCCTTGGGGTCCACGGCGTGGGACTGCTGGTCGGCCAGCCACCAGTGCAGGCGGGAGCGGTTTTTCATCTTGGGCTCCAGGCACTGGGGCGGGATATGGCGGATGGCCGGGGTGACTACATGGGTCCCTTCGGTGAAGAGATGCCGCCAGGCGCTGAAGGGCATGGGGAAGGTGTGGATGCAGAAGGTGGGGGTGAGGCGGGCCGTACCGGCGGCGCTGCCGGCGTAGATGCGGTTCTCCCCCGGGGTGATGAAGTGGATGATGCCCAGGTCCTGCCCGGCCTCGATGAATTTGCAATTGGCCGCGATCAGCTCGTGGGTTTTTTCGCGCATCTCATCGGGCGAGAGGGGTGGTTGCAGATTCGCGTACTTGCAGGAGCGGAAGAGGCGGCCGATATGATCCTCGAGGCGGAAGGGCCGGTGGGCAAAGGTGCGGGTCATCTCGGTGAGGGTGGCGCCCAGCACGATCCCTAAGTCGTAGATGTTGATATGGGCCTGAGAAGCGGGGACAAAGCGGTCATTGAGGTACACCAGGGGCTCGCTCATAAAAATCGCGGCGTGGAGACCGCCTCCTTTAGGGGGCGGAGGGAAAGACTCTCCGCTGGTTCCTCCGTCTTGATCTGGTGCATGAGTATCTCCTCAAGTCGTGATAGATGAACAAATAATCCCGATATTGAGAGCATGAAACTTACGGCTCAGGTAAAACTGGTTCCTACCCAGGCACAGGCACAGGCGATGAAGGATACATTGCAGGTGGCTAATGCCGCCTGCAACTACATCTCTGCCTATGCCTGGGAGCACAAGATGTTCGGCCACTACTCGCTGCATGGGGTGCTCTACTATGAGGTCAAGGAGAAGTTTTCCTTGACGGCGCAGGTGGTGGTGCGCTGCGAGGCCAAGGTGGGAGACGCCTACAAGCTGGACAAGAAGGCGCTGCGCAAGTTCAAGAAGCACAGCGCCATTTCTTACGATGACCGAATCCTGCGGTGGTACGTGGGCAAGAACGAGGTCTCGATCTGGACGGTGGCGGGTCGCCAGCGCATTCCTTTTGTCTGCGGTGATCGGCAGCGCAAGATGCTCCAGTCCAGACAAGGCGAGAGTGATCTGGCCTATGTTGAGGGGCAGTTTTACTTGCTGGCCACTTGCAACGCGATTGATCCTACTCCCAGGGACGCAAGGGATTTTCTTGGAGTTGATCTGGGAATATCCAACATTGCCACGGATTCTGAAGGAGAGAAGTTCTCTGGCTCTCAGGTTAAGGGCCTGCGCCATCGCCATGCCGAACTTAGATCCAAGCTCCAGGCCAAAGGCACCAAATCGGCGAAGAGACTGCTGAAGAAGAGATCCAGGAAAGAGTCCAGATTTGCTCGTGACGTCAACCATTGCATCGCCAAGAAACTGGTTGCGAAGGCCCAAGGCACCGCTCGTGGCATTGCCCTTGAGGATCTCAAGGGCAATGCCACGAGCGGATAACGGTTCGTAAGGCCCAGAGACGCATCCACTATTCTTGGTCGTTCAACCAGCTCCGATTCTTCGTGGAATACAAGTCGCGACTGGCTGGAGTACGAGTGGTTCTGATAGATCCCCGCAACACCTCCCGCACCTGCCCTAGCTGTGGGCATTGCGACAAGGCCAATCGGCCTACTCGTGATCTTTTCAGGTGCGTCCACTGCAATCTCCCTGATTGCGCTGATACTATCGCTGCCGTGAATATCGGCAGGGCCGCTGTCAATCGGCCATACGCGGAAGCTGCGGCTTAGCTCTGCAAGCTGATCCCTTTAGGGAGCAGTAGTTGACTTCAGTACTCCATCTCCAGATCGACGACGTTGAGCAGGGTTTCCCCTTGGGCAAAGCGCCGGGTGTTTTCGCAGAGCAGGTCCAGCATGCGGGCGTCGGCGTAGGGCGAATGGCCTGAGGCGTGCGGGGTGATGATCACGTCGGGTCTAGACCACAGAGGGTGGCCGGCGGGCAGGGGCTCGGGGTCAGTGACATCGAGGCCGGCACCATCGATGCGGCCCGCTTCCAGGGCGCGCAGCAGGGCCGCGGTGTTGATGATCCCGCCCCGGGTGACGCAGACGATGTAGGCGCTCTGTTTCATCAGGGCGAATTCCCGGTCGCTGAAGAGATCGCGGGTGTGGCGGGTGAGGGGTACGCAGACCGCCACCCAGTCGGCCTCGGGCAGCAGTCGGTGCAAGTCTTCGGGCGGATGCAAGGCATCGACAAAGGAGGGCTTGGGCTCGCCAGCGCGCCGACGGGTGGCCAGCACCCGCATCCCGAAGCCGGCGGCGCGGCGGGCGGTCTCCAACCCGGTGCCACCCAGGCCCACCACCAGCAGGGTCTGGCCGGCCAGTTCGCCGGGGGGGAAGGTGTGGCGGCTCACCCATTGCTCTTTTTGTTGGGCACGGAAGAGTAGGGGTAGTTGCCGGCTGAAGGCCAGGATCAGGGCCAGGGTGTGGTCGGCCAACTGGATGCCGTAGATATCGCGGGCGTTGGTGAGGGTGATGTTGCGGGTGCGGAACTGGTCGAAAGGGCAGCTATCGACGCCGGCGCTGCGGGTCTGCACCCAGCGCAACTGGGGCGCAGCGCTGATCAGCTCGGTTTGGTAGAAGGAGAAGGAGGCGTGGACCTGGGGGGCCAGGGCCAGGGCCTCCTGGCGGTCGCGGGCCACGAGGAATTCGAGGGCCGGGGCGCTGTGGCGCAGGCGCTGGAGTTCGGCTTCGGGCATGGTGGGGATCAGCATCTTCATGGAGTACTCGTCTATCCTTTTCTATTTTAAGGCACGCGCTTGTAGTAGTCGGCCCAGGGGGCGACGGGTTGGTGGCCCAGGAGCCGGCGGGCCTTATCTAGGAGGTACTTGCCCTGGCCGAGGTGGCTGTGCAGGTTGAAGTACTGGAAATTGTCGGGCACTGATTCGATTTCCAGGGCCAGGCGGCAGGCTTGTTGGAGATCCTCCCAGACCACGGTGAAGGGGGGGAAGTCCTCGCCCTTGATCGGGCCGGTGGGGCTGGGGCCCAGGCCGTTGAAGAGGAAGCAGATGGTCTGGATACTGTGGGCGCGCGACCAGGTCCGGGCGATCTCCAGGCTCAGATATTTGGTGGTCATATAATAGCCGGTGCCTGGCATCTCGGGGATGTCGTCGATGTCGAAGTCGTGGTCGAACCAGTAGCGGGCCGACTGGGGGCCGGTGTGGATGATCTTCCTGATTCCGTGTTCGACGGCAGCGCGCATCACGTGGTACATGCCCTGGGTGTTGACCGCGAAGCTGAGGACCGGGCTGTCGCGCAGCACGGTGAGGTTGATCACCGCATCCATGCCGCGCATGGCCTGGGAAACGCTTTGGTAGTCGCTGACATCCACCCGTTGCACCGGCAGGCCAGCGGGATGGGGCCGAACGTCGGTGAGGTACAGTTCGTAGTCAGCCGCCAGGCCCGGAGTGAGGTACGGGCCGATATTGCCGCAGGCTCCCAGGACCAGCACTTTTTTCATGTCTGCTCCCACTCCACAGGAGGTAAAGATGGCGCCGAAGATCGACACCCATCAGCATTTCTGGAATCTGGCCAAGGTCGAGTACCCTTGGCTCAAGCCCGAGTTCGGGCCGCTCTATTGCACCTTCGAGCCGCCCGAGCTGGAGCCCCAGTTGCGGGCGGCCGGCATCAGCCAGACGGTGCTGGTGCAGTCGGCCAACTCGGCCGAGGACACGGTGGCGATGCTCACCCAGGCCGAAGCCTATGACTGGATCGGCGCGGTGGTCGGCTGGGTGCCGCTGCTGGACCCAGAGGCCACCCAACGGGCGCTGGAGCGTTATACCCGCCATCCCAAGTTCCGCGGGGTGCGCCACCTCATCCACGGCGAGCCCGACCCAAACTGGGTGGTGCAGGAGCGGGTCATCGAGGGGCTCAAGGTGCTGGCCGCCTTCGGGGTGCCCTACGAGGTGGTGGCCATCTATCCCAAACACCTGGGTCATGTGCCCACCCTGGCCGAGAAGGTGCCGGGGCTGACGTTGGTCATCGACCATCTGGCCAAGCCGCCGATCAAAGACGGGCAACTGGGGGGCTGGGCCGAGATGATGAAGGTGGCTGCGGCCTGTCCCCAGGTGTGCGCCAAGGTCTCGGGGCTCAATACCGCTGCCGACTGGAACAGTTGGTCGGCCGCTGACCTCAAGCCCTGCATCGATATCGCCCTGGAGCTGTTCGGGGCCGGGCGGCTGATGTTCGGCAGCGACTGGCCGGTGTGTGTGCTGGCCGGCGACTACGCCAGGGTGTGGGCCGAGACCAACGCGGCCATCGCTAGTTATTCGCAGGCGGATCGTGACGCCATCCTGGGCGGCACGGCGCAGCGGGTGTATCGGTTGTAGTGTTTAGCTGACACCAAACAGCGTGGCGGCGTTGTTCCAGAAGATGTCCTCGATCTGGGGGGCGCTGAGGCGTTCGGACCAGCAGGCCCACTTGAGGGAGCGCAGGTGCTCCAGGCCCACGAGTACGGGTTTGACGGCTTGGTGTTTTTCGCCCCAAACGGGGGTGTCCTCGTAGAGCCAGAGGAAGGAATCCGCCGCGCCCAGGGAGCGGCCGCGCATGTGGGAGACGGGCAGGTCGCTGCCGTAGAGCAGGCGCTGGTGGCCCAGGTAACGAATGACGGCCTGATGGGCAATGGGCTCACAATTGGCGCTGGTGTCGCAGTAGAGGTTGCCCAGGCCCTGGAGTTGGGGCAGCCCGGCCAGGCCATGGGCCGGCTGGAAGGCGCGGGCCGAGTGGGCCAGGATGAGTTTCATGTCCGGGTAATGCTGGCAGTAGTGGCGGATCCAGTGGATGTTGCTCGGGTCCGCAGTGCTCAGGGCCTTGACCATGTGCAGGGTGATGACCCAGCCCTCCTGGTGGGCCATCGCCACCAGGGGCTCGGGCAGGTAGGCCGGGATGTCGGCCTCCCAGGCAGGCTGCACCGGGGCCATGGTGTAATAACACTTCAGGCCGTGCAGGCCCAGCCGGCGCACCTCCTGACGGACCCATTCGGGGTCGTCGTCCGGTTTGACGAAGAAGAGGCCGCGGCAGTCGGGACGGAGATTCTGGGCCACCCAGGCGTTGGCCACCGGGAGCAGGTCCGGCCGATCGGCAAAGGGGATGAAGAGGGCGGCCACCCGGCGACCGGGGTGCAGGCCATCGATCAGACGGGTGTATTCGGGATAACCCACCTCCCCGACGTGCCCATCCACCTTCCAAGAGGCGTGGGTTTCCTGCCACAGATGGGTGTGGGCATCGAAAACCCGGTCGGGGATGAAGGAGGCCAGTTCGCGCTCGTAAAAGGCGCGGTCTTCGGGGCGGAGGAAGCTGGTGGGGGCGCTCATGGGCGGGCTCCTTTGGCGACGGGGCAGATGGTACGCAGCCGCCCGGCGACTGTCAACGGGGCCGCCTTGTCGCCACCGGGGGCAGGGCCTATCTTGTGGTTCTATACCTCCCACACCGCAAAACAAGGAGCGCCATAGATGGATCTGACCAAACAGCCGCCGCGCGGGCCCTCCAACCTGATCATGGGCGGCATCGTCGCCCTGGCCCGCATGACCGACAAGGCGCGGGCGGCCAACGACGAAACCCTGGGCGCGTATCTGTACGGGGAGACTTCTGGTCTGGACAAGGAAGTGCTCGAATTCATCAATATGAAAGCCGAGGAGTACGCCGAAGCAGTTGCTAACTCAGACGACACGGCGCTGGGCGCGCTGGCCCTGGAGCGGGCCGGCAAGTCCGCCGCACAGCTCGCCGAGTTCAACCGGGAGCATCTGGAGCGTCTGCCCAAAGACGAGCGCCACCGGCAGTTGATCGTGGAAAGGGTGGCCAAGTACGCGCCTGACCGCACCGACATCAAGACGGTATTCCAGTCCATCGAGCTGGACGACTGGGGCCTCTTCCGCGACACCGACCTGACTGCCCGACCCCCGCGCAGCCCCTACGTGCGCAGTGTGGCCGGGATCATGGCGGTGGCGCGCATGGGCGACAAGGCCCGTGCCTCCAAGTGCGGCAAGCTGGGCGAGTTCAAGTACGGCGAGGATTCGGGCCTGGACCAGGGCATCCTCGAATTCCTGGGAATCTGCGCCACCGACTTCGCCGAAGCGGCGTACCAGAACCCCAACGACCAGGAGCTGGGAGAGTGGGTCAAAGCCCACACCAGCCGCACTCAGGCGGATATCTCCACCTACAACGCCGGGCGTTCGGTGCGCGGTCTGAACACGCCCGAATTACGGGAGCGCTTCCTGGAGCGCCGCAACGCGCTGTGCCCGGAGCGCGCCGACATTACCACCTTTTCCGATCTGTTAGACTACGACGACGAGCGCAGCTTTGGCCTGGTGGACCTGACCCGCCACGCCCCGCGAAACCCGTACGACGAAAGTGTGGGCGGCCTGGTCAGTCTTGGGAGAATGATCGACAAGGCCCGGGCTACCAGCAAAGGCACCCAGGGCGCCTACTGGTACGGCACGGATTCGGGCATCGACCGGTCGCTGCTGGAGATCTTGGGGGTCAGCCAGGAGGAGTTCGCTGCGGTCCTCGAAAAACACCCGACAGATGAGGCGGTGGTGCAGTGGCTGGGGGCACGCCTGCAGAAGCCGCAGGCAGAGATCGACACCTTCAACGAGAAGATGCGCAACTACGGGCCCACGGCTGAGAGGGGCTGGACCTTTCTGCGGCGCGCGGTGGGCAAATGCGATCCAACGCGCACCGAACTGACCACCTTCTTCGCCATGATGGTGCTCGACGACAAGATCGCCTTTGCGCGGATCAAGGCCGGGGTCTGAGCCGGGGGTGATGAGCCGTCCACTCATCGGCATCACCACTAGCCTCAGCGAAGGTCCCGAAGCCCGGCAGGTGGTGGACCGGCTCTATGTGGAGGCAGTGGAGCGGGCCGGCGGATGCCCGGTGCTGCTGCCCATGACCAGCCAGGCGCAGACCCTCGAACCCTTGCTGGCACAGTTGGCCGGGCTGGTGATCACCGGTGGGCCGGGCATCACCCAGGGTCTGGTAGGCCAACTGCCCCCGGACCTGCCCCCGGTTTCTCCACGCCGGGCCCAGGCTGACACCTGGGCCTTCGAGGCGGTCCGCTCCCGGGACCGGCCGGTGCTGGGGATCTGCTACGGGATGCAGTTCATCAATGCCTGTTGCGGCGGCACCATCTATGCCGATGTGCAGGCGCAGTTGGGCATCGGGCCGCACTCACCTGGGCGCAACCAGAACCAGGAGGTGCGGCATCCGCTCCACCTGGTGTCAGGTACTCGGCTGGCGATACTGGCGGGCGAGGGCGAGACCCAGGTCAACAGCTTCCACCTCCAGGCCGTCGAAAGACTGGGGTCTGGGCTGAAGGTCAGTGCCCAGAGTCCAGAGGGGTTGATCGAGGGCTTCGAGAGCGAGGACGGCCGCCTCGTCGGGGTGCAGTTCCATCCCGAGCGCATGCCTGGCACGGTCTGGGAAAAACTCTTCGAACAGTTGGTGCGGGCCGCCGGCTAGGGATCGACCTCGGTGAACCAGCGCGCCCCATCCTGCTGGCTCTGCACCTGGACCAGGCGGTCCTCCTCGAGGATGTAGCCGCTCAACTGCCTGCCGTAGATACAGCCCGTATCCAGGCCCAGCAGGTAGGGTGAGCGGTCGGGGCGGCGTTTGACCACCAGGCCGCCTGGGGCATCGTGCCCAAAGATCATCAGCTTGTTCCCCGGACTATAGTAGTCGTGCCAGCGAGGCCCAGCGACCCCTGCTTTATGTGGCCAGGTGCGGATGGCCAGGAACTCATCCCGACTGGTGTCGGCCAGGCCGCGTTCCGGGTTGATGCCGGCGTGCACCAGCACAAAATCCACGGTCTCGATGAAAAGCGGCAGATGCTCGAGCCAGTCGCACACCACTTCGGCCACCGGCGCCAATTGGTCCAGGGTGTATTGCTGGTCGGGCCATTTCACCTTGGGGGATTGGCCGGCGCGCAGAGCCTGCAACTGTCTGAGTAGCCGGGCTTCGTGGTTGCCCATCACCATGGCGGCGTGATAGGCCTGGATCTGGGCCCACACCTGGAGCGGGTCGGGCCCCCGGCTGAAGGCGTCGCCGGTGAGCAGCAGGTGATCGTGTCCGGGGCGGCAGTCCAGGGCTACCAGCAGTTCCGCAAATTCGGTGGCACAGCCGTGGATGTCGCCGACAAAGATGGTGCGCATGAGGGGTGTCCAGCCAGTTGCTTCGGGTGGGTGAATAAACTATCATAAGCGCTCAGGAGGGCGAGGGTCAACTGCAGAGGAGGAGATGACCATGATCGATATCCGTCTGGAACCAGAAAACAGCAGGGCCGTGATCCATATCGGCAACAAACTCTTCACCGAGTACCGCTATGGCCACTACGTGTGCCGGCCCTATTTCTACCCGGTGCTCACCCCGGAGGGCCAGCGTCTGACCCGCGGCTATCCGGTGGACAAGATCGAGGGCGAGAACCACGACCACTACCATCACCGCAGCATCTACGTGGCCCACGGCCTGGTGAATGGTCACAACCTGTGGTCCGAAGAGGCAGGGCACGGCGCCATGCTGCAGCGCGGCGAGCCAGTGGTGGGCAAGGTGGGGGAAGTTGTCACCATCGACGGCATGGTGGACTGGTTCGGCCCCGAGGGCCAGCCCCTGCTGGAGGAGCGCCGCAGCATCCGGGTCCGCGCCGAGGGCGAGTTGCGGATCATGGACCACCGCAGCGAGTTGCGAGCCAAGTGGGGGGACGTGACCTTCGGCGACACCAAGGAGGGTGGGCTCTTCTCGGTGCGGGTGCCCACCTCCATGGACGCCAAGGACAAGGGGCGGATCGAGAACTCCGAGGGGCAGATCTACGATAGCGGGAAGGGCGAGGAGGTCACCTGGGGCAAAAGGGCGGCCTGGGTGGACTATTCAGGTCCCACCCCCGGCGGGGCTCAGTGGGGCCACACCGTGGTTGACCACCACAGCAATCCCCGCCATCCCACGTATTGGCATGTGCGCGGCTACGGGCTCTTCACCGCCAATGCCTTCGGGGTGCACGACTTCAAAAACGACAAGAACATCGACGAATCTATGACCATTCCCGGTGGCGAGCAGGCAGTGTTCAGTTACCGGCTGATCATCCACCCCGGGCGCGGGGTCGATGCGCGCATCCGCGCCCTGATCGACGAGTTCCAGGCCAGCCAGAACTAGCTGGTACCCCTATTCCCTGAAAGGCAGCACCGGAAATGGCAAAGAAAGCAGCAGCACCGCGCTCCAAGAAACTGCGGGTCGCCCTCATCGGCGCCGGCGGCATTGCTGGTGCCCACATGCGTTATTATGTCAAGATGGAAGACGTGGAGTTGGTGGCTCTGGCGGACGTTTCCGTGGAAAGCATGGCCCGCCGGGCCGAAGAGTTCAAGGTCCCTGATTGCTTTACCGACTACCGCAAGATGCTGAAAAAAATTCGTCCCGACGCGGTCAGCATCTGCACGCCCAACGGGTTACACGCGCCGACCACCATCGCCGCTCTGGCAGCCGGTGCCCACGTGCTGGTCGAAAAACCGATGGCGATGAACGCCCGCGAAGCCCAGGCGATGATCAGCGCCGCCAAGAGGCACCGGCGCAAGTTGGTCATCGGCTTTCAGCACCGCTTCGAGCCCAAGACCCAGTTCATCAAAAACGCGGTCGAGGCCGGTCAGCTGGGCAAGGTGGTTTACGCCCGGGTCCAGGCCCTGCGGCGGCGCGGCATCCCCAACTGGGGGGTGTTCGGACGCAAAGACCTGCAGGGGGGCGGGCCGCTTATAGATATAGGTGTTCATGTCCTGGAAGCGACCCATTACGCCATGGGCACCCCCAAGCCGGTGGCGGCTAGCGGTGGCACCTTTACCTACTTAGGCAACCAAAAGTCCAGCGTGGTCTCCCAATGGCCCAACTGGGACTACAAGAACTACACCGTCGAGGACCTCGCGGTGGGCCAGATCCGTTTTGAGAATGGCGCAGTACTCCACCTCGAGGCCAGCTTTGCCGCCCATATCGAGAAGGACGTGTGGACCTTTCAGATCATGGGGGAAAAGGGTGGGGCGACCTGGGATCCGCCCTCCCTCTACCGGGATGATTTCGGCCATATGGTCAACGTCAGCGCGGGTTGGTTGCCGCGCGATGCCGCCGCCGACTGTTTCGCCATCAAGATGCGCAATTTTGTCGACCACGTTTTACACGGCAAGCCGACCGTGGCACCGGCAGAACACGGGTTGATGGTGCAGAAGATGCTTGACGGGATCTACGCATCAGCAGAGAAAGGCAAAGAGATCAGGATCAGGTGAAATCCACCTGAGCGTGGGAGGGGAAAGGGGTCGGCCTAGGTGATATGGGCGGACCCTTTTTAATTGCTTACCGACACAGAGAGTGCGTATGACCAAAGCCTACTATACCACCGGTGTATGGGAGCACTTCACGGTGCAGGACGGGCTCCCGGACATGAAAATAGAGTGCATCTCTGAGGACCAGCAGGGCCGGATGTGGATCGGGACTCACGACCAGGGGGTGGTCTGTTATGAGGGAGGGGAGTTTCGCACCTACTCATGCCGCGAGGGGCTCTCCGAGGAGGGCGTGTTCAGCATTCTGGAAGATGGGCAGGGGCATCTGTGGCTGGCGACCAATCGCGGTCTGACGGTATACGATGGCAAGGAGTTCCATTGCCTGGGTCTGGACAAACCCGGCAGCTTCCTGTGGGGTAGTTGCAGAGATCTGCAGGGCCGGCTGTGGTTTGGCATGGAACGCCAACCGGGCCGGCCACCCATGGTAGCGCGTTGGAACGGCGAGCAGCTGGAGTATCTCGAGATCGGCGAACCCACCGGAGATCAGGGGCAGAGCATACACCAAGTCATATGTGACGAATTGGGAGCGGTATGGTTGGGTGGTGAGGGGTTGTACAAGTATGTAGAGGGGGAGGGGTTTGTGAGTCACTCAAGAGGTACGGGGCATGGTGATATGGTTAACGATTTACTGGTCCGTGATAAGGAAATGTTGGTTGCATCTAATGGGGGAATATGGATAAATAAGAATGGTAAGGCAGAGTATATGAATTTCGAGCACTGTCCCATATCTATATCGAGAGACCCATCGGAAGGTGACATGACCCCGCAAAGTTGCGCCACATGGGATGTGAGTATTTCTTCAGATCGACGGAGGGATACTCATGAAGCGGAAAGTCCAGAGCGTCGAAGAGATCATTCGGATTCTGCGGCAGGCCGACGGCGGTGAAACGGCCCAGGCGGTGTGCCGGGAGCACAAGATC
>SICG01000044.1 GCA_009691525.1 Candidatus Latescibacterota bacterium | reverse complement strand
ACCAGGGATTGAGGACAAATTCGGGCAGATGGAAAGGCACCCGCCACTGCCTCGGCGAATGCAGCGCCAAAGGCTCGGGCCCACTGGCCGGGGCGTGGTTGCCCAACATCACCAGGCTGCGGCCCAAATGCCGGCCCCTGGCCAGGCAGTCGATCCAGGCCACCGAGTAGAGATACTCGTCGCGGGTCTGGGACATCAGCTGGCAGGCCTCGGCAAAATCCCCGGTCCTCACCATGCGCACCTGTATATAAGAGGACTCGATGGGTTTGAGGCGCAGGGTAGCCGCATAGATGAACCCCGTCAGCCCCATGCCCCCCAGAGTGGCGCGGAACAAATCGGGGTGTTCCCGCCGCGAGCAGCGCAGCAAGCTGCCGTCGGCCAGCACCATCTCCAACTCGTCGACATAACGGCCTAAGGTTCCTTCGCGGTGGTGGTTCTTGCCGTGGACGTCGGCGGCGATACAACCACCCAGAGTGGGAAACTTGGTGCCGGGGGTGACGGGCAGGAAAAAACCGCGCGGCACACAGAAGCGCAACAACCTGTCCAGGGTAATGCCGGCCTGAGCCCGCAGCAGGCCCCGGCCCGGATCGAAGTCGAGCAGGTGCTCCAGGGGCAGGGTGGAAACCGCGCGCGTATAGAGACAGGCATCGCCGTAACTGCGGCAGTTGCCCTGAGCCAACTGGGGCTGGCCACTTTTGGCCAGCCCCACCAGTTCGTCCAGGTAGCGGGGATGGTCGACCTGGGCTTCGACCACCGGATAAAGGCCCCAGCCAGCAGTTTTGGTCATATGAACAACAATATATAACGCTCTCCTCCTCGGCAAGCTGCCGCAGGCCGGGTGGCCCTTTTATCGCCGGCGACTTAGATTAGCAGATATCCATATGGAAATACCCGGTACTTACCTGCTGGTCGCCAGCCTGCTGACCCTGGCCGCCGGTCCCCTGCTCTACCAGACCGCCCAGGCCGCCCGCTTTGCCAGCCCCTTGCTGGCCGCCCTGGACGGCTTTGTTTTTGTCGCCATCACCGGCCTGGTCTTGTTGCACGTCCTGCCCGAAAGTATGGCCCTGGGCGGGTGGGCCGCTCTGGTGGCCTGCCTGGTCGGGCTGGTGGCCCCCACCCTTTTGGAGCACCGCCTACACGGCCGGGCCCGCCAGGTCCACGCCGTGGCCCTGCTCCTGGGCCTGGCGGCCCTGGCCCTGCACGCCTTTATGGACGGCCTGGTCCTTGGCAGTGGTCGCGAAGGGGAGAGCCATGCCCATCACATGTTGCCCATGGCCGTCATCCTGCACCGCCTGCCCGAAGGCCTGATGGTCTGGTTCCTGGTCCGGCCCCTCTACGGACTGCCCAAGGCCCTGGCCACTCTGGGCATGATCGCCATCTCCACCCTGGCCGGCTTCTCCCTGAGCGAACTGGTGGCGACCAGTATCGAACACCAGGGGCGCGGCCTCTTCCAGGCCCTGGTGGGCGGCTCCCTGCTACACGTGGTTATGCACCGCTCCTACCCGATCAGCAGCGGCGCTGCTGGGCGGCCAGGGCGTCTCCAGGCGGGGCTGGGTGCCCTGGGCGGCCTCGTCTTGTTATGGTTTATCACCCACGACGCCGAAGCCGGACTGGCCCAGGTAGGCACGGTCTTCTACGCCCTGGCCCTGGAGAGTGGGCCGGCCCTGCTGCTGGCCTATGTGAGCGCCGGCCTGGTCTTTGGTTTCATGCCCCGCGCCTCGGTGGCCTGGATGAGCAAGGGTCCACCCCTGTCCCAGGCCCTGCGCGGTATGACCTTTGGCCTGCCCCTGACCATCTGCTCCTGCGGGGTGGTCCCGGTGTACCGCAGCCTGGTCCTCCAGGGCATCCCCATCCCCGCGGCCTTGGCTTTTCTCATCGCCACCCCCGAACTGAGCCTCGATGCGGTGCTGATCTCCCTGCCCCTGCTGGGGGCCCCCTTCACCTTGGCGCGCCTGGCCTGCGCCGCCTTCGTCGCTCTGGCCATCGGCTGGGGACTGGGACGGCGGCTGCCGCCGGTGGCCAGTCCCCCCGCTGCCCCGGCCTTCGACCTAGGCGCCACTGCGCCGGACGGCTGGGGCCGCCTGCGGGCTGGCCTGGCCACGGGCCTGGGGGAAATGGTGGAGTCCACCGCGCCCTGGATCTTGTTGGGGCTGGGCATCGCCGCGGTAATGGAACCGCTGATCCAAGATTCCTGGTTCCACGGCCTACCCCCGATCCTGGAGGTGGGCTTTTTCGCCCTGCTGGGCATCCCCACCTATGTCTGTGCCTCCAGCGCCACCCCGCTCGCCGCAGTGCTCATCCACAAGGGGGTCTCTCCGGGGGCGGCCCTGGCCTTTCTGCTGACCGGACCGGCCACCAATATCACCACCTTTGGGCTCTTCTCCCGCTTACACGGCCGCCGAGCTGCCCTGACTTTTGGCGGGCTCATGGCCCTGCTGGCAATCGTGCTGGGACACCTGGTCAATCTGCTGCTGCCCGCCGTCAATGCCTTTCCTCAACCCCATGCCGAAGCCGGCCTCTGGCCCTGGATTCAGCAGACCTGCCTGGCGGCGGTGGCCGCCCTCTTCCTGCTGGCCCTGCTGCGCCAGGGGCCGCGCGCCTTTGTCGGCGAACTCTTCATGCAAGCGGACGGGGAGGAGGACCAGCCCCACGAACATGAGCACGAACACCAACACGACCATCACCACGGCCACCAGCACCACGGCGGCGGTGCCACTCCCACCCGCACCGAGGATTCCTGTTGCCGATGAACCCGCGCGATATGGAACAACTTCTGGAGGGCGCCCACCCAGATCCCTTCGGCGTCCTGGGCATGCACCGCGAGGGGTCCGGGGTGGCCGTGCGCCTCTTGCTGCCCAACGCCCGCCAGGTGACGGTGGTGGACCAGCAAACCCACCAGCAGTACCCGGCCGGCCGCGTCCATCCCGAGGGGCTTTTCGAGGCTTTTTGCCCAAATCGGGCCGAGCCTTTCGCCTACGAGCTGGAGGTGGAGGATGGGGAGGGGAGGCGCCAAGGGCAGCGGGACCCTTACTCCTTCTGGCCACAGCTGGGCAGCTATGATCAGTACTTGTTCAACGAAGGGACCCACCTAGAGGCCTACGAGCACCTCGGGGCGCACCTGCGCCGCGTCGACCAGGTGGAGGGGGTCTATTTTGCCGTCTGGGCACCCACCGCTAGGCGGGTGAGTGTGGTGGGGGAGTTCAACCGCTGGGACGGCCGCCACCATCCCATGCGCAGCCTCGGGGCCTCGGGCATCTGGGAACTCTTCCTCCCCCACCTCGAAGAGGGGACCCATTACAAGTACGAGCTGCTCACCGCCGAGGGAAGTCTGTTGCTCAAAGCCGACCCCTATGCCTTTGGCAGCGAGGCCCCGCCGCGCAGCGCCTCCGTGGTCCGCAACGCCATCTTTGGCTGGAGCGACCAGGAGTGGATGGCCAGCCGGGCTCAGCAGCAGTGGTGGGAATTACCCCTGTGCATCTACGAGGTCCATCTGGGCTCCTGGCGTCGGGTGCCCGGGGCCAACCATCCACTCAACTACCGCGACCTGGCCCATCAATTGGTGGACTACGCCCTCGAAATGGGCTTCACCCATCTGCAACTGCTGCCGGTCGCCGAACATCCCTTCGACGGCTCATGGGGCTACCAGGTCACCGGCTATTTTGCCCCCACTGCCCGCTTTGGCCTGCCCACCGATTTCGCCTATTTCGTCGATCACTGCCACCGCCATGGCATCGGGGTGATCATCGACTGGGTTCCCGGCCACTTCCCCTCCGATGGCCACGGGTTGGCCACCTTCGACGGCTCCTGCCTGTACGAACACGCCGACCCGCGCCAGGGCTTCCATCCCGACTGGAACACCCACATCTTCAACTTTGGCCGCAGCGAGGTGCGCAGCTTCCTGCTTGCCAACGCCCTTTTCTGGCTGGACCGCTACCACGTGGACGGACTGCGGGTGGACGCCGTGACCTCCATGCTCTACCTAGACTACTCCCGCCCCCAGGGCCAGTGGGTTCCCAATCTGCACGGGGGCCGCGAAAACCTGGAGGCCATCCAACTGCTCAGGCAGCTCAACACCCAGGTCTACGCCCGCTTCCCCGGTGCCCTGACCATCGCCGAAGAGTCGACTTCCTGGCCGGCGGTGTCGCGGCCCATCCACGCCGGGGGCCTGGGCTTCGGCTTCAAGTGGAACATGGGGTGGATGAACGACGTGCTGCGCTACATGTCCAAGGAACCGGTCTTCCGCAAGTACCACCACTCGGACCTTACCTTTGGCATGCTCTACGCCTACCACGAGAACTTCGTCCTGCCCCTCTCCCACGACGAGGTGGTACACGGCAAACGCTCGCTTTTGGACAAGATGCCAGGTGACGCCTGGCAGAAGTTTGCCAACCTGCGCCTGCTCCTGGGTTTTATGTACGGACACCCGGGCAAGAAGCTGCTCTTCATGGGCGGTGAGTTCGGCCAGTGGGGCGAATGGAATTACCAGCAGAGCCTGGACTGGCACCTGCTGGAGGAGGCGCCGCACCGCGGCGTGCGCTCCCTGGTCATCGACCTCAACCACCTCTACCGCACCCACCCGGCCCTGCACCGCACCGACACCGACCCGCAGGGCTTTGAGTGGCTCGACTGCCAGGACATCGAAAACAGCGTCTACACCTTCCTCCGCCGCGATCCCCACAGCGACGGGCTTCTGGTATTTGCCGGCAACTTCACCCCGGTGCCGCGCGAGGACTACCGGGTGGGCGTACCCCAGGGCGGATACTACCGAGAACTGCTTAACACCGACGCGGCCCTGTACGGCGGCAGCAGCTGCGGCAACGAGGGCTGGCTGGAGGCCGATCCCATACCCTGGCACGGCCGGCCCTGGTCCCTGGTCCTGCGCCTGCCGCCGCTGGGCATGCTGGTGCTGCAGCCCCAGTGATTTGCCTGTCCCCTCTCGGGGTGTATATTGGTACAGTTCGATCCACCACCCGGAACTGCTTATGCCCCCTGAGAAACAAGAAAATCAGCTGCTGCAGGTACTGCGCAAGATCCCCTTGTTCAAGGGGCTCGATCCTCCAGGATCAAGAAGATCCTCGGGCTGTGTGTACACAAGGTCTATCAGCCTGACCAGCTCATCTGCCGCAGCGGCGCTCCCAGCGAAGAGATGTACATCCTGCTTTCAGGCGAACTGGCGGTGGTGACCAGCGAGGCCGTGAAACGGGCCTCCATCAAACCGGTGGCCACCGTGGGCGAGATGGGGGTCATCACCGCCCAACCGCGCTCGGCCACGGTGCAGGCCACCCAGCCCAGCAATCTCTTTGTGATCCACAAACACCAACTAGACGCGGCACTGCGCGACGACCAGACCATGCAGAGCCAGATCTATCTCAATATCATCGGAGTTCTCTCCGACAAGCTCGAGGGCGACAACACCCAGCTGCGCAGCTACCAGCTCGACAAGGAGCAGGTCGAGCGGCGGATGCAACAGCTGGAACGCCATATCGAGAGCCAGGCCCAGCGCGCCCAGCTGGCCCTTGACCTAGCCCTCCAGCAGGAAGGGCTGGAACAGGGCGAGTTGGAGTTGTACGTCGAGGAGCAGTTGGTGGGCCTGATCCCGCGCGTGCTGATCGCCGACGACGAGGCCGGTTTCCGCAACATCGTCAAGAAGGCCCTGCCGGCTTTCCAGGTCTTTGAGGCCGAAAACGGCAAACTCGCCCTAGAGGTGGTGCATGCCGAAAAACTGGACCTGGTGCTCACCGACATCAAGATGCCGGTGATGGACGGTTTTGCCCTGCAGGCCGCCCTGCACAGCCAGTTCCCCGACCTGCCGGTGGTGGCGGTATCGGGGTACGCCGATGCCGAGGATGTGGCCAAGCACCACTTCGCCGCCTTTATCGACAAGCCGGTAAACCTGCAAGAGTTCCAACTGCTGGTCGAAAACCTGCTCACCCAGAAACAGCAACAGGCCTCTTCCTGAGCCCGGACTAATCGTGTCTTCTCTCTTCTGGAAATCCATGCGCCGGCACCCGCTGGCCCTCACTGGCGGCGGCGTGCTGGTCCTGCTGGCCGTGGCAGCCCTGCTGGCCCCGCTCTTGGCCCCCGCCGATCCGCTGGCCCAGGATCTCTACCACCGGCTGCAGCCGCCCGGCGGGGACCACCTGCTGGGCACCGACGAATTTGGCCGCGACATCTTCAGCCGCGTCCTCTACGGGGCGCGTATCTCCCTGCGCCTGGGTTTGTTCGCCATCAGCGCCGCCCTGGGCGCTGGCACCCTGCTGGGCTTGCTGGCCGGGTACCGCGGCGGCCTGGCCGATACCCTGATCATGCGCCTGATGGATTTGATGCTGGCCTTTCCCAGCATCCTGCTGGCGATCGCCATCGTCGCCATCACCGGCCCGGGCATCAACAACGTGATGATCGCCGTCAGTATCGTGCTGATCCCCCAATACGCCCGCCTGGTGCGGGCAGCCGTGCTCTCCATCCGCGAGTTGAACTACGTGGAGGCCGCCCGCGCCCTGGGGGCTTCGAACACCCACATCCTGGTCAAAGCCATCCTGCCCAACTGCCTGGTCCCGCTGATTGTCCAGTCCACCCTCAGCCTGGCCACCGCCATGCTCGACGCCGCTGGTCTGAGTTTTCTGGGGTTGGGCGCCCAGCCCCCCACCCCTGAATGGGGGGCCATGCTCTCGGGTGGCCGCGACCTGCTTTTGCGGGCCCCCTGGGTAATGGCCTTTCCCGGTCTGGCCATCTTTGCCGCGGCCCTGGGCCTGAATCTCTTTGGCGACGGCCTGCGCGACGCCCTCGATCCTCGGGGGGCGGCCTTGCGGAATTGAGGAAACTATGTTCCCCCTGCTGATCCTGTTCGCTTTGCTGGCCGGCTGCGCCGCCCCGGTCCAGCGCCGCCCCTTCTCCTCCGGGCAGACCGCTCCCCAGAAACGGGCCATGCACTATTTCGTCAAGGCCAAAGTCGCCGAGGAGCAGAAGGACTACAACCCCGCCATCGTCGCCCTGCGCAATGCCGCCGACCTAGATCCCACCTCGCCCACCATCCTCAGCCAGCTGGCCTACGACTACGAGGAGATGGACGACTTCCTGATGGCCGAGGCCTTTTCGCGCCGGGCCCTGAAACTGGACCCCAAACGCCTGGCCCTGCGTTATCTGCGCTTCCGCATCTTTGAACGCCAGGGACACCACCCGCAGGCGGCCGGCGAACTGGAGGCCATCCTCGACCTTCAGCCCGACAACTGGCCCCTCTACTCGATCCTGGCGCGGCTCTATCTGGAAGCCGGCCAGCAGGGGCGCATCACCCGCACCTTCAACCGAATGCTTTCCCACGACAACGCCCCGGCCGATGCACGCGCCGATGTGGCCGCCATCTTCGCCCGCCTCGGCCGGCAGCAACGGGCCGAGGCCATCTACCGGCAACTGATCGCGGAAGATCCCCAGACCGAGGAAGCCTGGCTGGGGCTGGCCGAGATCTTCCTGGCCCGCGGCCAGCGCCAGGAGGCCATCCGCTGCTATCGCCAGGCCGCCCAGCTGCTGCCCGACAGCCCGCATGCCCTCTACGAGCTGGCCCAGCTCCTGGCCGAGATCGGCAGCGTCGAGGAGGTGTTACACGACCCGGACCTGCACTTTCTTTATCGCCTCGGGGTGACCCTGGCCGAGACCGAGCATTACGACATGGCGGCCCGCATCTTCGAGCATATCGTCGGCCAGGGACCCACCACCGTTGAAGGCTGGCTCGAACCAGCCCGTTACTACCTCCACATCGGCGATCACGGGCGCGTCGGCCAGGTCATGAGCCAGGCGGTGGCCACCATGCCCGACAGCAGCGAACTCTACCTGTTCTGGGGGGCCGCCCTCGAACAGGCGGCCCGCCTCGACGAAGCCATTGCCGTGTACCGGCAGGGGCTGGAACACTGCCCCGCCATCACCGACCTGTACCTCCGTTGGGGTTTTGTGCTCGAAAGGCAGGAGCAGTGGGATCAGGCCGTCGAGGTCTACCGCCAGGGACTGAGCGTCGCTCCCCCCGATCCCCAGCTCTACATCCGCTGGGGCATCGTGCTGGGCCGGCAGCAGCGTTGGCAGGAGGCCCTAGGCCGCTACCAGAAAGCCGCCGCGCTGGACTCGCTCGACAGCGAGACCCTGCTGCACTGGGGCATTGCCCTGCAAAAACTAGGGCAGTGGGAGCCGGCCATCGAGAAGCTGACCCGCGCCAGCGAACTGGACACCGACGACAGCTACGGTCTCTTCTACCTGGGCAGCTGCCTGGAGCAGGCCGCCGGGCACCAGCCCCAGGCCAACTACCTGACCCGTGCCATCGAGATCTTCAAGCAACTGGTGGCGCTCAACCCCAACGATTCCTACTCCCTCAATTATCTGGGTTATCTTTACGCCGACCGCGGTATCCACCTCGACGAGGCCGTGGAATTGCTGCAGCGGGCCGTGGGCATCGATCCGGAAAACAGCGCCTTCTACGACAGTCTGGGCTGGGCTTATTATCACCTGGGCCAGCTGGACCAGGCCAAGCAATACCTCGACCAAGCCCTGGAAAAGATGAAGAGTTACCAGGGCGAGGAGCAGGCGGTCATCTTCGATCATGCCGGCGACATCGCCCAGGCCATGGGCCGGCACCCCGAAGCCAAGCAGCACTGGCAGCGCGCCCTGGAACTGGTCCCAGAAAACGACACCGTGCAGCGCAAACTCAGCCCACCCGTCCGCCCCTGATGCACTCGGCCCGGTGGTGGTGCCTGCTGGCCCTGGCCAGTTGCGCCCCACCCTCCCTCCTGCGCCAGGGCTGGTCCCCTGTCCAGGACCCCGCCCTCCTGCTGGCCGCTGCCACCCGCGAAGTAGCGCAACTAAGAGATCTGAAAGCCGCCGCAGACCTCACCCTCGTCCAGTCCGGCCAACGACAGTATGCCAGCGCCGCCCTGCTCTTCAAAGCACCCGATCTCTTCCGCATCGAGGTGCGCGGCCCCCTCTTTGTCCACCTCTTCACCGCCCTGCTGCGCGGGGACTCCCTGGTGGTCAGCGACGCCGATGGCCTTTGGCGCGGCGGCCCCCTCTCCGACGAAGTACTGGCCCGGCTGCTAGGCCTGGAACTGTCTGGCACTGATCTGCGCTACACCCTGCTGGGCCTGGTGGCCCCCGGCCCCCTCGACTCGCTGGTCCAGGCCGAACCCAGCCGCTGCCTGGCCTACCTGGGCGGCATGCCGGCACGGCGGCTGTGGCTGGACACCCGGCACGGCCTGATCGCCGCCGAAGAAGTACTCAACCCCGCAGGAGGGCCCGCACTGATCCGCCGCCTGCAGAACTATCAGCGGGTGGGCGGCATGTACCTGCCGCGTCGTGTGGAACTCCGCCAGGGGGAGCAGACCGTGATCGTCGAGTACCGCTCCTGGGAAATAAACACCGGCCTGAGCGAATCCACCTTCACCCGCGGCATCCCCCTGGACCACCTGGAACCCTTGGAGTAAATTGTTTACCCGAACTTCCGCAAACCCCTTTACCAGGAGCTGGATACCATGGCGAAACTGAGAGTCGGCCTGATCGGCGGCGGCGGACCCGGCAACTTTTTCGGCGGCGTACACAAGCGCGCCATTTCCCTCGACGCCAGCCGCGAATTGGTGGCCGGGGCCCTGCGCAGCGACCCCCGGGCCGCGGTGAAGGCCGGCGCCGACTACGGCATCAAGGGTTACCCCTCCTACCTGGCCCTGCTCGAGGCCTGCCAGAGCGGCAAAGAGTCTCTCGACTATGTCACCATTGTCACCCCCAACTTCGCCCACTACGGCCCAGCCAAGGCCTTTTTGGAGGCCGGCATCCCGGTGCTCTGCGAAAAGCCGATGACCATGACCGTGGAAGAGGCCCAGGACCTGGCCCGCATCGTCAAACGCAAGAAGGTGCCCTTTGTGCTGGCCCATACCTACACCGGCCACCCCATGCTGATGATGGCCAAGGAATTGGTGCGGCGCGGCGACCTGGGCGAAGTGCGCAAGGTCGAGGCCTGGTACAACCAGGGCTGGCTGGCCACGGCCCTCGAAAAGACCGGCCAGCAGCAGGCCTCCTGGCGCACCGACCCCAAAAAGACCGGCCTAGCCAACTGCGGCGGCGACATCGGCACCCACGCCTTCATGGCCGCCACCTGGGTGAGCGGCCTGGCGGTGAAAAAGGTCTCGGCCCGCCTCAACACCTTTGTCAAAGGCCGGGTACTCGACGACGACTTCAACGTCATCGGCGAGCTGGCCAACGGCGGCACCGCCCTGATCACTGCCACCCAGATCGCCATCGGCTACCGCAACGACAACGGGGTGCGCATCTTTGGCACCAAGGGGTCGCTGGAATGGCATCAGGAACGGGCCGAAGATCTGTTGGTGCGCCGGGGCGAGGTGGATGAGCACTACTTCATCGGCGCCGGCTTGAGCTACATCCCCGACACGGTGAAGCCCTACCTGCGGGTGCCTGCGGGCCACCACGAGGACTTCTTTGAGGCCCTGGCCAATCTGCACCAGAGCCTCGAGTGGGCCATCCGCCGCAAACGCGGCGAGAAAGCCCCTGCCCCCTTTGCCCATCCGGGTGTGGAGGAGGGCTTGGCCGGCATGCGTTTCGTCGCCGCCGCCGTGGCCAGCTCCAAGAGGAAGGGCCTCTGGACCAAGGTCTGAGCTTCCCCGCTAAAAAGACGAGCCGGCTCCCACAGGGGAGCCAGCTCGTGATTTTGTACCCGTCAGACCTTCTCAGTTCACCATCTGCATGAGGCGCTGGGTCATGGAGCCCTCCTGGGTGAGGGCGTAGACAACGAGGTTGATGGTCATCTGCATATTGCGGGTGTTCGCCAAACCAAAGAAAGAGACGCCGGCTAGCCGGCCTTTGACGAAGTAGCCAATCAGATACTGCGAGACGGAGATCGCATTTTCACTGCGGTTAACAAAGGGGGCGCCGCCAGCGGAGGGCACACCGCCTTTGAGGTCAAAGAAGGAGCTGAAGACGGCGTGATCGTCGGGCAGGCGGGCGCTCCAGTAATCGCGGCCCTGCACCAGACCGCCGTACTTCTCCAGCGCCTCCCCCCAGATCGCCCCGAACACAAACCCACCGGCCAACAGGTACTTGGCCAATTGTGCCATTTCGCTCTCATTGGGTGTCCCCTGCGGGATGATGATCGGCACCTCCATCAGCCGCTCGTCGTCGAAGGAGATGCTGCCGACAAAGTCGGCGTGTACACCCGTATATTCGTTCAGCGCGTCCCGCAGCGCATCGACGGTCCCCAGCCCGATATTGCCCCAGGCCATGGTCCCCGAGGACACGGCGCTGGCCGACATCACCTGGGCGAACCTGATAAACCCCTTGAGGTTTTGCCGATCTTTGGCGTCCTGCACCACCATGGCCCGGTACCGGCCCGTATCCATGCTGTTCACGTCCAGCATTTCCAGGGCCATGTCGATCTTGTTCTCCACCGTGCGCGAGGTATTTACGCCCTGCGCCTCCAGCCCCGCCCCCAGGCCCAGCGCCATGTTTGGGTTGTGGTCCAATGGCCTGGGCAATGCAATGGCGCTCACCCCGCTGCCCTGCCCGGCAATCAGGCTGCGGGTATCAAAAGCGGCGGTGGCCCGCACCTGGTCCATACGCGCCGCCGACACCTGCACCTCCCGCCGCACCAGCTGCCGCTTGGGCTGGGGCACCTTGCGCAATTCCAGGGGTTTGGCCAGCAGCGGGTCGCGGCGGGTGAAGAATTTGACCTTGGCCGGTTCGGCCGCCTGCCCTTCCTCAGTCCGGGTGGTGATGGTCACCCCGACGATCAGGCCCAGGTGGATGGCGATAGCGATGCCCAGCGACCACCAGTACAGGCGGCGCAGCCGGCGGAAGAGCACCTCTACCTCTATTTCTGCAACGGGCGTTGTCGCTGGAAAATCAACGCTCATTTCTGCCTCCTCCACTGCTCAGGCCTAAAGATTGGCCAAATCCAGTATCTCGACCCCCTTTTTCTCCGATATAAAAGACAATTCCATTTAGGAGTGTCAAGCCCACATCCTCAACCAGCCGCCGGCTCAGGGCCGCCCAATTCCAGGGCCTGGCACAGATAAAAAAACAACGCTGCGCGACCTCGTATCTTTAGATTACAGTGAGGAAGTGCGCTTCTACGCGGACCTTGTTGCCTGACGGAGGGTTTCGATGTCACCAAAGTCCATCCGCTGGGGCCTGCTCAGCACCGCCCGGATCAATGAACGCCTGATCCCGGTCATCCAAGACGGTGCGCGATCTGAATTGCTCGCCGTGGCTAGTGGCAGTGGCCAAGACAAGGCGGCGCGTTATGCGACCCAGTGGCACATCCCCCGCGCGTACGGCAGTTACGAAGCGCTCTTGGCCGATCCTGAGGTCGATGTCGTGTACCTCTCCTTGCCCAATGCGCTGCATGCCCCCTGGGCCATCCGCGCTGCGGAGGCCGGCAAACACATCCTCTGCGAAAAACCCCTGGCCCTGACCGCAACAGAAGTGGATCACATGGCCGCTGCGGCACAGCGCCACGGCGTCCTCCTGCAGGAAGCAGTCATGATGCGCTACCACCAGCAGACGATTGAACTGCAGCAACGGGTTGCCAGTGGCGCCATCGGCGAGGTGCGCCTGATCCGGGGCCTGTTCACCTTCACCCTCGACAGACCGGGCGATATCCGGCTAAATCCGGCCCTGGGTGGGGGGTCCATCTGGGACCTGGGGAGCTATCCGGTGAGCTTCATGCGCGCGATGTTAGGGGCTGAGCCGGTCGAAGTGCAGGGCTGGCAGACCTCCGGCGAGGGCGGCGTTGACCTGAGCTTCGCCGGCCAGCTGCGTTTTGCCAGTGGCGCCCAGACCCAGTTCTTTTCCAGTTTTCAAGCCGTGCCCCAGGCCAATGCAGAGCTGATCGGCAGCACCGGCACCATCCATCTCGACCTGCCGTATGTCAACCAGGTGGGGGTGACCTCAAAGGTGCGTATCAGCCGCCTGCAGTCGAACCGCTCCTCGGGCACCTTTGGCGACGCCTCCTCCCAGTTGGAGGAGGAAACCCTGACCTATGAAAACGTCAACGCCTACCAGGCCGAGGTCGAGGCCATGGTCGCCAGTGTCCTAAAGGAGACCGAGCCCGTGGTTTCCCTGGCGGATAGCCGTGGCAATATCGCGGCGCTGGAAGCGCTGTGTTTGTCTGCCAGGGAAAACCGGCCGGTGCGGCTGTAGCAGCCAACCCACAGAGGCACGGCGATTGGGTCATCGTGTCCTCAGGTCGATAAAGAATCAGTAGGACGATACGATGCCACCCAACCTAGGGCAAGTGCGTTCTTCAGGGAGGCAGAGCTGCAGCGCGGGAGGGGCTTGCAGCTGGGAACTACTGGTCGTACTTGATCCGTGGGTCCAGCCAGGCGTAGAGCAGGTCGGTCACCAGATTGACGAGGATAAAGATCCCGGCCAGCAGCAGCACCCCGCCCTGTACGGCGCGGAAGTCGCGCGCCTGCACCGCCAGAAAGAGCCAGCGCCCCACCCCTGGCCAAGCGAAGACGGTCTCGGTGATGATGGCCCCCCCCAGCAGGTACCCAAACTCCATGCCGATGACCGTCAGCACCGGGATAAAGGCGTTCTTGAGGGCGTGGCGCCAGATGACCTGACGCTCCCTCAACCCTTTGGCCCAGGCGGTGCGGATATAGTCCTCGCCCAGCACCTCCAGCAGGCTGGCCCGGGTCATGCGGGCGATCACCGCCAACGGCACCGTGCTCAGTGCCAGCGCCGGCAGCACCAGGTGCCAGAGCAAATCCCCCAGGGCTGCCCAGTCCCCGGCCAGCAGAGCGTCGAACAGGTAGAAGTGGGTGCGCGGGGCAAAATCCAGATGGGCCGAGATGCGCCCGGAGATGGGCAAGAGCGGCAGATGCACCCCCAGGAGCAGGATCAGCATCAGCGCCAGCCAGAAGATGGGGATGGAGATGCCGGCCGTGGCCCCCACCATACACAGATAATCGAGCAGCCCGCCCCGGCGCACCGCCGCCAGCACCCCGGCGCTCACCCCCACCACCACCGCGATGAGCATGGCGAAAAAGGTCAGCTCGCAGGTAGCCGGAAACCGGCGGGCCAGGTCAGCGCTGATCAGCTCGTGGGTGTGTACCGAATACCCCAAGTTTCCACTCAGCAGATCCCCGAAGAAACGGGTGAACTGCACATAGAGCGGCTGGTCCAGGCCCAGCTCGGCCCGCAGCGCTGCCACGCTCTGGGCGTCGGCCCGCTCGCCCAACATGATCTGGGCCGGGTCGCCGGGCACCAGGTGGATCATCAGAAAGACCAGCGCCGAGATGCCCACAAAAGTGGGGATGGCCAGGCCCAGGCGCTTGAGGATGAACAGGTACATGGCTACTGCTCCAGGAAAACCTGGTGAAACCAGTGACTGCCCGTCGGATGCAGGGAAAAACCCCGCACCTGCCGGCCAAAGGTGATGGTCTGGGTGGCGTGTACAAGCGGCACCCAGGGCACGTCGCGGTGGACCAGTTCCTGCACCTGCCGGTACAGATCCGCCCGTACCGCCTGGTCGGGCTGGCGGCGCGCCTCGCCCAGCAGCCGGTGTACCTCTTCGCTGCGATAGAAGGCGATGTTGGCCGCCGGCTTCTCCGCCGCTGCCAGGTCGAGCAACACGTAGAGGAAATTGTCGGGGTCGCCGTTGTCCCCCGTCCAGCCCAAGAGGGCCATGGGGTGCTCGCCATTGGATACCTTGTCCAGGTAGGTGCCCCACTCCCACTGCACGATCTGGGCCCGCACTCCCACCTTGGCCAGGTCGGCCTGGATGGCCTGGGCGATCTTGTCGGGCTGGGGCATGTACGGCCGCGACACGGGCATGGCCCACAGCTCGGTGTCGAAACCATTGGGAAAGCCGGCCTGGCGCAGCAGGTCCCTGGCCCGTTCCGGGTCGTGGGCATAGGCCGCGATGGTGTCGTTGTAGCCCCACATCGTGGGCGGAATGGGGTTCACGGCGGCTTGGGCCAGGCCCTGGTAGAAGTTGTCCACCAGCGACTGCTTGTCGATGGCGTGGTTGAGGGCCAGGCGCACCAGAGGGTTGTCAAAGGGGGGCTTGTCCATGTTCATGGCCAGGTACCCCACGTTCATACCCGGTTGGATGAGCAGCTGCAGTTGGGGGTCGGCCTGGACCTCGGGTACTAGTTCGGGGTTGAGGTCGTCGAGCCCCTGCACCGCCCCGGTCTTTAATTCGAGGAAACGCACCGACGGATCCTGCACCGGTTTAAAGATCAGCCGGCGCAAGCGGGCCTTTTCACCCCAGTAGTCCTCGTTGCGCTCCAGCACCAGCCGCTCGTCCTTGCGCCATTCCACCAGGCGAAAAGGACCCGTACCCACCGGGTGCCTAAAGTAGTCGCGGCCATATTTCTCCACCGCAGTGGGACTGACCGCGGCGCAGAAATTCATCGCCAGATTTGAGAGAAAGGGCGCGTTGGGCTGCTTGAGGCGCACCACGAAGGTCGAGTCGTCTGGAGCCTCCATGCCGGCGACGATCTCGTCCATGCCCATATCCTTCCAGTATTTGAAGGCCCCCTGCACCTGGTGGAAGGGGTGGTCGGCGAAGAACTGCCGGCCCAGGGAGAAGAGCGTGGCCGGGGCATTGAAGGGCGTGCCGTCGTGGAAGCGCACATCCGTGCGCAGATGGAAGGTCCAGACCAACCGATCTGCGCTCACCTCCCAGGAACGGGCCAAAAGCGGGCGGATGGCGGTGCTCTGCCGCTCGTAGGTGACCAGGGTTTCGTAGAGATTGTCGCAGACCTTGAAGGATTCCCCGTCGTTCTCCAGAGCCGGGTCCAGGCCCACCGAGTCGGAACCGCGCCCAAAGACCAACACGTCTAGAGGATGCTGGCCACAGGCCAGCCAGCCCAGCCCCAGGACCAGCCAGCCCAGCCCCAGGGCCCGCCACCACTGCTTCACCGGCCCCCCAGCGAGTCAGCGGGAAGGGCGGTGGCGGGAGGGGCGGCCCGCCACTGGTAGAGCACCAGGTCGCGCGATTCCTCCACCATCAGCCGCAGCCAACTGCCCAGCGCCCGCGGCTCGGTGCTGGGCGGGCTGTGGTGGATGTAGGGCAGCCAGGCGGCGAAGGTCTTGGTTTTGGGCGGAGTGCCATAAGGGGGCGAAAGCAGGCGGGCGGTCGCCAGGTCCACCCAGACCTGGTGGCCGGTAGACAGGTCGTGCAGGTAGAAACGCCCGGCCTTCCAGGAGGCGATCCGGGAATACAGGGCCAACCGCTTGCCCCACAACAGACACTGATCCTCAAAGGTCAGCGGATAGCGGCCCAGGTACGGATCGCGGTACCGCTCCGGATCGAAACGCACGACAACATCGTAGAAGGAGGTATCGCGCGGATCGCGCAGCACCTCGGCGCTCACCAGCACCTGGGCAAAGGCCTGCTCGCGGGGCGAGACCAGCACCTGGCGCACCTGCCCGACCACCCGTTGCATGGCGGTGTCGGCCGGGGCGGCGACAGGCGCCGGAACCTGCGCGCCGGCCAGGCCGGCCAGCGCCAGAATCAACAAGAAGATGCCGAGTCGAGGCATGGACGTCCTGAATAGCACAATGGCCTCCGGCAGTCTTGCCGAAGGCCATCGTCCCAAAAGGCGGTGGCCCTACTTGGCGAAGGCCGCGTCGAAGGCCAAACCCGAGGGCTCGAAGTCCATCTCGCGCACAAAATCGCAGGCTTCCCTGGCCCCGTGCTCACGGGCCATGCCGCTATCCTCCCACTCCACCGAGAGCGGGCCCTTGTATTTGACATTGTTGAGAGCCCGGATGATCTCCTCAAAATCCACCCCGCCCCGGCCCGGCGAGCGAAAATCCCACCCGCGGCGCGGATCGCCAAAGTTCAGATGGCTGCCGAGAATGCCGCTGCGGCCGTCGAGGTTCTGGATGGCATCCTTGACATGGACGTGGTAGATGCGGTCGCCGAGCTCGTAGATGAACTTCACCGGATCGACGCACTGCCACAGCAGGTGGGAAGGATCGAAGTTGAAGCCGAATTCCTTGCGCCCCTTGAGGGCCTCGATGGCCCGCTCGGCAGTAACGATATCGTAGGCGATCTCGGTGGGGTGCACCTCAAGTGCAAAACGCACCTTGTGCTTTTTGAATTCGTCGAGGATGGGATTCCAGCGGTCGGCAAAATCGCGATACCCAGCATCGACCATCGCCGGGCTGGTGGGCGGGAAGGAGTAAATCAGGTGCCAGATCGAGGACCCGGTGAAACCATTGACCACCTTGACCCCCAGGGCCTTGGCCGCCGCTGCGGTTTTCTTCATCTCCTCAGCGGCCCGCTTGCGCACCTCCTCGGGTTTGCCGCTGCCCCAGATCCTCGGGGGCAGAATGCTCTTGTGGCGCTCATCGATCAGGTCGCACACCGCCTGCCCGGCCAGGTGGTTGCTGATGGCCCACACCTTTAGCCCGTACTTGGCCAGGATATCGTGCCGGCTCTGACAATAACTATCCCTCTCCAGGGCCTTGTCCACCTCAAAGTGATCCCCCCAGCAGGCCAGTTCGAGGCCGTCGTACCCCCATTCGCTGGCCATCTGGGCCAGCTTCTCCAGCGGCAGGTCGGCCCACTGGCCGGTAAACAATGTGACCGGTCTTCTCGCCATGATTCTTCTCCTTTTTTGTCATCCGCGCGCCCGCAGAACCGCGCCCCCTTATTCCGGGCACAAGTTTAGGAGCAGCGCCAACAGGTGTCAATAGAGGTGCGGCGCTCAGCGCCGCGCCGATTTCTCGCGCCGCAGGTCGATGTCGAAGATGCGCAGAAAACGCCCCTGAAATTCCCCGATGACCTCGGGGATGCCGTCCTCGTCCACATCGCGCAGCCCCAGGCGCTCCCCAAAAGACTCGGGCGACTGCCATTCCAGATCGTGAAAGCGGGCGTCGAAGACATACCCGTCGTTGAGCACGATTTCCTCGGCCCCATCCCCGTCCACGTCGGCCACCAGGATCTGGGCGCTGGCCAGGTCAGTCTGGGTGCTGCGCCACTCCTCGAAGTAGTCCTTTCCGTCGTAGATCACCAGGCGGCCGTCGGCGCAGAAGATCAGTTCGAGGGCGGGGTCGTCGTCGATGTTGCGCACCAGCATGGCACTGATCCGCTGGTACTCGTGGGGCGGGTTGCTCCAGATGGTTTTATAGGTCTCGGAGTCGAGGAACAGGAAGCGGCCCTGGTCGGTGTAGACAATCAGTTCCTCCTTGCCGTCGGCGTCGGCGTCGGCCAGGAAGAGACCGCCCAGGCCCCCCTCAAAGTACTCGCTGACCCAGATCTCGGCGTAGCCGCCACTCTCGCGCTGCTCATAGACATGCACAAAACCGTGTACATCCCCCAGCGCAAAACGTTTGCCCCCCTCCCCGGCCGGCAGCGACAGCAGCGCCCCCATCTCGGCCAGCAGGCCTTCCTCCACCCCTTCCTGGGCCCTGGCCACCCCCAAGAGCAACCCCAGGACCAGCAGCGCGCATTTTCCCGTGTACATGGCGTTTACTCCTCCGGCAAAGCGGCCCTGGCCGCCTCGTAGACTTGGAGCAAGGGCACCTGATATTGGCGAGCCAGGCGGGCGCAGTCTTCATACTCGGGGGCATAACGACGCCGCTCGCCCAGGTGTCCCACCTTGATACGCACCGGGCCGTACCCCGTCTCTACGGTGATACTGCCCCGTTCCAGCTTGCGGCGCTCCACCGGGTGAAAGCGCACCCCCAGGGTGGTGGTCTCGGCCAGCAGTAGCTCCACCACCAGGTCCACCTGCTCCTCACCGGCCAGCACACTGAGCAAGGTGCCAGGTCGCCCTTTCTTCATCTGTATCGGGGTAAGGTACACATCCCGCACCCCCTGTTCCAACAGCCGCTCACTCAGGTACCCGTACACCTCGGGGTTCATGTCGTCGATATTGGCCTCCACCAGCACCGCCCGCTCCTGCTGGTAGGCCTGCGTAGTATGGCCGATACGAATGCGCAGCACATTGGGGATTTCCTCCAGCTGGCGCCGGCCCGCCCCGTACCCCACCCGCTCCAGGCGAAAGGGTGGGGCCGGCCCCCAGACGCTGGCCAGGGTGGTGATGATCGCCGCCCCGGTGGGGGTGACCAACTCGGCGCGGATCTCCGTCTGCTCAAAGGGGATGTCGCGGCACAGGGCCAGCACCCCGGGGACTGGCACCGGGTAGCGGCCGTGGGCGCAGCGCACAAAACCGGTGCCGTCGCGCAGGGCCGACGAATAAACTTTCTCCACCCCCAGGAGGCGCAAGCCCGCCACCGCACCGACAATATCGGCCACCGCATCCATCGCGCCCACCTCATGGAGATGGACCTGGGCCGGCGGCAGCCCATGGACCTGGGCCTCGGCCTCGGCCAGGCGCTCAAAGATCCGGCAGGCCCTCTCTTTCACCTCAGCGTCGAGGCGGCTGTTGCGGATGCGTTCGAGGATATCGCCCAGGTGGTGGTGTCCGTGCTCGTGGCTAGGCCCGTGATCCCGCTTGGGAGGTGCGGCGTGTTCGTAAGCCAGCGAAGGTGGGTGGGGATGAGGGTGCTCGTGAGAGTGGGAGTGGTCGTGGCGGTGATCCCTTCCCTGCCCCGGTTCCAGGTGGTGTTCCTGTTCAGGGGCGATGGCATCGCCGGCCAAGCACACACTCGCCAGGGTGGCGGCGATGGCCTGCCGGCTGGTGCGCTGAAAACTCAGGCTGAGCCCGGGCAATTCCAGCTTGTCCAGCTCGGCCTGCAACGCTGCCGGATCGAGCCCGGCATCGACCAGCGCGCCCAGCACCATGTCTCCGCTGATGCCGGAAAAGCAGTCGAAATACGCAATTTTCATCGGGGATCAGCTGGCGGGTAATCGCTTGAACTGGGCTTTGCGCTTCTTCCAGTCGAACTCTTCGGCGAAGTCGTAGACCTCGACAAAGTCCTCGACGCAGTCCTGGGGCGTCTTGCTCATCAGCTCGGCTTCGATCAGGTTGAAGACCATGCGGCCGAAATCAGCGGTTTGGCTGATGCCCCAGTGGGCGAAGACCGAGCGGGTCAGGGGGCCGAACTGATCAAGACCGTATTCGCTGATGCCCTGGAGCAGGTCCCAGCCCGACACGTGGCGCTGTTCCTTGGGCAGCGCCGTCTTACCCATCTTTCCCACCGTGTGCTGCAAGGCTTCATAGAGAAAAAGATATCCTGCCTTCTGGTAACGGCCGTCGGTCTCAGCCACGGCCTCCACCCGGTCGAGGATATTCTCTTCCATACTATGCTGCCAGGATCACTCAGCCACGGAGACAGACGGACTCAGGTGCGCCGCCACCTGGGTGCTGCCGGCCAGCAGGGAAAGATATTGGTCGCGCTGCGCGGCAAAATCGGCCAGCGCGTTTTTGGGCAGTGGGGCACCCAGGGCGTCGTGGTTGACTTTCTCGGGATTGATTTGTTTCCCGTTCTTGATTACTTCGAAATGGAGGTGGGGCCCGGTGGCCAGACCCGTGGCGCCCACCAAACCCAAAGGGGTCTTCTGGTCCACCCGCTGCCCAGTCCGGACGGAGACCTTGCTCAGGTGGCCGTAGCGGGTGCGATACCCGCTGCCGTGGTCGACCTCAACCATGTTTCCATAGCCGCCGCCGTCCCAACCGGCGCGCACCACCTTCCCGCCGGCCGAAGCCCAGACCAGCGTCCCTTGCCTGGCAGCGTAGTCGGTGCCCAGGTGAGGGCGGGTCATTTTTAGGACGGGATGGAAGCGGGCGGCGTTGAAGTGGGAGTTGATGCCGCGCAAAGGAACGGGGTAGTTCATGAACATGCGCTTGAGCGAATTGCCCTGGCCGTCGTAATAGCTTTTGCGGCCCTCTGGGTCTTTATAATAGACCCCCACTTGGGCCACCTCTGCCCCGTTGTATTTGGCCAGGAGCACCTGCCCGTAGCGGATGAAGTGGCCGTTCTGGTAGAACTTTTCGCAGACGATGCCCAGGCGGTCCCCGCGGCGCAGGTCCTTGGTGAAATTGATGACCGAACCGAAAACTTCGTCGGCGATCTGGTCCGTCAGTTCCTGGCCTTCCCCGGCATTCTCGATGGCGTTGGACATATTGTCGACGATGCGCACCTCGATGGCTTCGGTGCGCTTCTCGAGGGGCAGCACGTTCCGGCGGCCCACCAGCCGGCCCTCCTGCCGCTCCACCACCAGGGGTCGTTCCGGCTCGCGCAGGGGCAGGTACTCAAAGCGCTGGACCTCCCCGGCCGGGTCGAGCACCAGGGTGTAGCGGTCCAAAGGTCGGGAATCGCCTCTCAGATTAAAGACCGGCTTGATGGCCTCGATCAGTTCGACAACCTGCGTCTCGGAAAGGGGCTGCCGCTTGAGGGATTGGTAGATCGAATCGTCGTCGCCCAGGGTCCGCCTCAACCGCCGGGGCTCAGGGGCCACCGTCAGTGGCTCCAGGTCGGCGGGCAGATCAGCGGGGTCCTGGACGGGGTGCCATAATACGCCCAGGCGCAGGACCGTCAAAAGCGGCAGACAGGCAGCCAGCAGCCAGAACCTGGAGTTGGGGGAGGTGAATCTCCGGACCAGGCGCTGGCGCAACGTCTCGTTTTCGTCAGGAAACAAAAAACCCCCTTGCCGCAGCGAAATGCGGCAGCGTTGACGGCTGGTTCGAAGTGTTGTTATTATTGGAGATGGAAAAAAGACACCCCTAAATGATAAATTCTTGCAGCAGAAGCGTCAAGCCCTAAATCCCCCACCCTTGCGGAGCCAGATGACCCCATCCGAAACCCCGGTACTGGTCGACCTCAAAAGTATCTTGCCCGAAGAACTCCGCACCCTAGTCCGCCAACTGGGCCAGGAGGAATACCGGGCCGGCCAACTCCTCTCCTGGGTCCACGGCAAGGGGGTCGAAGAGGTTGACCAGATGAGCAACCTGTCCCGGGCCTTCAGGGAACAGCTCAAGGGTGTGGCCTGGGTGAGCCGGCTGCGGGAGGTCGAGAGACAGGTTTCGCCTGGCGGCCAGGCCATCAAATTTCTCTTTGAGCTGCCCACCGGCGAGCGGGTCGAATCGGTGCTGATCATCGACGGCAAGCGGCGCACCGCCTGTCTCTCCTCTCAGGTGGGCTGCCCCCTGGACTGCCAGTTCTGCGCCACCGGACGAATGGGCTTTCTGCGCAACCTGAGCGCCGCCCAGATCACCGACCAACTGCTCCAGCTGGCCCGAACCCTGATGGCCGAACGCGGCGAGCGGGTGACCAACGTGGTGATGATGGGCATGGGTGAACCCCTGCTCAATTACGAGGAAGTGGTGCGCGCCCTGCGCCTGATGCGCCTGGAACACGGCCCCGCCATCGGTGGGCGCAAGGTGACAGTTTCCACCGCCGGATACGTGCCCGGCATCCGGCGCCTGGCCCGCGAAGACCTGAACCTGGGCCTGGCCATCTCCCTCAACGCCACCACCGACGAACTGCGCGACCAACTCATGCCCATCAACCGCAAGTTCCAGATCGCCGAGCTGCTGGCCGCCGCCGCCGAATTTTTCGCCCTGCGGGGACGGCGGGTTACCTTCGAGTACGTGCTGCTGGCCGGGGTGAACGACAGCGACGAGGACGCCCTGCGTCTGGCCGACCTCACCAGAGGGGTGCCCTGCAAGATCAACCTGATCCCCTACAACGAATTGGGCGTGCACACCCCCTTCCGCCGGCCCCCTCCCGAACGCGTCGCCCACTTCCGCCAGACCCTAGAGGCCAGCTCCCCCATGGCCGTGACCCTGCGCGAGAGCCGAGGCCGCGACATCGACGCTGCCTGCGGCCAGCTCTACCAGGCCCAGGAACGCCGGCCCCGGTCCGCCCAGGCGGCCGCCCTCGCTCCGGCCGGATGACCTTTAAGGGCCACCTGATCGGCGGGGTCCTGGCCGGCATCGGCCTGGCCACCGCCGCTTCCCGCCTGGGCTACCTGCCCGCCCAGGACTACGAATCGTGGGCCTGGGTCTGCAGCATCACCATCGCCTTTTCCCTCTTCCCCGACCTCGACATCGCCTCGGTGCCCCAGCGCTGGTTCTTCCGGCTGGTCTTCGTCGGCCTGCTCTACCTGGGCTGGACCGAGGATTACGAGCTGGCCACCCTGGTGGGCGTGCTGGCGGTCCTGCCTTTGCTGGACCACCACCGCGGCTGGACCCACTGGAAGATCAGCCCGCTGCTGGTGCCCCTGGTCCTGGGCTCGGTCTTCGAGTACTGGCGGGCCCGGCACGCCTGGCTGAGTGGTTTCTCGTGGGAAAACGTCCGCCAGTTGCTGGCCAGCCACGCCATCTTTCTGGTGGCCTGCGTGGTGGGCTGGTACACGCATCTGTTGTTAGACGGCCACTTCAAGCTCTTCCCCGCCGACCGCAACCACCACTAACCCGACGCCTCCTGCACTCCCATCTCCACATTGGCCAGCTCCGATGCGGCTTGCACCTGCGGCAGTTCCTTTGAGAAGTAGGAATAAATCGCCTGGATCACTATTGCACCGGCAACCCAAAGCGCGCACCGCCTCCGCCCAGGGCGATGGTCTGTTCCTGGGTGACGGTAGTGCGGGCTTCGTTGAGGTTCTTGACCGAACGCGACAGGGCATCGGCGGTCTGCTGCTGGCTGCGCTGCCGCGTGTCCGGCGGCACCAGGGTGAGCGTCGTCGATCCAGAAGACACCCAGGTATTGGCGATCACCGCCTAGGCCTCGGGCACCTCGGCCTTGATCAGGTCGACCAGGCGGTCCATGTATTTTTCCATGCGCTCGAAGGAAGTGCCCTCCGGGGCGGTGGAATTCACCCGCAGGCGACTGCGGTCCTCCAAAGGCGCCAGCTCCTGGGGCAGGACCGCAAAGAACAACCACGCCAGGCCAGTGGCGGCCAGCATCGCTGCAAATCCCAGCCAGCGCCGGCGCAGAAAGGTGTCCAGAGAGTTGCGGTAGCCCTCGTTCAGGGCGGCGAAAAAGGGCTCGGTCCGCTGGTAGAACCAGGTGTGCCCCTGGTGGGACTTGATCAGGCGGGTGCTGAGCATGGGCGTCAGGGTGAGGGCGATGAAGGCCGAGATCGCCACCGAGCCGCCGATCACCACTCCAAATTCCTTGAACAACCTGCCGGTCAGCCCCTGCAGAAAGATGATGGGCATAAAAACGGCGATCAGCGCCATGGTGGTCTAGATGATCGCAAAGAAAACCTCCTGCGCCCCCTTGAGGCCGGCCTCAATCGGCGCCATGCCGGCCTCGATCTTGGTATAGATGTTCTCCAGCATGACAATGGCGTCGTCCACCACCAGGCCGATGGCCAGCACCAGCCCCAGCAAGGTCAGCACATTGATGGAGAACCCCGCCAGGTACATTATGAAAAAGGTGCCGATCAGCGAAATGGGGATGGCGAATACCGGGATGATGGTCGTGCGCCAGTCGCGCAGAAAGAGAAAGATGATGATCACCACCAGGACAAAAGCGATGAGGATGGTCTGCCACACCTCCTCGATGGAAGACCGGATGTAGCGGGTGGTGTCGAAGCCGATGCTGGTTTCCAGGTCCTCGGGGATATCCCGGCGGAGCAACTCGACCCGCCGGAAGAACTCGTCGGCAATGGCGATGTGGTTGGCGCCGGGTTGCGGCACCACGGCCACCGCCACCCGCGGACCGGCCAGGCCCTTGGACACCTGCCGCTCGTTCTCGGGCCCCAGCTCGGCCTTGCCGATGTCGCTCAAACGGATGATCCTGCCGTCCTGTTCGCGGATGATGAGGTTGTTGAACTCCTCCGGGGTCTCCATCCGGCTCAGGGTGCGCACCGTCAACTCCACCTGGTCCCCCTCGATGCGGCCTGCAGGCAACTCGATGTTTTCGGTGCTAAGCGCGCTGCGCACATCCTGCGGCGAAAGCCGGTACGCCGCCAGCTTGGCGGGGTCTAGCCACAGGCGCATAGCGTAGCGCTTTTCGCCGAAGATGCGCACCTCGCTCACCCCTGGAATGGTCTGCAGCTGCTCCTTAAAAACATTGTTGGCGACCTCGCTCAACTGCAACAGATTGCGGGTGTTGCTGGTGATGTTCATCACCAGGATCGGGCTGGCGTCCGCATCGGCCTTGGCGACCTGGGGGGGATTGGCGGCAGGCGGCAGGCGGCCCACGCCGCCGGCGACCTTGTCGCGCACATCATTGGCCGCCGTTTCCAGATCGACATCGAGCCCGAACTCGAGGGTGATGCTGCTGCCGCCTTCGCGGCTAGACGAGTTGATGGTGCGAATGCCGGGCACGCCGCTGATGGCATCTTCGCGCGGCGCGGTGATCTGCGATTCGACCACGTCGGCGCTGGCGCCCCCGTAGCCGGTGTTGACGCTGATGACCGCCGGATCGATGCTGGGGTACTCGCGCACCCCCAGGTAGGTGAAGCCGATGCCGCCGAAGAGGACGACGATGATCGACAGCACGATGGTGAGTACCGGGCGTCGGATGCAGGTGGCAGACAGGCTCAAAACGGGCTCCAGAAACTCAGCTGGCCGATGCCGGCCGCACGGCCATGCCGGATCGCAACTACAAGATCGCCGAGGTGATCAGGGTATCCCCGGCCTGCACTCCTTTGGTGATTTCGACCCGGTCGGCGGTGCGGGCGCCGATTACTACCGACTGCGACACCGCCTTGCCCGCCACACAGAGGAACACCCGGTGCCCCTTCAGTTCGGGGATCAGGGCCGCGCCTGGGATGGTCAGGCCCTCCTTCTCTGGCAGGACGATGTCGATTTCGGCAAAGGCGCCAGGGACCAGGGCGCCGTCGGGATTGGCGCTGAGGGCGCGCAGGCGCAGGGTGCGGGTGGCCTGGTCGATCTTCGCCTCCAGCGCATAGATGCGGCCAGCAAAGGTCTGGGCCACTCCCTGCACGGAGAAGCGGATCTCGTCGCCAACCTCAAGCGCGCCGGCATATTTTTCCGGAACCGAGAACTCGACCTTGACGCTGCCCTGGTCTTGTAACATGGCGATGGGGGTCGCCGGCGAAAGGTAACTGCCCTCACTCACCTGGCGCAGACCGATGAGACCGGCGAAGGGGGCGCGGATCTCGGTCTTGTCGAGCTGTGCCTGGATCAACTGCGCCTCGGCCCGGGAGATATTCAGGGCGTTGACCGCGCTGTCGTATTCGACCTGGGAGGTCTGCTGCACCGCAAAGAGCTGGCGCTGGCGTTCTGCCTGGTCCTCGGCAATGGCCTGGCGGTAGCGCGCCCGCAGCAACTGAGCCTGCAACTCGGCGTCGCCGATTTTCACCAAGACCTCGCCCTTGCGGACGGCGCTGCCTTCGCGGAAACAAATCTTTTCGATCTTGCCGGAAATCTCGCTCCGGAGGTCCACCTCTTCGTTGGGCAGCACCGTGCCCACCGTCGCGATTCTGTCCCCCAACTACTCGGCGCGGATGACCTCCATATTCACCGTCATGCCCTGATCGCGCGACCCGCCGGCAGCACCACCGGTGCTGCCCGTAGACCCCGACAACGAGCCGAGTTTGGGCAGCGCCAGGAGCGCCAGAACCACCAAAACACCCAATACTGTCCATAGACCTTTTGCCTTGCTGTTCATCTCGGCTTTCCCCTTCAACCTCAGCTTGGCTGACTCTTAGGCGTCTCCGCCCTCGTCCCCGTCCGTTTTCTTTTTGCCCATGAACTTCCTGATTTTGGCCAGGGCGTCTGGCACCAGGCCCACCAGCTGCCCCAGGGAAGCCTCTTTGTCCTTGAGGTTCATGATCTGGACCCGACCCTCCGCATCGATGACCACAAAGGCGATGGGCTCCACCGTGGCCCCACCGCCGGTCCCGCTCTGCCCCTTACCCTCCTGACCGCCGGCCCCGAACCCGAAGGAAATTTTCGATACCGGAATCAGCGTCACATTGCCCGCCTGTACCGGTTCGCCGACCACCGTCTCCGTCTGCACGATGCGGTGTAATTCGCCCATGACCTTTTCGATGAGGGT
>SICG01000043.1 GCA_009691525.1 Candidatus Latescibacterota bacterium | reverse complement strand
TTTCACCCTCGTGCTTTTCTTTTTCGATCACATTTTGATCATAGATCCGCTGCCCGAATGGCGATTTTGTCGACAACCATCGCCACCACCTCCTCCACCCCCATGGTCCCAGGCCCTTCGCCACTGCGCAGGCGCAGGGATACCTGCCCGGTTTCCGCCTCGCGGTCGCCGGCTACCAGCATGTAGGGAATCTTGTGCATCTGGGCCTGACGGATGCGGTAGTTGAGGGTGTTTTCAGCGTCTAGCCGCGAACGGATCCCCGCAGCCACCAGGCGCTGCTGTATCTGGCTGGCGTATTCGAAGTGGCGCTCGGCAATGGGCAGCACCACGGCCTGGCCCGGGGCCAGCCAGGGGGGGAAGGCACCGGCAAAATGCTCGATCAGCACCCCCACGAAGCGCTCCATGGAGCCAAAGGGAGCACGGTGGATCATCACCGGGCGATGGGGTTTGTTGTCTGAGCCATTGTAGGTCAGGTCAAAGCGCTCTGGCAAGTTATAGTCCACCTGGACCGTGCCCAGTTGCCATTCGCGCCCCACCACATCCTTGACCACGAAGTCGATCTTGGGACCATAGAAGGCCGCCTCCCCCGGTTCCTCGGTGAAGGGCACCCCCAAAGTGCGGGCTGCCTGGCGGCAGGACTCCTCAGCCCGATCCCAATTTTCCGGCGCCCCCACGTATTTGCTGCTGTCCGGGTCGCGCAGCCCTACCCGCACCCGGTAGTCGGCCATGCCCAGGGTATTAAATATAACCTTGACGATCTCCAGGCAACCCAGCAGTTCTGGGCCCACCTGTTCCTCGGTGCAGAACAGGTGGGCATCGTCCTGGGTGAAACCGCGCACCCGGGTCATGCCCCCGATCTCGCCGGACTGCTCCCAGCGATAGACCGTGCCAAACTCTGCCAGCCGCAAGGGCAGGTCGCGATAGCTGTGCGCTTCGGAGGCATAGATTTTGATGTGATGCGGGCAGTTCATTGGCTTGAGCAGGTATCCGTCAAGCTGCCCGTCTCTCATCTGATTGGCCAACTCGCTGCACGAGCAGCCCTCCGCCGCCAGCCGCGCCAGGTGCTCGTGGGCGATCAGGGGCGGGTACTGGCTGGCCTGGTAATAGGGAAAGTGGCCACTGGTGCGGTACAGATCGAGCCTGCCGATGTGCGGGGTGTAGACCTGTTGGTAGCCCTGCTTGCGCAACTCGCCGGAGATGAACTTCTGCAATTCCTCGCGCACAATGGCGCCATTGGGCAACCACAGCACCAACCCCTGCCCCACGGCTTCGTCGATATGGAAGAGCCGGAGTTCACGCCCTAACCGGCGGTGATCGCGCTTCTTGGCCTCCTCGATCATGACCAGGTGATGATCCAGCGCCTCCTGGCTGACGAAGGCCGTGCCGTAGATGCGCTGCAGCATCTTTTTCTTTTCATCCCCGCGCCAGTACGCGCCCGCAGCGCTGAGCAACTTGAAATGCTTGACCTGGCCGGTGCTGAGCATATGGGGACCGCGGCACAGATCGACGAAATCCCCGTCCCGATAGCAGGAGAGCCTTTCCCCCTCTTCCAGGTCGCCGAGGATCTCCAGCTTGTAGGGTTGGCCCTCCAACAGGGCGCAGGCTTCCTCGCGCGAGACATCCAGGCGTTCGAACCGGTGGTTCTCCTTGACGATCTTGCGCATCTCCTTCTCGATGGCCTCCAGATCCTCGGGGGTGAAGGGCCGCTCCACATCGAAATCGTAATAATATCCGTCTTCGATGGCCGGGCCGATGGCCAGCTGGGCGTTGGGGAAAAGCCGGCGCACCGCCTGGGCCAGCACATGGGAGAGGCTGTGGCGGTAGATCCATACCGCCTCCGCAGCGTCCCAGGTGATCAGCTCGAGTTCTGCGTCAGCTCCTATCACCGTGTGTAAATCCAGGCGCTGGTCTCCCGACCGGGCGCCGATAACCGCCTTCAACAGGCCTTTGTCGTGGCCCAGCAGCACTTCCTTGAGGCTGATGCCGCCCTCGTGTTCTAGCACCTGGCCGTCGGGCAATTTGATCTTCATGTTTTCCTCCTCAAAACAAAACCCGCTGCCTGGACGGCAGCGGGGTAAATTAACCTTCTTCCCTTTAATAGTGTCAAGCAGGTTTTAGCCCAGCGCCCCCAACACGCCTCTGCCATGGCGCACCGCCTGGGTGGCAAGCTGCAGCGCCGCCCGCACCGCCTCCTCCAGACCCTCACCGCGACACAGCCCGCAGACCAGGCGGCCGTTGAAGGTGTCGCCGGCCCCCACGGTATTGGCCCCTTCCACTGGGGTGGTGGGCAGCACCGCCACATCTGCCACACTGGCACAGACCGCCCCTTGTTTCCCTCGCTTCACCACCACCTGCGCCGGGCCAAAGTCGAGCAACTGCGCGGCCAGGGATTGGGTATCGCCAGCGGGATGCCAAACCTGGAACTCCTCTTCCGTGGCCACCAGGCAGTCCACCTGAGACCAGAGCCGGAGCATGTCCGGGCCAGCCACCCGGCCTTTGAACCAGGGCCCGGGATCGAACATCACCCGGGTTCCCAGGTGGCGGAGCTGCGCAAAAACCCGGCCCAGTTTCTCGAGGTCCACGGCATCCACCTTGCCATACCCGGCGGCCAGGTACCATTCGGGCGCCGCGCCTTCCAGCGAACACTCCCAGACCACCTTCTCTCCAGTAAAGTAAAAAGACTGCCGCTTCCCTTCGGGACTGAGCTGGATCAGGTGTACGGCCGTGTCCCCGAACGAGGAGGGCCGCGTTTCCACCCCGGCCTGGCGCAGCCAGGAACTGAGCAGTTGGCCCCAACTATCAGCGCCGAGGTTGGTGTTAAGGGAAACGCGCTGGCCGAGCCGGCCCAGGATATAGGCCGCCGCCGCGCCGCAGCCCCCCAAGGCGACCTCGACCGGCCTGGAGAGCAATTGCACATTGGCCCCCCACCCGTCCCTAGCCGGTCCCTCGGACGCCGCCACGTCGCGCACCAGCACATCGAGCACCGCGTTGCTGGCCACCTCGATCAAACCCTTGACCACTGCCATTCCATTTCCCCTCTGCAGCAATTCACTCCAGAGACACCCCCAATTTCTGCGCCCAGACGCCGATCTGCGCCCAGGTCTCCTCTTCGACAAACAACCCTTCGATATCGCGCTTGGCCCGCTGGCGGGCCTCGACCTCACCGGGCATCAGGATCTCGCGGTACCCGGGGAGCAGTTCCGAGGATTTGACGAAGGCAGACAGCTCCTCGACCTCCAGACAGAAATCCTCCAGAGGCAGGAACTGGGCCGCGTCCAGGACCAGCAGGAAAGCCCCGTTGCCCGAGGGCACCTCTGGGTTGCCGGTGCAGCCATCACCCGTCAGAGCCCCTGCGAGCAGATCCACCACCACCCCCAACCCGTATCCCTTGTGCCCGCCAAAAGGCCGGATGCTGCCCCTGGGCGACTGGTACAGCGTTTGCGGATCGCGGGTGGGCAGCCCTCCTGCGTCCAGCAGCCAGCCTTCCGGAACCTGCTCTCCCCGGTTGCGCAACACCCGCACCTTGCCCTCGGCCACCATGCTGGTGGTCATGTCGAGCACGAGCGGGTCTGCCTCAGCCCGGGGGATGCCGATGGCGATTGGATTGGTGCCCAGGCGGGGTTCGCGCCCTCCCCAGGGGGCCATGGTGCCGGAACCGCCGTGGGCATTGACGAAGAGCAGGCCGATGGCGCCCTGGCGGGCCAAGTCCTCCACATAGCTGCCCAGCCGGCCGATGTGATTGGCCCCTTTGAGGGTCACCCCACCCACTCCGCACTGGCGCGCCTTGGCCAGCCCCACCGCTGCCATGTGTGATGCCGCCACCTGGCCGAAGCAGCGGTTCCCTTCCACTACCGCCGTTACCAGGGTCTCGGCCTCCACCTGCGGCAAGGCTTGGGGGTCCAGCAGCCCGCTCTCGATTTCGGCCAGGTATTGGGGGATACGGATGACCCCGTGGGAATCGTGGCCCGTGCGGTTGGCCTCCACCAGCAGGGCCGCCACCTGCTGGGCTTCAACCGGACCCGCCCCCGTGGCGGTGAAGAGTCGGGCGCCAAGGGCGGTTAGTTCGTGTGGAGAGAATACCGGCATATCCTTCCTTTCTCATTGTTTCAGCACGAGTCCGCTTGTATACACCAGGCCCGCGTTATATCTTGGTGCCCAGCCCATTCCAGGAGGATCTCGATGAACAGCGCACCCCTCAGTCAGGCCCAGGTGGGTCAGTTCCAGCGCGACGGGTACTTGGTGGTCCCCGACCTCTTGACTCCCGAGGAATTACACACTTTCAAAGAGCACGAGCGCAACACCCCTCCCGGCCCGCGCGGCCTGCAGAACCACCGCACCGACCCCCAATGGGCCCATCTCGCCAAACACCCGCGCATCGTCTCTATCGTTCGCCAGCTCATCGGCGGGCCTCCCCAGATCGCCCAGAGCATGTACATGGCCAAGGCACCCCAGGGGGGCACCGGCATCTCCTTGCACCAGGACTTCATGTACATCCGCAACACTCCCAATACCCTGATGGCCTGCTGGCTGGCCTTGAGCGACACCGACCGCAACAACGGCGGACTCTGCGTGGTGCCCGGCAGCAACCGCGAGGGCCTGCATCCGGCCCACAAGGCCCAAGACATCCGCCAGCACGCCTCCTGGGAAACCGATTACCAGATGCGCAGCCCCGAAGGCAAGGAGTGGCAGGAGCGGCTCTATTCCTTCGAAATCAGCGACCTCGATCCGGCCAGGATCGAGTATCTGAAGATGCCGCAGGGCAGCGGGGTCTTTTTCACCAGCCTGACCATCCACGGCTCCTTTGCCAACCCTTCTGCAGACCGGCAGCGCCTGGCTTTTGCCACCCACTATGTGCGCCAGGGCACCTGGATCGACCGCCGCGATTTACAAGATATGGTCGACGCCGAATGAGCTGGGCGCTCCTGCTGGTCTCTTTGACCACGCTGCCCGCCTTTTCCCAGAAGGGGATCCCCACCATGATCCACGGCACCTACTCCCACCCCCAGGAATTCTGGAACACCGGCGCCCGTCTCGACAAATACGGGGTCAATGCGATTTTTGTGCACAGCGGCGGCCTGGACCAGGCCACCACCGACCGGGCCAGGTCCGAGGGCTGCCTGATCTTTGCCGAATTCGCCACCCTCAACGGCGAGTACGGGGACTACGTATACCGACACCCCGAAGCCCATCCCATCGGTGCCGACGGCAACCCGGTTCCCAAGGCCACCTGGTTCCTGGGCGCTTGCCCCACCGAACCGGGCTTCCGCGCCTACCGCATGCAAGCCCTGCGCGAACTGCTGGCGACGGCCGATATCGACGGGGTGTGGATGGACTACCTGCACTGGCATGCCCAATTCGAAGATCCCTACCCCCTCTTCGTCAAGACCTGCTTCAACGACTGCTGCCTGCGGGCCTTTGAGCAATGGTCCGGCCTCAAGGTGCAGGGCACCACCGTGCCCGAGAAGTCCCAGTGGATCTTCATGCACGCCGCCCACCAGTGGGAAGACTGGCGGGTGTCGGTGATCGTGGACTGGGCCAGGGAGATCCGCCAGATCGTCGTGGAGCTGCGCCCCCAGGCCCTGGTGGGCAACTACCAGGTGGCCTGGAAGGACGAGGATCTGGGCGGGGTGCGGCGCCGCTGCCTGGGCCTAGACTTCAACGCCCTGCTGCCCTACGTGGATGTCTTCTCTCCCATGATCTACCACGGCCGCTCGGGTAAATCCCCTGAATACGTGCGAGAATATGTCGAATACTTCAGCGAGCATTACCCCATCCAGACCGAAGCGGGCAAATATCCCCGCCTCTGGCCCATTGTCCAGGCCTACGACGAGCCGCGCATCTCCCCCGAGGAATTCGGCCGGGTCCTCGAATACGGCCTGGCCGGCAAAAGCACAGGCGTGATGATGTTCACCCTCGGCAGCGTGGCCGCGGACCCTGGGAAGATGGAAGCCATGAAAAGGGTGTACCTGGGGAAGTAAGCCTCAACCCCACGCCCCCACCTGCCAGTTCTCCCGCCAACGCGAGCCCTCCGGTGGCCCGTCTTTGTCGGGCCGGAACTGCTTCATCGACTCGAACTCTGCCAGCCGCGGTTTGACCTCTGCCGCCCAGAACTCCTCCACCTGGTCAAAGGTGCGCAGGCGCGAAGGTGCCTCTGGATCGTAGGCCGCCAGCAGTTCCTCCTTCTTCCTGCCCAGCCAGGCCACCTCGTCGGCCACCATCCGTGCGCCGATCTCCCGGTTGGCCTCTTTGGCGTTGGCCCCCATGGCAAAGAGCGGCAGCTTCGGCTCCGCTGGCATACGGCTGTAATCCACACACTCGGGCCGCAGGGCCCAGAGCAGCGAGGTCTCCACCTTGCCAGCATGGTCGCCGCTGGCCCCGTCGCCCGGGAAACCGGGTTTGTTGGCCTCAAAATCGGGCAACCCGTACACCTGCAGGCGCAGATAGGGCTGGATCAAGCCGCACAAAGTCTGAAGATCCCTCCAATTGGGCCCGTAGTGCCCGGTCAGGAGCAGGGCTGCGCGAAATCCCAGCACCTCGGCGGCCCGCAGGTGGTAACAGATATTCTTGAAGTGCATCCAGGGGGGCATCGCCGTCATCCAGGGCCGCACCTCGCCCACGTTTTCGGCGGCCCAGATGGCGTACCCGCCCAATTCGTGGATATGCCAGTAGTCGGGCGGGGCCACGATGCCCCCGTGCTCCCTGGCCACCTGCACCAGGATAGCGTGGGCCTTGAGGGCGTCCAGCCCGAGGGCGTTCTGGGGTCCGTGCGGCTCGCACAACCCATAGGCAAAATAGACCGCCGGACAGGCGGCGAAAGCCGCTTCTAATTGGTCGGGAAACATCTGCTCCCAACGCACCTCCTCGCTCATTTGTTCCCTCCTTTCAGTTCGCTCAACACTTCGAGGCACTCCAACATCGCCCGCCCATTGTGGTAGGGGCCCTTCCAGGGGCCGGCCTTGTCTCCCTCGGGACTCCCGTCCTCAGTGATAGTGGCAAACCAGTCCCCGTGCTGCCAATCGGCCTGGTGTTTTTCGATCCAGTCCAGGGTTTTGAGGAATATCCCCCAATACTCCTCCGCTCCAGTCAGACGATACAAACAGAGGGCCGAAACCAACCCTTCTGCCTGTACCCACCACACCTTGGCGCGGCGGTCAGCCGGAGCGGCAAAGGGACCGCTGTCGTAAAATCCTCCCTGCTCGTTGTCGAAACCGTATTTGAGCGCATTGCCGAAGAGGGTCCGGTACAGATCCATCAAGGGCCCCTGGGGAACTCCTGCCGCCTGGTTGGCCGCGATGAGCAGCCAGACATTCTCGATATCGTGGCCATAGGAGACCCGGTCGAACCAGGGTCCCCGCAGCGGGGTCCAGTTTCGCTCGTAGCGATCGGCGCAAAGGCCCAGATCCTTGCGCACCACGCTGTTGCTCTGGATGGTGATCAACTCCAGCAGACGCTCCCGCACCAGGGAATCGGGCTGGACCTGGTAATAGGTGGTGAAGGGCTCCATCAGGTGCAGATGGGTGTTCATCAGCTTGTGATCGGCTGGTCCCCCCATATAGGAGCGGCTGCCAGGCCCACTCCAGTCTCGCTTGAAAAACTCGATGTACCCGCCGTACTCCCCGTCGTGAGCCCGGGTCTCCAGCAAATGGAAGAGTTCGCTGGCCAATTGCACCGCCTCTGGGTCGTGGCTGGCGCGGAGGTACTCGGCCAATGCGTACAGGCCAAAGCCCTGGGCATAGAGATGTTTGTCGGGCATGGTGGCCTTGGTGCCGTCCTCGTTCACCTCCCAATAGAACCCGCCGTATTCCTGGTCCCACATCCGGTCCCGCAGGAAGACAAAGCCGTGGCGCGCCGCCTCCAGGTGTTCGGGTTTGCCATAGGGAGAGTTGTACAGCCTGGAAAAAAACCACAAAGTGCGGGCCTGGGTCACCAGGGCCTTGGGTGCCGGCCCCCGCCACTTGCCCTCCACATCGTGGTTGAGTGTATATCCTCCCCGGTCCTTGTCGATGGTCTGCGGATACCAGAAGGGCAGGATACTCTCTAACAGTAATCTTTCCAGGCGCGGGGGGACAGTCTCCAGTTCTGGGGGTTGGGCCAGGACTGCCAGCGGCCACATCAGGACGATTTTAAATAATCTTATCATCTATGGGTAGTCTCTTGGCACAGGGTTTGCCCTACCAGTTGTGGGAGTTCTTTTAGCCATCCACCCGGATCATTTCTTCCTCTCGCGCTAGGAGCGTGGGAAAAAATGACCCTTTCCTGCTGAGAAATACCCTATGCCCTCCATGTCCCGCTCCAAATTTGCCGCGCCCTTCCTGCTGCTCTTTGCCGTGGCCTGGTTCTTCGGGCAAATCGGCCTCAAGCTCTTCTTCTATTGATAGGATTCGGTGCGGTCTCCCCCGTTGACGTTGAGGCACTGGCCGGTGATGTAACTGGCTTCCTCGGCGCAGAGGAAAACCACCGCCCTGGCCACTTCGGCAGCTGAGCCGGGACGTCCCAGCGGGATGGTGTCGAGGAAACGCCGGGCCAACTCGGGCGACCTTCTGGCCAGGGCCCCCTGCCCCATGCCCGCATCGATCATGCCCGGCGCCACCGCGTTCACCCGGATATTGTCCCGCGCCACCTCCTTGGACAGTACCTTGGTGAGGGCCACCAGCGCCGACTTGGACGCCCCGTAGGCGCCACTGCCCCCCGGCAACGTATTGATCACGTTTGAGGTGATGTTGACGATACGGCCAAAGGACTGGCGCTGCATCTGGGGCAGCACCGCCCGGGTCAGATAAAAAGCGCTGTCCAGATTGACTGCCATTACCTGTTGCCACTCCTCCACCGAAGTCTCCAGCACCGTCTTGCCGCCGATAGTGATGCCGGCATTGTTGATCAGGATCTCCAGCCGACCGAAATCCACCACCACCTGGCCGGCCAACCCCGCAGCGGCAGCCGGGTCAGCCACATCCGCCTGGTAGAGTTCGACACGGGCTCCTTCCTGCTCTAGGCGCTGGGCTGCCTCCTGCGCAGCTGACGCCCCGTAGTGGTAGTGCAGGGCGATCACCGCTCCTTCGGCGGCCAGGGCCCCACAGATCGCCTGGCCTATACCCCCAGACCCTCCAGTCACCAGGGCCACCCGGTTTTCAAGTCTCATCTCTTTTCCTCTGTCGAACGCATGGGGGGTCCGGCTGCCCGCTGGGTTATGGCGAAGACGATCAGATTCACCCCGAACTGCAGACCGCGGTCCCGCGACGAGGCCAGGAAATCTCCCCAGTACCAGCTGATATTCAGGTCGCTGAAGATCACCGCCACCCGCCCCCGTAACTCCAGCATCTCCAGGTCGGTGACATTGCCCCCCGAAGCAGCACCCATGGGCGGGCCATCGGGAAAATCGAAACAACTGCTGTACAAGGGGTGCTTTTTGGACACCCGCACCCAACGCCCCCCGTTCTCCCCCAACACCAGCGGGTCCCGCATCAGGGCCTTGAACTGCCGGTCGAAGGGGGTGCCCTCCACCCCGGCATTCCGTCCGTCCAGGTTGCCTTGGGCACCGCTGGCCCTGATATCCTCGGCGTAGAGCAACCCACCCCTGTTGAGGTACTCAGCCAGGCCCTTTTTCTCGGAGTCGCCAAATTGCAGGACCGCTTGATTGCCGGTCATATACACCAGGGCGGCCTGTTTGAGGCGCGGGTTGTCGGCGGGCAGCTGGTTCCAGCTCAGCTCGGCCTCAACCTTCTTGGCAACACTGGCCTCCTTGAAAAAGCGCCCCAATTCGGCAAGGGCGTTCGGGAAGCGGTCTTCCTGGCCGGCCAATTGATACTGCAACTCGGTGATGATCAGCGGCCCGGAGGGCCGACGCTCGACCATCTTGGGCTCGGGCACCGAGAACTTGGGACGGTCGTCCTGTGCCAGGGCGCGGCCGGCCACCAAGAGCAGGGTCAGGACCAGAATCCGGTTCAGTTGCATCTGTTTTCTTCTCTCAGCAGGAGGCAGCTCAGTTGCAATCCGCAACGGCCCCTCCTGCACCACAAACCTGGGCGTCCTCCCATAACCTCGCCGGCCCCACCCCACGGGTCAAGGTGGTGACCCTGGGAATTTTGGCGCGCCGGGCATTTGTTTGCTTTCTTTATATTTGCTCCCTCACCCCCAAGTCCAGGCCTGTCATGACCACTAATCCCCCCGCGGGGGAACACCTCTTCCTCTTCCTCAGCGAGTTGCTCGGCCGCCCGGCCCTTGGCCCCGACGGTCGGCGCCTGGGCAGAGTGCGGGACCTGGTCGTCAGCATCGGGGATCTGTACCCGCTGGTGAACGCGCTGGTCCTTTCACCCTCCCGGTCCGCCCGGGTGCGGGTGCCCTGGTCCGAGGTCGCGGGCATCGACAAGGGGACCCTGTATCTCAAATCGACTGACCTCAGCACCTTCCCCACGCCGGTTTTTTCGCCCGAAGATATCCCGCTCTGCGAGGCCGTTCTCGACAAGCAGGTGGTGGACATGTCCGGCGCCAAGGTGGAAAGGGTCAACGATCTGCACCTGATCCGCGTCCAGGACCACCTGCGCCTGGTACACGTGGATATCGGGGCCCGGGGATTGATTCGCCGCTTGGGCTGGGAAGGAGCGGTCGACCAGCTCATCGACTGGCTCTTCTCCTACCGGCTGGCCGACCGTTTTATCTCCTGGAAGTACATCCAACTGGTGCCTTCGGCCTATTCGCACGGGGTGCAGTTCAACTTTCCTATGCGCAAACTCTCCGAACTCCATCCGGCCGACCTGGCCGAGATCGTCGAGGACCTGAGCTTGCACCAGGGTTCGCAGATCCTCACTTCCCTAGATCTACAAACGGCTGCCCAGACCCTCAGCGAGGTGGACCCGGAGGTACAGACCTCCATCGTCGGGGTGATGGACCCGGAGCAGGCTTCCGACATCATTGAGGAGATGTCCCCGGACGAAGCCGCCGACCTGCTTGGCGACCTGCGCGAGGAAGTTGCCCAGGACATGCTGGAGGGTTTTGAAAAAGAAAGGGCCGAGGAGGTGCGGGAACTGCTGGCCTACGACGAACACACCGCCGGCGGCCTGATGACCCCCGACTTCTTTGCCGTGTCACAGGATCAGGACGTGGAGCATACCCTCCGCAATATCCGGGAGGCCACACCCGCACCGGGGACGATCCACTATATCTATGCCCTGGACGACCAGCAGCAGCTGGCGGGCGTGGTCTCGCTGCGGGAACTGATCCTCGCCCCTCCCCACCAACAACTATCCCAGCTCATGGAGCGTCGCATCTCGAGCGTCGGACCCGAGGCGCCCCCCCGGGAAGTGCTGGCCCTGCTGGTGAAGTACACGCTGCACGCCCTGCCCGTGGTCGATGAGCAGTTCCATCTCAAGGGCGTGGTGCTGATCGAGGACGCTGTCAAGGATCTCCATCCCGACCTCGAAGGAGAGTGAGCGATGCTGTCCAAGGGCCTCCCGCTGCGGCAGCGCCTCTGGCTCTTTCTGGCGGTGATGGGTCCGGGGATCATCACCGCCAATGTCGACAACGACGCCGGCGGCATCACCACCTACTCAGTGGCTGGCGCCCACTACGGCCTCAGCCTGTTATGGACCTTAGTCCCCATCACCCTGGCCCTGATCGTGGTCCAGGAGATGTCGGCGCGCATGGGGGTGGTGACTGGCAAGGGGCTATCGGACCTCATCCGCGAGCAGTTCGGGGTCAAGGTCACCTTCTACGTGATGATCGCCCTGGTGCTGACCAATATCGGCAATGCCATCGCCGAATTCGCCGGCGTCGCGGCCAGTATGGAACTCTTCGGGGTGTCGCGTTATATCTCCGTGCCAGTGGCCGGTGCCCTGGTCTGGAGACTGGTGGTTAAGGGGACCTACGCAAGCGTCGAGAAGATCTTCCTATGGGCTTGCCTCTTTTACATCTCCTATATCCTCTCTGGTTTTCTCGCCCATCCGGATTGGGCGGTGCCCTTGCGCCAATTGGTCACCCCTACCTTCCAGTTCGACCGCAACTACTTGTTCATGCTGGTCGGCCTGGTGGGCACTACCATCGCCCCCTGGATGCAGTTCTACCAGCAAGCCGCCATCGCCGAGAAGGGCATCAGTATCGAACGTTATCCTTATTCCCGCCTCGATGTCATCATCGGCTGCGTGGTGGTCGATGTGGTGGCTTTTTTCATCATCGTCACCTGCGCCGCCACCCTCTTCGCCAACGGGGTCCACATCGAGACGGCCAGCCAGGCTGCCCAGGCCCTGTCTCCGCTGGCCGGCCAGTACTGCGCCTATCTCTTCGCCTTTGGCCTGCTCAACGCCTCGCTCTTCGCCGCCTCCATCCTGCCCCTGTCCACCGCCTACGCGGTCTGCGAAGGCATGGGCTGGGAAACCGGCGTCAATAAGAAATTTTTCGACGCTCCTCAGTTCTACGGCCTGTACACGGCGATCATCCTGATCGGTATGGGTGTCATTCTACTGCCCGACATTCCCCTGATCCGCATCATGCTCTTTTCCCAGGTGCTCAACGGCATGCTCCTGCCCTTTGTGCTGGTGGCCATGCTGCGGCTGACCAACAACCGCAAACTGATGGGCACCTACGTCAACGGTCCGCTCTTCAACATCGCCGCCTGGTTGACCGTTTTCATCATGATTGCGCTCTCCACCCTGCTGGTGGTTTTCGAGTTCCTCTGAGCCTGCGGCAGTCTCAGGGCTGGAGCGGGGTGTACCGATAACGGTCCTCAAACCAGCCCACCTCAAAGCAGTACTCAAGCGTCGCCGTCTGCCCTGGCTCCACCACTACCTGGAAGATCCTCGGTTGCTGGGGGATCTCGCCGTCCCAGGCCCCATCCCTGACAAAGCCGTGTACTAGCTGAACCTCGTGTTTGCCCGCCTTCACCCGCTTTTGGAACAAACTGCTCCACTGCTCTCCGCGGCCGACCGCCTGGCTGGTGCCCAGGTACTTGCCGTCCACGTAGAGCTTGCACAGCTGCCGGTAAACCGGCCTTTCGCCCATCTCTGACTTTTGGATCATGAACTGTACCCGCAACTCCCCGGTCCCCCCCTGGACCTCGGTATCCTTCTCGGCCAGGCTGGCCACCAGCCGGGTGCCCAACTGGTCGACCAAACCCATCACCTCCGACTCCGAACCCCGGACATTCTGTGCCACCAACAGTTCCCCGGTGCGGGCGCTGATCAGGCGCGCATCGATGCGAAAGATCTCCCCAAAGTTGGTGAATCCACCCAGGACCACTTGGTCGGCGCCCAGCCACTGCCCGATCTCTACCGCCTGCTGGTTGTCGATGGGCCCACTCAGTTCCAGGGCATAATGCGGATTTTTCAAGGATTAGCGCAACCTTGCATTCCCCGGCTCTGCTCGCCAGGGGCGCGGCGAGCAGAGCCAAGAGCAGGAACCCGAAGCTTTTCATCTCAGCGCCCCACCACCCGCTCGCGCAGCAGGTGGGTGGGGACCGCCATCCGCACCTTGAACTGCATCACCAACTCGGAGAGCCCATGGTAATCGCTCTGGTGTTTGACCCCGATATCGGCAGTCACATGTTTGCTGAAGAAGAAGCGCACCCCGCCGGTCACGGTGGCGATCTTTTCGATCCTGCCCTGGGGCCCAAAATCGGCGTTCCAAGCCAGTTCGGCCATCACTCGAGCCCGCGAATCCCGCCGCCACAATTCCAACCCGCCGTAGGGTCTCCAGAATCCCTCTTGGCCGGAGATCTCTTGACCAGTGCTCTGCATATTTGGATCGACGTAGATCAGCCCCAGGTGCGCCTTGACCTTGATACCCTCCCATCCCCCAACCGCAGCCGATCCCTCGTCGGAGGATGGGAAATTGGCCAGGGTGGCCGTCAGCGAGAAATGCCCCACCTTCTCCTGATAACTGACCCCACCGACCTGCTCCTCGATGGTGCCAGAACGGCGGAAGGAAGCCGAAACGCCCTGCCAGTACCGCCACACCGGCAGATAGACCCGCAATCCTCCGGCCGGCACCACCTGAACCTGACGGGTCCCCTGCAGGCTGCTGCTGAGAGCCAAGGAGCCGAGTTCAAGCTCGGCGATGTCCCCCAAGCCCAGCACCACCGCCCCGCCCACCGGCTTTTCCCCACCCGCGCTAAAAAAGACCCCCGAGGCGGCGACATCCAGGTCCATGGAGCGGACCACCCGCCCTGCCGGCACAGTGAAGAGATAGGAAGGTTCGATGGGCCGGGGCGCCCCCATGGTCTCCCGTTCGCGGTCCTGGGCTCGGCCCGGCCCCGGTGAGCAATACGCCACTGATCATAAACAGCGCTGAAATACGCTTCGCGATGGTGTTCATTCTCTATCCCTCCTGGGGTAGATGTGATGGATATTTGCTGATCTTCGCCCTGCATGGGTGCTGCCTTCAGTGATTCAGGTGTTCTGCCATCGCCGCCAACACTTCCCGCTCCAGGCGCTCTGCCGCCCGCGCATAAGCGCTGAAGCCTGCCTGCGGATAATCGGTCCCGCTTCCTTTGATCTGGTTCAACCCCACGGTGTAGATCTCCTCTCCGGTGTTCCTATTGGTGAGCCTGAAGCTCAAGTCGAGAAACGCGAAATACACCCCCTGTACACAATGCCCGGGCCGGGTTGCCGCGTCGATGGCGATCAGCAGTTCCGCCTGATCCGGGTCTTTGACCACGCCCTGTCCCGAGCGTTGGAGACAATTCCTGACCACGGGTTCGAGGTAATGCAGGGGTTGGTTGAGATTGGCTTCCCGGCTGGTCACACCGAGGGTCTGTGGCTGGATCACCAAGCCGATGGTGGCGCAGGGCAAGGCAAAACCTGCCAAGAGCTGGTCGAGCAGTTCCCGGTGTTCGGCGCTGCCCAGGGCTGCCAGGTCGGGCCGCACCTCTATTGCCTGGAATACTTCGTGCCCCTTACCTGGTGCAGGACGGAGCGCCCCATACCCAGGCTGTCGGTCACCGCGACCGGATCCAGTGCCCCCGCCCCCCGCACAAAGCGGAAATACAGGGGCAGCCCTGACAGCGGCCGGCCTTCCTTCAGCCGGGTGCGCACCTCGAGTGCCTGGTCCACTCTTGCCCCCTGTTTCAGTGCCTTGCCGATCACCACGGGCTCCAAATGGATCCGCGCCAGCAACTGCTGAAACCGGAGTGGAATCTCCGTGGCAAGGGCCAGCTGCTGCCCCCGATAGACCACCACCAGCGGATCTCCCGCCGCCTGCCGCAGCGCTACCAGCGCGCCCAGGTACCGGCCCAGCGCCTCCACAGTCTCGCTGCTTTCGGCCTGCAGGAAGAGCGCCTGGACCTGTCTTCTGGCCCCTTCCACCTCTTCCTGCCGCTCCCGCCTGAACTCCTCCATCGATAGGCGGGCGTAGACCCAGCAGTGCTCGGTATCTTCATAGGTGCCGGCGATCTCCACCCTCTTGAGTTCCCCCCCGGTCTGGATGCTGATCTCGCTGCGGTATTCCTGGCTCATCCCGGTGTCCTCCTCCCGGACCCGCAAACGGGTGGCGCTGTGGACTTGGGCTTCGAGTTGCAGGGCGATGTCCTCGAGGGCGCTGTGGGTGGCCGCTGCTCTGGCAGCGGGCAGATCCTCCCCGATACGCGCCAGCCCGATGCCCACCCAGTATCCGGGCAGCACTGGCCGGCTGCCCACCTAGGCCGGCGTCTCCCGCCGGTGCTGAGCAGCGGCAGCCGGGGCTAACACCGCCCCCAACCCAAGAGCCCAGATCCAGATGGCCATCTCTCTACTTGTTCCCCTGCTGGCCGAGTTTCTCAAGTTCCTTGTCCAGTTCGCCAAAGGCCTGGGTAGCCCGGAACCGGGTGTAGAGTTCCTGGTTAGCCTTGAGTTTCTCCATCATCAGCCGGTTGGCCTGACCCAGAGGCAGGCCCATCAATACATAGGCCCGGTAGATGGCCTGCTCGTTCTTCAGTTCCTGCTGCTCGACCCGCGCTCCCTCCAGGGTCTGGTCGGTGACCGACTTGGTAGCCGAACTGAACTGGCTCAGCAGCGCCGAGTCCTCCGCCAACCCCGTTTCCTCCTGGAACTGCTTGGTGAGATTGGCCAAGCAGCGTATTGAGTTGCTGGACCAGATCGGCCTGGGCATTGATCCTGGCCTTCTGCATGGCCACCTGCATGTCACGCGAGGTAGCCGTGGCCGCGGCGTAGAGATGCTCCTGGTCAGTGGGCGGTTTGAGCAGCCACTGGGGAACCCCCTCCACCACCTCCTGAGAAGGGCGGGGGGTAAGATTGACAGTTTTGGGGCCACCGCAGCCCCACAGCGACGCGGCCAAGACCGCAGTATAGGTGCAGATCGTCCGCCTCATGGCAAATCCTCCTTTGGGGGGTGAGTGCCTACTTGACAGGACACCGGATTGCAAAGGATGTGCCACTCTTCGCCAGTCTATTCTTTAGTGATTGTTTTTGCGATATTTGCCAGACCATCACCCCCTGCCTGCTGGTGCAGGCCGCAATCCCTGGCGGATGATTTACTTGCAGGAGATTGCGCGACAGTGCGCAATTAGAGGGCGGCGGAAGCCCGGGGGAGCAGGGAGGAAGAACAAAAAAAATCCTGCCGGCACGCGGCCGGCAGGGACTTTCAGATCCGGGGATGGAGCTATTTATTTCGCTGGTAAAGCGCCGTGGCCCCAAACTCGTAGCTGGCCTCTGCGTCGGGCAATTCCTCCAGGTACACGGTAAAACGCACCGGCAGGCCGTTGTCCGGCATCTTCTCCTTCCAGTATTCGGCATAGGCCCGCGAATAGGCCTGGCGCAAACGCTTTTTCTCCGCCAGAAACCCCTCGGGATCGGTGGCGGGATTGGGGGTCTTGGGCGCCGCTCCGAAGGCGTGTACCTCGAGGAAATCCAGGTCGGCCAAAGAATTGCAGACCCCGGCCTCGCGCACATAGAGCTCCCAGGTGTCGAAGACCCGCGGGATTTCGTGTTCGGGGTCCATACGCGCCACCTCGTCCAGATGCAGTTCGTTGGTGGCGGCCAGAGCTCCGGTCATGCCGACGAAATAGAGCTTCTGGTCGCCGTTGTCCAGATCCTCCACCACCAGATCAGAGAAGAGCCCGTTGGTCTTCTTGGTGAAGTAGGTGACCCGGCCTCGCTTGCGGATATTCCAGTCCATCTACTGCCCTTCCCGGCATTCCAGCCAAAACGCTTCTTGGGCCTGTGTGGCGCTCTGCAGGTGCTCCCGGTGGGTCTTGAGGCCAAACTCCCGCATCACCTGGGCCACCTCCACCTCCGGCGAAAGGCTCTCGATCAGGGTGAATTCCTCCTCATGCAGGGTGTGGATGCGGAGCCGGCGGCCGTACTTGGCCTGGATCTCCCTGAAGTGCTGGACATAGGGCCAGGTGTGCAAGAGCACCTTCTCCAGATTTACCGGTGCGCTCACGCCCCAGCTCTGCCAACGGCCGGAGCTGGCCAGTTCCTCGCCGGTGATATCGCAGATCTTGGCGCGGTCCTTTCGGGTGCTCGACACCACGCAGTACCGGTGCATCCAAGCCATGGCATTGAGCATCTGGCCGCCGCCAAAAGCCGAGGGCCAGAACACCACCTCTGCCCCCTTTTCCCCCAACTGCTGCCATCCCTCCGGCCACTGGATATCGAAGCAGATCTGCACGCCGATGCGCCCGAAGTCCGCCTCAAACACCGGTGCCTCGGCGGGCCGGGCAGCACGCCATCCTCGATCTCGCCCTCGGTCGGGCGCATCTTGCGGTACTCGCCCATGATCTGGCCCTGCCGGTCGATCAGCACCGCCGCATTGTAGCAGCGGTCCCCTTCCCTGGTGTAGATGGGGCAGATCACATAGCAGTGGTGCTTTTGGGCAAATTCGCTGAAGGGTTGGGTCAGCGGCCCAGGGGGCGTTTCTGCAACTTCGGCCACCTTTGGTTGCCTGCCGCTGAGGCCAGCCACATGGAAGGTTTCGGGCAGACAGACGATGTCTGGACTAAAGGAGGATAGGCTCTCCATCTTTCGCACCGAGCTGGCGACCACCTCCCCCACGGTCGCTCCGGCGATGCCTTCCTGGGTCAGACTGGTGATCCACACCTGGCGCGGCAGGGCGGTCGCTCTGCCACTTGTATCCATCTCTTTTTCCTCTTTTATCAGCCGTGCCGGCTGGCAAAATCTCCCATGAACTGGGCCAGGACCCGACAACCCTCCTCATCCATGGCATTGTAAAGCGAAGCCCGCACCCCACCCACCGAGCGGTACCCCTTGAGACCGATTAAACCCGCCGCTTCGGCCTGCGCACAGAAGAGACCCTCCAGCGCGCGGTTCACCAGCTTAAAGGTCAGGTTCATCGCCGAACGCGAATCCGGCCGGGCGTGGCCCTGGTAGAACCCACCGGATTGATCGATGGCCTGGTACATCAGACTGGCCTTGTGTGCATTGCGCCGGGCCATGCCTTCCAGCCCGCCCTCGGCCTCGATCCAGCGCAGCACCAGGCTAAACAGGTACACCGCAAAAACCGGCGGGGTATTGTAGAGGGAATTGGTCTTGACGTGGGTGCTGTACCGCATCACCGTGGGCACCCCGGTGCCGGCACCTCCTCTTTCGAGCAGCTCGCGCCTGGCGATGACCACCGTCAGACCGGCAATGCCGGCGTTCTTCTGCGCCCCGGCGTACGCCAGGCCGATCTGGCCCCAGGGCAGGGGCCGCGACAGCAGATCCGAGGACATGTCCGCAACAATGGGGACCCCATCCGAGCGCGGCAGGGTCTGGTACTGGGTGCCGTAGATGGTGTTGTTGGTGGTCAGGTGCAGGTACTCGGCCTCGGGGTCCAGGGTTAATTGGTCCTGAGAGGGGATAAAAGTGAAGTTCTCCCCTTCGCTGCTGCCGGCAACCCGGCATCGCCGACCCAGGATCTCCACTTCTTCGATGGCCTTCCTCGACCATTGGCCAGTGCTGATATAGTCGGCGGAACGGTCCGCCGGCAACAGATTCATCGGCACCATGGCGAACTGCAGCGAAGCCCCGCCTTGGAGCAGGAGCACGGTAAACTCCGCTCCCAGACCATAGAGGCGCAGGCAGCCGTCGATGGCCTCCTGATGCACCCCTTCGTAGGCCTTGCCCCGGTGGCTCATCTCGACGATGGACAGCCCCTGCCCACGGAAGTCGACCAGATTCTCGGCCGCCTCGCGCAGGACCACAGGGGGCACCACTGCCGGCCCAGGGTTGAAATTGTAGACCACTCCTGCTCCTCAGTCCGTGCGCGCCAGCAGGCCGCCGTCCACCACCAGCGTCGTGCCAGTGACAAAGGACGCCTCATCCGAAGCCAGATAGAGCACTGCCCAGGCGATGTCCTCGGGCTTGCCCAGGCGTTTGGCCGGCACCATCTGGGCGTAGCGCCGCCTTTCCTTTGGCGGCACCTTGAGGTTGTCCCACAGCGGGGTGAGGATGGCCCCTGGCAGCACGGCGTTCACCCTGATATCAGGTCCGTAGTCGATAGCCAGCACCCGGGTCAGGCCCAGGATACCGGCCTTGGCCGCGTCGTAGGCCGTGGAGGTGGCAAAACCCACCAGCGAATGCACTGAGGCGGTGTTGACGATGGCGCCTCCGCCGGTCTTGCGCATCACCGGAATGCCGTACTTGGCCGCCAGGTAGATGGACTTCAGCCCCACATTCAGGGTGCCGTCCCAGTCCTTTTCTTCAAGTTCTACGGCCGAGCCGTGGCGGAACCAGATGGCGTTGTTGTGGAGGATGTCGAGCCGGCCAAAAGCCTTGGCCGTCCTTTCGATCATACGTTTCACCTGGGCTGATTTGCCCACATCTGCCTTGATGAAAAGGGCCTGGCCACCGGCCTTTTCGATCTGCGCCACCACCCTGTTGCCCCCTTCCTCGTCCACGTCTGCCACGGCCACGCTGGCCCCTTCCCTGGCCAGCAGCAGGGCCGTGGCCTCGCCGATGCCCGATGCGGCGCCGGTGACCAGGGCTGCCTTGCCAGCCACCCGGCCTGTGGGTTTTATAGTTTTGCTCATCGCTGTGCTCCTTTGGTTGGCAGGTGGTCCTGCAAGTCGAAGGCTTTTTCCATCAACGCCCACCATTCCCCTTCGCCGGCCTCGGGCACCTTTTCCTGGAGCGTGCGCATCAGCACGTCCCACTCCCCGGCCCGTGGGTTCTGGGCGATGTACCGGGGAAAATCCACTGCCGGGTCAAAGGCGTCCTGGGTGGTCATATACATAAACATCCGCCGGCCCAACAAGAATATTTTCATGTCGAGGATCCCCACCTCCAGCAATCCCTGTAAAGTCTCGGGCCAGGGATGTTGATGGTAGTGTTTGTACTTCTCGATGAGCGCGGGATCATCTTTCAGGTTGAGGGTAAGTCCGTAGACCTTCATCGGCATTCCTCCTTTTCGGCGCGATACGCCTGGGCCAGCAGCGAGACCGGATGGACCACCTCCAAGGGCAGGTTGCTGCGCCGCCCCCCGTGCTGCAGTTGGATGGCGCAACCGGGGTTGGCGGTGGCAACGACCTGTGCTCCGGTAGCGCGCACATGGCCCATCTTGCGGTCCAGCAGTGTCATCGACGCCTCGGGCTGGGTGATATTGTAGATTCCGGCGCTGCCACAACACCAGTCGGCTTCTTTTAACTCGACCAATTCTAGCCCCGGGATGGCACTGAGCACCTGGCGGGGGGCCGCCCACACCTTCTGCCCATGGCGCAAATGGCACGAATCGTGGTAGGTGAGGCGTTGGGGCCGCCCGGTCCGCGGCGCTCTGAAACCGATCTCCACCAGGAACTGGTGGATGTCCTTCACCTTGGCGCTCCACACCTCGGCCCGTTTCGCGTATCGGGGGTCGCCGGCCAGCAGGTGGTCGTAGTGCAACATGTGGGAGCCACATCCCCCGGCATTGGTGATCACCGCGTCCAATTCCTCGGGGGCAAAGGCATCGATGTTGACGCGGGCCAGAGCGCGGGCCGTCTCCACTTCGCCGTTGTGGCCGTGTAGCGAGCCGCAGCACTGCTGGTCTGGGGGCAAGAGCACCTGGCAGCCGTTTTCCTGCAGGACTTCGATTGTGTCGGCATTGATCTGGGAAAAAATCAGATCCTGTACGCAACCGCTGAGCAGGCCCACCCGGTAGAGGGGTTGGGCGGGATTGCGGGCTTCCAACCCTTCTTTGAAGAGCTGGCTGGTGGATTTGGCCTGAGCCACGGGCGTCAAAGGCTCCAGGCCGCGCAATGAAGCAGGCAGCAGGCGCAAAAGGCCGCTGCGGCGCACCAGGTCCTGCATGCCGCTGCGCTGGTACAGGTACAACATTCGACCTAAGCGCCGCAGCCGTTTCTTGGAGGTAAAAAGCCGTTTGAGCAGGTAGGCGCGGATGGCCGAGCGTTTGAAGCTTTTCAGCACCCCGGTCCTTTCCACCTCAGCGCGGGCCTGTTCAAAAAGGGTGCTGTAGTCCACCCCGGCCGGGCAGGCCGTCTGGCAGGCCAGACAGCCCAGGCAATAGTACATCTCCTCGGCGAAGGCCTTGCCGGCCTCGAGCCGGCCATCGGCGATGGCGCGGATCAGGGCGATGCGCCCCCGAGGCGAAGAGCGCTCCTGCAGGGTCATGGCATAGGTTGGGCAGGTGGGCAGGCACAGGCCGCAGTGCATACACTGCTGGATCACCGCGTAGTCGAGAGACTTGAGCAGGTTGGGCGAGGGGGAGGTGTTCAATCGAAGATTTTCCCCGGATTGAGGATGCCGTTGGGATCAAAGCCCTTGCGCACCCGCCGCATCACGTCAATGGCCACCGGCCCCAGGGCGCCGGCAAGGAAAGGCTTTTTGGCCAGGCCCACCCCGTGTTCGCCGGTGATGGTGCCGCCCAGTTGCACCGCGTACTCGAAAATCTCGCGCATCGCTTTTTCCACCCGCTGGATCTCTTCCTCATTGCGCTCGTCAGTGAGAAAGGTGGGATGTAAGTTGCCGTCGCCCATGTGGCCGAAGGTGCCGATGCGCAACTGGTAGCGCTCCCCCACCTCCTGGACGTAGGCGACCATCTTGGCCAGTTCGCTGCGCGGCACGGTCACGTCCTCTAGGATCACCGTGGGGGCCAGCCGGGCCAGGGCGCTAAAAGCCGACCGCCGTGCCGTGGCCAGCCGCAGGGCCTCGGCATCGTCCTGGGCCCGCCGCACCTGGCGGGCATGATGGGCTAGGGCCAGTGCTTCGAGTTGCGCCGCCTGTTCCTCTACCTGGGCCGGGTGGCCATCCACCTCCATCAACAGCACCGCCTCGGCGTCGGTGGGCAAACCGATCTTGGCATACGCTTCCACACACTGGATCGTGGTGCGGTCGAGGAACTCGAGGGTGCAGGGAATAATCTTGTTTTCGATGATGGCCGAGATAGTCTGGGCCGCGTCCGTCATCTTGTCGTACATGGCCAGCAGGGTGCGTTTGGCCGCCGGCTGGGGGATCAGCTTGAGGGTGATACGGGTGATCACCCCCAGCGCGCCCTCCGAGCCGATAAAAAGATCCTTGAGGGTGAAACCTGCCACATCCTTGACACACTTGGTGCCGGTGTTGAGGATGCGGCCGTCGGCCAACACCACCTCCAGGGCCATCACGTAGTCGCGGGTCACCCCATACTTGAGCCCGCGCAGGCCGCCCGAATTGTTGGCGACGTTGCCGCCGATGGTCGAGATCTTGATCGAGCCCGGATCGGGGGGATAAAAGAGCCCGGCAGCCACGGCCGCGTCGGCGATCTGCTGGGTGATCACCCCGGGCTCTACCGTCATGGTCAGATTGCGGGTATCTACCTCAAGGAGGTGATTCATGCGCACCAGGCAGAGCACCAGCCCACCGGCCACTGGCACCGACCCGCCCGAAAGCCCGGTGCCCGAGCCGCGGGTCACCACCGGGACGCGGGCCTCGTTGGCCCAGCGCAGCACATTGGACACCTGACGGGTGTTTTCGGGCAGCACCACGCAGTCAGGCAGCTGATGTAACATGGCGGTGCCGTCGTACGCATAGACGCTCAGCTCCTCCGCGCTGGTGAGGAGCTGGTCGGGCTTGAGAAAGCCGCTGAGTTGTTCGACTTGATTGCTGTTCATCATAAGGGATTTAACAAAAAACAAGGCTTATTCGCAACCCGCAGACCTTCAGCCGCGGGCCAAGAGTTCGGCCGGCAGGTGCTCGACCCGGTTGAGGTATCTGAGCACCTGCCGGCCCCCAGGCTCAAAGTCGAGGCGGGTGATGCCGGTGTTGTGGTGCTCCCAGTAGCTGCCCCTCCCAGACTGCGAATCCTCGAGGGCCTTGAGCAGCCGGTCGAGAAAGTCGCCGTGGGAAACCAGGCCGATGCGGCCCCCGTTGCCGGCCATCTCGCGCAGCTGGCGCGCCACACCCATAGCCCTGCTCTGCGCCTGGTGCACCTCCTCGTACCCGCCCTGCCACCACCCCTGCTCGGCGACCTGCGTCGGCAGTTGGGTCTCGGGGAACCGCGCCTGGATCTGGCCCCGCGACAGTCCCGGAAGTCCCACCTTGCCGCCGTCCTGGTCCAAATAGATGCCCCCGATCTCGTGCAGGTCCACCCAGACCTCGGGTCGCACCCCCACCTTCCCGGCGATGAACTGGGCCGTGTGCAGGGCGCGGACCATCGCACTGCAGTAGAGCTGGTCCAGCACTGGCCGCTCTGGTTGATGTTCGTCGGGATAGAGATGCCCTCTCTTGGCCATGAATTCGGCGGCACACTGGGCCTGACGTTCCCCCTTGGCCGTCAATTCGGGGTCCTGGTGGCGGCAACCCTGAGCGGCAGGGCTGCCGGGGAGAGCACTTTCGATGACGTTATTCTGCGATTGCCCGTGGCGGATCAAATACACTTCCATCGCTCACCTTGACACTAGGGGAAGGTGGGTCTACTTTTGCGCCGACGAAAAATAGTTGCACCAACAGAAGGACCAGAAGATATGAATATTAGGGTACGCCAGGGCCAGATCCAAGCAGAACGCAGTACCACCCTGATCGTCAACCTGTTCCAGGACGCCCGTCTCACGGGCGCTGCCAAGGCGGTGGACCAAGCCTTGGGGGGGGTGATCAGCGCGGCGCTGGACAGCGGGGATTTCAGCGGCCAGAAGAACGAACTCCTGCTCCTCTACCCCGGCAAAGACCTCAAAGCTCATGCGGCCCGCCGCGTGCTGGTGGTGGGCCTGGGCAAATTGGCCGACTTTGACCTCGAGGCCGCCCGTCAGGCCGCCGGCACTGCGGCCAGACGGCTACAAGACTTGGGGGTTGAGGAGGCGGTCACCGTACTCCACGGCAGCGGCGCCGGCGGCCTCGATACCGAGGCGACGGCCGAGGCTCTGGCCGAAGGCAGCCTGCTGGCCTGTTACCGCTTCGACCACTACCGCAGCACCAACCAGGCGCGCAAGCAACTAAGGACCCTGACGGTGGTGGAATCCGCACCCGCTAAACTCAACGCCATTCGCCGCGGGCTGCGCACCGGCGTCCAGATCGCCAGCGCCACCAACCTGGCCCGCGACCTGGGCAACCATCCCGGCAACGTCGCCACGCCGATTTATCTGGCCAGCGTCGCCCGCCGGCTTGCTCGCCAGCACGGCCTGAGTTGCCGGATCATCGACCAAGGCAGCATGAAAAAGCTGGGCATGGGCGCCCTGCTTGCCGTGGCCCAAGGAAGCGCCCAACCGCCGCGTTTCATCGTCTTGGAACACAACAAAAAGGCCGGGGGGCAGCCCCTGGTCTTGGTGGGCAAGGGCGTCACCTTCGACAGCGGCGGCATCTCCCTCAAATCGGGGGAGAAGATGGAGGATATGAAGTTCGACATGTGCGGCGCTGCCGCCGTCCTGGGCGCCATGCAGGCAGTAGCCGCCCTCAAGATCCCCCACTATGTGGTCGGCCTGGTAGCTGCCACCGAGAACCTGCCCGACGGCCGGGCCTTTAAGCCGGGGGACATCCTCAAGACCCTCACCGGTAAAACCATCGAGATCGTCAATACCGACGCCGAGGGCCGGCTGATCCTGGCTGACACCCTGGGTTATGCCCGGCGTTTCAACCCGGCAGGGGTAGTGGACCTGGCCACCCTCACCGGCGCCTGCGTGGTGGCCCTGGGGCACCACGCCAGCGGCATGTTCAGCAACGACGAACACCTGGCCGAGCGGGTGCGCCAAGCCGGCGAACATACCAGCGAACGCGTCTGGCCCCTGCCCTTGTGGGCCGAATACCGCGAGCAGATCAAGAGCGACTACGCCGATATGAAAAACACCGGCGGCCGGCCCGGCGGGGCCAGCACTGGCGCTGCCCTATTGGCCGAGTTCGCGGGCGAGTATCCCTGGGTGCATCTCGACATCGCTGGTACCGCCTGGAGCAGCCAGTCCAAGCCCTACACCCCCAAGGGCTGCGTCGGCCTTGGCGTGCGCCTGCTGGTCCAATTGGCCCGCACCTGGAAGAACAAGGCAAAACCATGATCCTCTCCGATAGCACCCTGAAAAAGATGCTCCAAAGTGGTGAATTGCTCGTCGATCCCATCACCCCCGAGCAGATTCAGCCGGCCTCCATCGACCTGCGCCTGAGTGATCACTTCCTCAAGGTAAACGAGAACACCCTCGACGTCATCCGGCTCGACAGCGTGCTGAAGTACGAGGAACTCAACCAGAGCGAGATCATCATCCCCCCCCATTCCTTCTTGCTGGCCACCACCCGGGAGTATATACGTCTGCCCAATAACCTGACCGCCTTTGTCGAGGGACGCAGTTCCATCGGCCGCATCGGCCTCTTCATCCAGAATGCCGGCTGGGTCGACCCCGGCTTCGAGGGCACCATCACCCTGGAACTGTACAACGCCAACCGCCTGCCCATCCGCCTGCAGGAGGGCCGCCGCATCTGCCAGTTGGTCTTTGCGCGTATGGATCAAGTGGCCGACCGTCCCTATCAGGGCAAGTACCAGGGCCAGCAGGGGGCCACGGGCAGCCGCATCGCGCAGGAACAGGACCGCTGAGGCCAGCCCAGACCCTGAGGCAAACGCAAATGTCCCGCTCACTTCTCAGGCTGACAGCCCTGTATTGACCCCTTCCCTGCAATATTGAGATCCGCCTGGCAGCCACTGCCTTCTTCCTGTGGTGCCTTGCCGGCAGCTTTCAGGCCCAGATCGGCATCTCGCTCCAACAATTCAGACTGGTGGTAGACACGCCGAACTGGCACCTCCAGTGGCCCGCGTGGCCCTGGCTCCTGGCAGTGAGCGGTTTGGCCCTGGCCTATGGCCGCCACCACTGGGGGGAGCGGACGCCCGAGCAAACCCTCCGGTTGGGCCAAAATCTCCGACAACTGTCGCTGCTCACCGGAGCGCTGTTGTTGCTCCGTCTGTGCACCCTGTGGTCCCCCCTCACCACTCTTTTCCCTTACCTGACCTTGCTCTGGTCACCCCATGCTACCTGGGCGCTGGCTGCGGCCTTTTTTCTTTTTCCCCAGGCAGGGCGGTTACCGCTGGTCTCCACCCGACGCCTGGCCCTATGCTTGTCAGTGGCCAGTGCCCTCGTCCTGGCGCTTTGGGCCCTGTACTTCTGCCAGATGACCATGCTCCACGGGGACGAGGCCCATTACCTGCGCGTCAGTCAGAGTCTCTTCCACGACGGGGACATGGATCTGAGCAACAACCTGGGGCCGGATCAGGTCAAGGAATATCACGTCATCGATTTCCCCCCCCCATCAAGCACCAGCTTCACCGCCGGGAAAGATCCATTCAGTCCACCCGATTGGCCTATCCGCCCTGCTGGTGCCGGCCTACTGGACAGGCCTGACGTTATGGAATAACCCCCGCCTGGCCTGCAGCCTGGTCATCGCCGTGCTGAGCGCCGGGGTCCTCACCCTGGCCTTCCTCTGGCTCGTGCGCCTGGGCTTCAATCAATGGCACGCCCTGGCCTGCACCCTGGTCGGGGGCAGCACCACCCCCTTCTTCCTGTACACCGCGCAACTCTACCCAGAAATCCCGGCGCTGCTCATCGCCCTCTTGTGTCTGAGCTTATTGACTCACTGGCAATCGCCCACACCGGGGTACCTTTCACTATCCCTTAGAACTTGGAAGCCCCTTCCTTTGGAAGGGGAGGAAAAGTTCTGCTTGCCGCAGGCAAGCAAAAGCTTTTTATCGTATACCGTTCCCGTCCGTGTTGGAGGTATGCGATGGTCATCCGAAGAACCAGTCATGCGGT
>SICG01000042.1 GCA_009691525.1 Candidatus Latescibacterota bacterium | reverse complement strand
CGCTCGGTTTCATGGAGGGCCTCAACAACAAGATCCGCGCTATCCAGCGCCGAGCCTACGGCATCAAAGATCAGCGATACCTCATGCTCAAGGTCCTCACCTCCTTCATCCCAGACCCCTGAAAATCGCCAAAATCACCCATAGAAAAGATAGTAGAGCCAGAAAAAGAGACGGGGGAATAAGAAGCTTTTCCACCCCTCCCCTCCTGGCTGTCTCCAAGCCTTCGGCTGGTCGATCTTCGCTTGCGGCCGGCTCTTTTTTTATGTCTCCGGGGCCTCTTCTTCAGATTTCTGTTTTTTGCGCCGCTTGCCGCCGAAGCGGCAGATCCAGATGCTGATCTCGTAGAGCCCCATCAGCGGGACGGCCATCAGCAATTGCGAGAAGGGGTCCGGGCTGGGGGTGAGAATGGCGGCGACGACAAAGATCACGACCACGGCGTAGCGGCGCATGCGGCGCAGCAGGTCGGCCGTCACCAGGCCCATCCGGGAGAGGAAGAGGGTCAGCACCGGCAATTCAAAAACCACCCCGAAGCCCAATAACATCCACAGCACCAGGCTGATGTACTCGTCCACCGCCCACTGGGAGGTCATGTCCTTGGGCTCCATACTGAGGAAAAAGAGCAGGCCGGTGGGCAGGACGATGGTGTAGGCGAAGAGCGCCCCGATGAGGAAACAGGTGACGCTGAGGACCACGATGGGCAGGATCAGCCGCCGCTCCTGAGGCAGTAGGCCAGGGGTCACGAAGCACCAGAACTGATAAAAGACCACGGGCAGGGCCAGCACCAGGCCACCCAGCAGGGCGATGTGCATGCTCAACATCAGATAGGTGGTGGGCTTGAGGGCCTGGAGCCGGCGGTTGGGCGGCAGGGTGGGGGTCTGGGCACCCAGGGTGTCGGCAGGGGAAGGGGCGGTCACCGGTTCGAGCACGGCGACCGCGCTCTGGAACCACCGATCGAACATCTGCTGCATCGCCCCTAGCGGGCTGGACTGGCCGGCTGACTCAAGGCTGATGACGGCGTTTTTGTAGGGATAGGTCAGGAATTCGGTGATCTCCTTGGAGTAGGTCAGGCTGAGGATGGCGCCGATGACCACGGCGGCGATGGACTTGAGCAGGCGCCAGCGCAGTTCCTCCAGATGGTCGAGGAAAGGCATCTCGCCAAAGGGTCCTTTGCCTTTAGGTCTCGACGGTTCCAAGGCTCATCCTCTCAAAGTGGTCCGGGCTGCACCCAGCAGGCCCAGGACCGAGAGCAGCAGCGCCAGCTGGGCAAAGAGATCGCCGTGGCGGGTGTAGAAGGTGCCGCCCTGGCCGATGGGCAGGGCGCCGACCCGAGTTTCCTCGGTGAAGAGTTCAGTGGCCTGGCTCATACGTCCGAAAGGGTCGATGAACACCGAGATGCCGGTGGTGGCGCAGCGGGCCACCGAGGTGTGGTTCTCGACGGCGCGCATTGCCGCCAGGCAGGCGTGTTGGTACGGGCCGGCGGTCTGTCCGAACCAGGAATCGTTGGTGATGTTGACCAAGAGCTGCGCTCCGCCCTCCACATGGCGCCGCACCAGATCGGGGAAAACAGACTCGAAACAGATCAGCACCGCAAAGGGGGCGCGGGGATGGGCAAAGAGGGTGCGGGTGCGGCCCGGCGAGAATTCGGCCGGCGCCAGGTCGCCGGTGAGGGCGGCCCAGTCGATATCGCGCAGCAAAGGGATCGAGTCTCTGAAGGGGGTGCGTTCGCCAAAGGGCACCAGATGCATCTTGGCGGAAGACTGCAGTTGGGGCTGGCCCGGCTGAAAGAAGAAGGCGGCGTTGAGCAACTCGTTGGTGGTGGTGTCCTGCTCGGGGGCACCGGTCAGCAGGGGGATCTGTACTTCCTGAACCAGCCGCTCCACCCGTTCCCGGCAATGGGGCCTCATGGTCACATAGCAGGGCAGGGCGGTTTCGGGCCAGACCAGCAGGTCGGGCTGCTGGGCGGCGGCCTGGCGCGAGAGCCGTTCCAGAGTGGAGAAGCTCAACTCCAGACCGTCCATGCCCCATTTCTCCATGCCCAGATTGGGCTGGATCAGGCCCACCCGCACCTGTTCGGAGGGCAGCCCCGCCTCCATCACCGCAGCGCTGTAGTACCAGGGCACGACGAAGCTGAGGAGCACCGCCCCGCCGGCAGCCAGCCGCAGTCCAGACCCTAGCCCGGTAGACAGGGCCAGATAACCCAGGGCATTGACCAGCACCACCCAGCAGGAGACCCCATAGACGCCGGTGTAGGCGGCGTACTGGATCAGGTGGGGGTAGAGGGCCTGGCTGTGGCCCAGCAGCAGCCAGGGGAAACCCAACTCCCCCAGGGAGAGCAGGTACTCCTGGGCCGTCCACAGCAGTGGGGCCAGCAGCGCGGCCAGCGGTCCCGAGCGTTTGAGCAGCAGGGACAGACAACCGGCGAAGAGGCCGGTGAAGAGCGCCAGATAGGCGGCCATGAGCAAGGTGCCGACCACCACGGCCGTGCCTCCTCCCTGGGTGTGGGCCACCCAGTAGAGGGCCAACAGATTAAAGATGAAGCCGCAGGCCCAGCCGCAGCGACAGCCTTCCTTAAAGTTGCCGGCGGGCAGGGCCAGCAGCAGCGGGATGAGGGCCACGCAAGCCCAGGTGGAGTCGAAGAGCAGGGCCAGGGCATGGCTGGGGTGGCAAGGAAAAGACAAGGCCAGCAGGAGCCCAGACAGCAGATGTGGAGACCAGCGGTACAATTGATATTGACCGGCAGACGGAGCGGGGGTGGATGCCTGGGCCGGCGGGGACATGGACTCAGCGCGAGCAGGGATGGAAGGGCAAGAGGGGCCACGGGGCAGCGATCATGGTGGGGGAAATATAGCAGAGGCTCCGGGTGGGGGCAAGAAACCCTGGCACGGAAGGTGCTGTTTATCGCCCTCACGGCCTGATCGCCCTGCGGGCGGATGGCCGGCGTTACAGCCCTGTCACCCCACCCACACATCGCGAGGGAGAAGATGGATACCGCCCACCCTTGGAACCGCGCGTCTGGGACGCGCCTCGCCGAAGGCCGGTCAACCTCCTTTCCACAAGGACTAGGGGCCGTGGAGTTGCCGCGGGAAAGGTTGGCCCGCCAGGGCCCCGCAGCCTTGAAGGACTACGAACTCCTGGCCCTGCTCCTGGGCACCGGATACCGGGGGCACAATGTCCTGGAGGTATCCAAGGCCATTCTGGAGGCCCACCCTGCCGCCGAATTGATGGGCCTGGACCTGGAACACCTGGCCCGTCTCAAGGGCCTGGGAAAGGCCAAGGCGGCGATGCTGGTGGCGGCGATCGAGTTGGTGAAACGCGGTCTGGAACGGGGGCTGGGGGTACTGCCGCTCATCTCCTGCCCGGCCGAGGTGGTGCCGCTGCTGGCCGAGATCAAGGACCAGCGCAAGGAGCATTTCCTCTGTCTGTACCTCAATGCCCGCAATCAGGTGGTGCACAAGGAGGTGATTTCCATCGGCAGTCTGTCGGCCTCCATCGTCCACCCGCGCGAGGTGTTCCGGGTGGCCCTGCACCACGCGGTGGCCAGCATTATCCTGGCGCACAACCACCCTTCGGGCGATGTCTCCCCTACCAAGGACGACCTGGAATTGACCCGCCGCTTGGTGAAGGCCGGACAGCTGATGGGCATCGAGGTACTCGATCATCTCATCATCGGCGCGGATGAATTTCTGAGCCTGAAAGAGAAGGGCCTGATGTGAGGTTTATCAACTTGAAAATTGTTCGGGATGGAGTATATTCATACCGTAACGGCGAAATGCCGGCCCCTGGTGATTCAACGACCTTGAGAGGGAACTCGATGAAACCTGGAGGTCAACGCCTGATTCCCGTGCAGCTCATCGGGGTCTATCCCTTTCCAGAGGTCTCCGCCTCGCCTGACGCCTTCCTCGCCCTGCTCAAAGGCGAAGAGGAGAAGGTGGTGCCTATCACCATCGGCGAGTTCGAGGGCAAGGCCCTGAACATGGCCCGCCAGCGCGTTCCTTTCTCCCGGCCCCTCACCCACAACCTGATCCATAATCTGCTCGAAAAGGTCAAGGGCCGGGTCCAGCAGGTGGTCATCCACACCCTCAAAAAAGAAACCTTCTACGCCTACCTCTTCATCCAGGTCGAGCAGGAGTGTTTCTACCTCGACTGCCGCCCCAGCGACGGTATGATCCTGGCCACCCTGATGAGTGTGCCCATCTTCATGAGCCAGGAAGTGCTGGAAGAGGCCGGCCAGGAGGTGAGTGGCCTGTACGGCAAGATCGATGCCGAGGAAGCTTCCCTGCTGGCCGGCGATGTTATGGAAGCCGAGCAACTGGTGCCCCTGGAGGCCAAGGGTGCGGGGCCGCTGGGTGAGGGCAGCGAACTGGATAGACTCAAGGCGCAACTGGACCGGCTGGTCGCCGAAGAAGCCTACGAAGAGGCGGCCAAACTCCGGGACCAGATCAGCCGGATGGCTGCCAGGCAGGGAGAGAGCCGGCCGTAGCCGCTCCCGGTATAGCGATGAAAAGCCCCTTTGAGCCTGGCTCAAAGGGGCTTCGTGTTTTGTGGGAGTGGTGGTGGACTCAGCGCCGCCGCTGGTAGAGCTGCCAACTGCGGCCTGGGGCGTCGGCGCGGAAGACCACCACGTTGCAGCGGTCCGCCTCGGTCACATAGCAGGTGCGGCCGTCCGGCCCGCCAAAGGCGATGTTGGTGGGTTTGTCCCCGGGCAGGGGGATTTCGCGCAGCACCTGGCCGGCGGGCGAAACCACGGCCACGGTGCCCTTGCCGTGGCGGGTGATGTAGAGGTTGCCCAACACGTCGCAGCGCATGCCGTCCATGCCGTAGTCGGGGAACTGGATGAGCAAGCGCTTGTTGTGCACTTCACCCTGGGGCGATAGGTCGTAGGCCCAGACATTGCGCTGGACGCTCTCGTTGACGTAGAGGTGGTCTTCCCCCGGGCTGACCTCGATGCCATTGGTGGTGCCCATGTTGCCTTCGAGCCGGGTGACGCTACCTTCGATACCCACCCGCCAGAGCTGGCCGGTGGACTCTCCCCAATTGGGATCGCTGGCGTAGACGATATCATTGGCACCGATGGCGATGTCGTTGGGCTGATTCATGGTCGGCTCGTGGCCGCGCACCCCGATCTGCCGGGTTTGCATGTCCACTTTGAGCACGTTGTGGTTGGTGTAGTCGGCGATAAGCATGAAGCCCTGGCTGTCGAAGCGGATGCCGTTGCCGATGCTGCCCTTGGGCAGTTCGAGGAAGACGCTGGCCTCCCCGGTGGGCGTCACTTTGCCGATGGTGTGTTGCCTGGCGTAGTTGACGGCGTAGAGGTTGCCCTCGCGGTCACAGGCCGGTCCCTCGACCCCGCTGGTGAAGCTGCCCGGCGGGGTCAGGTCGCGCACTACAAAGAGTTCCTCACTCATGATCCTCCCTCCCGTTTATTTCAGCCACTCGATGACCCCGCAGGCCAGCCGCTTGCCGGCGTTGCCCGCAGTGTTGGTAGAATCGGCCTGCACGTTGTCGTCGTCGACCTTCTCGTGGATCACCACCGTCGAACCGTCAGTGTCGAAAAGGGAATTAACGCCCTGGCCCAGGGTGACCTGGGACGCCTTGACCACGGCGGTGCCGACGCTGTCGGCATCCACTAGTAAGTTCGGCAGATCGCCGGCGTGCGGGCCATGGGGATTCTTGGTGCCGTGCTGCTTGTGGTAGGGATTGAAGTGCGGGCCGGCGGATTTGAAGTCGGGGGCTTCGGCCTTGCCCACGGAGTGCAGGTGCAGGGCGTGCAGGCCGGGGGCCAGGCCGCGGACGTGGACCATCAGGGTGAGGCCGTCCTGCCCCTGGGTGAGGGTGGCGATGCCGACCTTCTGGCCTTCGGGATTGATCAGCTGGGCCACAGCCATTTGCTGGGCGGCAGCGCCGGTGGCCAGGGCCAGGCCGGCGGCCAGGGCCAGGGTGCGAGCACTGTGCATGGGTTCCTCCTCTGCGTTGGATGGGATGATAGAAAGAATAAATGCAAAGGGGGATGCCGGCACAAATGGAGTTGGGCCATCAGCGCAGCAGCAGGAGTTTGCCGAGTTGGCGCTGGGGGCCGCTCTCGATGGTGTAGAGGTAGATGCCCGAGGCGGCGGGGCGGCCCTGGGCGTCGAGGCCGTCCCAGAGGGCGTGGTACCAGCCGGCCTGTGCTGCGGCGACCGGAAGTTGGCGCACCTGCTGGCCGGCCAGGTCGTAGAGGCGCAGGATGGGGGATTGGGCTGAGCCGGATAGTTGGAAGCGGATGTGGGTCGAGGCGTTGAAGGGGTTGGGATGGTTGCGGGGTTTCAGAGGGGCGGCGGCGATCAAGGTGTCCACCTGGCGCGACGGGGAGTTGCCCAGCTTCAGCAGCCAGCGATGGGTGTAGGTCTCCTGGCGGACGCGCACCACCACCGCGATGGTATCGGGATGGTGGGCCGAGGCGCAGTGCACCAGGTGCTGGGCGCGGGTCTGCTGAGGGTGTCCGTTGACCGACCAGGTACAATCGAGGGCCTCGCCGGCCAGCGAGCGCACGGCGAAGGAAAGGGGCAGGCCGGCAGGGGCCGAGAAACGCTCCCATGACGGAGAGAAGTCGATCCGTCTGGGCAACGGGTAATGTACGGTGACCTGGCAGCCGGCGGCGAAGGTGTCGAGCTGAACCCAGATCCGGGTGCGCCCGGTGTCCTTGGCCGCCACTAGGCCCTGGCCTTTCAGCGGGGCGACGGCAGGGGAGGAACTGCTCCACTGCACCGGCAGGTGTAATCCCTGCTGTAGGCCGTCGCTGTACCTGCCCACTACCTTGAGCTGGGTGTTTTCGCCGGTGGTCAGGAGCAGACGCGGTGGGTCGAGGGTCAGGGTCTGGAGCTGGGGGCGGGTTTTGCCGGGTGAGAAGAGGTCGCGCCCCGGCCACTGGCTGTGGAGTACGGGGCCTTCGCGGTCGGCGGTCCAGCAGATGGACTGGTCGGGATCGCGGTCAAAGCGGTAAGCGGCCCTAGTCAGGGTGTCGGGTCCCGCAGGGTCGATCAGATAGAGGACACCCAGTCGATTATTGAGCCCCTGGCCCAGGCGGCCGCCGGCGGAAAAGGAGAAAGGCTCCTCAGGGGCGTCGTCGCCAAAGACCACCTTCCTGGCGCCGGGGGGCAGTGTGATGCCGGTGGGGAAACGGAAGAGCTGACCGCTGTTCTCCTCGGTCAAGATCCAGCCACTCAGCTCCACAGGGGCGAGGGTGGGATTGAGGAGTTCGACGAACTCATCGGTCTGGCTATGGCGCTGTCCGTCGCCGTTGGCGTCGCCGGCCAACCCGGGCGGCGGATCGCTCAGCACTTCGGCAAAGTGGATCTCCGGCCGGGGGATCAGGTGCAGGGCATAGCGCTGGCTGGCCAAGCCGCCCTGACCGTCGTCCACCTCCACGGCGATTTCGTCGCTGCCCGGTGCTAGCGGGGCCTGCCCGGAGAGGGTGCGGGTCGCTGGGTCCCATTGCAGCCAGGCTGGCAGTTGGGTCGGGGTGTAGAGCAGGGTCGAGCGCTCGGGATCTTCGGCGCGCAGGGTGTAGTGGTAGTGGCTGCCCACATAGGCCAGGGTGTCGGGCGGGGAGACGAAACGGGGTGGCTGATTGGGCGGTGGGGGGGGAGGCGGGGGCGCCTGCACCTGGACGCTGCCCGAAGCCAGGAGCAGTTGGGCGGTCCAGGCATCCACGATGGTCCTGCCAGGCCGCAGGCCTCTGACCACCCCGTCTCTGTCCACCCGCAGCAGGCGCGGGTCCTCCACATGCCAGAGCACCCGCGCCGGATTGATAGGTTCGCTGCCGCCGGCAAACTGGCCGCGCAGGACCAGGGTATCGCTCTGGTCGGCCACCAGGCTCAGCGAGTCGACACTGAAACCGGTATAGAGGGAACGCGGGTTGCCTGGGGAGAGAAAGGTCCGCCCAGGCAACTGGCTGTGGGGGATGCAGGGCTCGTCTCCTTCGCAAGAAAGGGATTGGTTCAGGTCGGGTTTGCTGATGTAGGTGAAGTCGAGCAGGGTGTCGGGCGCGGTCCCACCGATGAGTAGGATGTGATCCCCGCTGTTGGCCAGGCCGTCTCCTATGGTGCCGTCGTCGGCAAAAGGCAGCCGGGCAGCGGGCGGGGATTTCCCCCGCCGAAGAGCACCAGGTACTGGCCGCTCTGGAGCAGGGTGCCGGCCGGGAAATGGAACTGGCGCTCAGGAGCAGTGTCGTCGTCGGAGAGCCGCCAGCCGCTCAGGTCCAGGTCCGGTCCTGGGTTGAAGAGTTCGACGAACTCATCCTCGTTGCGGTCGGCCCGCTCGTCGCCGTTCACGTCGCCGGGGGGATCGGCCAGGATCTCGGTGAGGGAGAGTTGCACCGGCGGCAGATGTGCAGGTGGTGAGAGCAGGGGCGGAGCAGCGGGGTTGCTGAGGGGTGCCGGCGCCCGGGCTCTGGCCCGGCCCGGCGAATAAGGTTCATCAATTCCGGGCGGGGTGTCGTGGGGGACAAAGTCGCCGCTGCCCTCGGGGAAACGCACTAGCGATTGATGGGCGGGCCAGTCGTGGCCCACCACCACATCGGCGGTGTCACCGGCCGCATCGAAGAGCAGTACGGTGTCGCCGCTATTGCTCAAGCCGTCGCCGATGCGGCCGTCGTCGGCGAAGACCGGGACCGAGAATCCGGTGGGCGCGCCTCCGCCGAAGAGTATCAGATGCCCACCGGGGGCCCGGCTCGTCCCTGCGGGGAACTGGAAAAAGGCGCTGGTGGCCACATCGTTGTCGCCCAGTTTCCAGCCGGCTATGGAGAGGGTGTCGGTGCCGGCATTAAAGAGTTCGACGAACTCATCGGCATAGGTGTCGCGGGTGCCGTCCCCATTGGCATCGCCGGCCAGGTCTGCGGGCGGGTCGGCCAGGATTTCCTCGATGAGGATAGTGGTGTAGTGACTGCGCCCAGGTTGATGGGGTGGTGCGGGCGGATCTGGAGGGCTGGCCGGTGGCGGGACAGCGGACAGGTTCGCTTGCCCAGGAGAAAAAGCCTCACCCTGGCCCGGCGGATTACCGTGGGCGACGAAGAGGCCGGCGGCGCTGCGCGCTGCCGAGCGGTCGGCGGGCCAGTCGTGGCCGTGTACCACGTCGGCGGTGTCGCCGTGGGCGTCGATCAGGAACACGGTATCGCCGCTGTTGCTCAAGCCGTCGCCGATGCGGCCGTCGTCGGTGAAGACCGGAACGGTAAATCCCGTGGGGGCGCCCCCGCCAAAGAGCACCAGGTAGCCGCCGGGTTCCAGGCGGGCCCAGACCGGAAAGAAGGAGCTGTGCGCCGGGGTGGTGTCGTCGTCGCTCAGTCTCCAACCAGCCAGGGAGAGGGTGTCGGTGCCGGCATTGAAGAGTTCGACGAACTCGTCGGCATAGGTGTCGCGGATACCGTCTCCGTTGGTGTCGCCGGCCAGATCATTGGGAGGGTCGGCCAGGATCTCGGAGAGGTACACCTGAGCCGGCGCGGTGGCCGGTAAAAGAGACAACAGGCCGGCGAGGATGAGTCCCCGGCGGCGGGTGGCGATGGTCGTCATGGCGCGATTCTCCTCTCTGCCGGGTTGCTGGCAAAAGTCGGGCCGGCGCTGCGCTTGTGCCGCAAGAGACGAGGGGGCAAGTGTTTGCCGTGCAGCGGGAGGGTTGTTGGTGTCGCGCTGGTGGCGAATTCTGGAAACAGCAGTGGTGCGATGGGGAGACAACTAAGGTGCGTCGGGGAGTGACCCCTACGGTCTTTCCCGAGTCCCGGGCCTGCCACCGACGCCCTGCTCAGCCCCCAGGCCCTTTCCCGGCGGCCACTCCCCCAGTCAAGACCTCCCGGGTCATCTCCCCGCCGCAGTTGCGCGTTCTATTTTTTGCGTGTATAGTCCCGTCATCCATCACCGTAGGTAAAAGAGGCGTTCATGCTTTCAGCGCTCCCGCTCGGGATCTTTGTTACGGCGGCGCCTTTGGCTGCGGCCATCACCTTCACCGACCAGGCTCTTGCCGCCGGGGTGGGCATGGTGAGTGAAGCCAACGGCGCGGCTTTTGGCGACTACGACGGGGACGGGCGCCCCGACCTGCTGGTGACCCGTCTGGGCCGGGGCGAGGGACCTTTGCTCTTCCACAACCAGGGCGACGGGACTTTTGCCGACCAGAGTGCGTTGCTGACCAATGCCGCTGGTCCGGCGCTGGGCGGGGCCTGGGTAGACGTCGACGCGGACGGGGACCTGGACCTGTACCTGATCCGCTTCCGCGATCCACACCTGTTTTTCCGCAACGAGGGCGGGCATTTCACCCGCATCGAGAAACCGGCCGAACTGGCCGACCACCAGGCCTCTACCAGCGCCGCCTTTGGGGACTTTGACGGCGACGGCGAGGTGGATCTTTTCGCCACCCACCGGGCTGCCCAGGCCAACCAGTTCTACCGCCATCTCTATGGCGAAGGTTTTGCCGATCAGAGCGAATTGTTCAGTGCATTGCGCTCCGGCCAGGACAGTTTCAGCGCCACGCCCTTCGACAGCGACGGTGACGGCGATCTATACCTGTAAGTGGCCAATCTGAATTATCCCAACCTGTTCTTCCGCAACCAGGGACACGGCACCTTGCGCCAGGAAGCGCTGGCCGTGGGCCTGGGCCGCACCGGGGCCAGCTTGGTGGGCCTGCCTGCCGACTTCGACAACGACGGCGATCTCGACCTGTACCTGCTTTCGGGGGCTGGCGAGCGCACGGTGCTGTACCGCAACGATGGTCATGGTACCTTCACCGACTGGACCGGCGAGTCGGGCACCGGCCTGGACGGGGTGAGTTCAGGGGGAGGGCCGACTTCGACAACGACGGCGACCAGGACCTGCTCATCTCCAGCCTGGGGCGGCCCGCGGTGTTCGAGAATCTGGGGACCGCCCGCTTTGCCCAGGCCCAGGCGCTGCCGGCGGGGGCGGCCTGGAACACCGCCGGGGTGGCGCTGGCCGACTACGATCTGGACGGCGATGTGGACGCCTTCATGGCCGGGGTAGACCAGGCCGGGGTGCGGCTGCGCAACGACAGCCGGGACCAGGGCCACTGGCTGGAGGTGGATTTGCTCGCTGACGGGCGCAGTGTCCTGGGCGCGTGGGTGAGGGTGCGCACCTCGGCGGGTGCCCAGTTGCGCGAGTACACTGTTTCTTCGCTGCTGGGTTCGCAGCACGGGGACCTGCTCCACTTTGGCCTGGGTGTGCAGTCGGTGGCCGAGGTGGAGGTGCGCTGGCCCGACGGACAGCGCACGGTGTTGGCGCAGGTTGAGGCCGGCCAGGAGCTCAGGTTGAGTGAGCCGACGCCCGGCCGTGACCTGGCCATCCGGAGGGTGGTGCAGCCCGATCTGGCCCCCCGCTGGGCTGTCCTGGCCCCCGAGGTGGAGGTGGAGAATCGCGGCCAGGAGCGCAGCGGGGGATTGTTGCGGGCGCAGATCCGCTTCCGGGAGCGGCAGGTGTACAACGAGCGTATACCGGTGCCCGCGCTGGAACCAGGAGAAAGGCGTATGATGCACCTGCCCCAGTGGCAGCCCGAGTGGAGCGGGACCCACTGTTTCAGCTTCTCCCTCGAAGGGGGTGACCAGGTGCAGGAGGACAACATCTGGGAGCGCTGTCATCATCTCTATCCCTTTGAGGAGGTGGGGGCCGCGCTGGGCGCTGATGATCCGGGCAAGGGTTGGGCCGGCGCTTTTTCGGATTACGACGCCGATGGGGATCTGGACCTGTACCTGGCCAATGGCGGTTCCCTGGGTCTGGGCGAGAGCGCCCTGTATCGCGACGAGGGGGGACGCCGGTTCACCAACACCACCCTGGCCAGCGGAGTGGCCGACTCGGGCAACGGCACGGGCCTGGTGCTGGCCGACTTCGACGGGGACGGCTTTCAGGATCCCTTCCTCGCCAAGGGGGGGTTTGTCCCTGAGGGGGAGGCCAGCCGCTTTTTCCACAACCAGGGGGATGGGAGCTTCGCCGACCGCTCGGCCGAGTCGGGCCTGGACGCGGTGCAGTCGAGTTATGCCGGGGTGGCCGGCGACTACGATCAGGACGGGCTCTTAGATCTGTACGTATCCCGCTTCAGGGGGCAGTTCAACAGCCTGTACCACAACGAGGGCCGCGGGTCTTTCGCCGACGTCACCGCTGAGAAGAACATCATCAGCTATTTTCGCTCCAGCGGCGGATCTGCCGCCTTTGCCGATTACGACGAGGACGGGGACGTGGACCTGTACGCCAGCATCTACGGCGACTACGATATCTTTTATGCTAACCAGGGGGAGGGCGCCTTTGTCTCCAACCAGGTAGGGGATGAGCGCAGCGCCGTGGGTGTGGCTCCGGGGGATGTTGACGCCGACGGGGACCTGGACGTGTACGTGGTCAACGTAGACGGCCGCAGCGCCCTGTACCGCAACGAACTCGACTCCCATTCTTTTGTAGACGTGGCAGCCCAGGCCGGAGTCGAGAACTTGGCCCAGGGCACTGGCTGCGCCTTTGGCGATTACGACGCCGACCTGGATCTTTTCGTGACCAATGCCTTCTCACCCGGCCGGGTCTATATGAACTACGGGGACGGGACCTTCAACGATCAGGCCCAGGGCTACGGCATGGATGCGGCTTCCCGTTCGCGCGGGGTGATGCTGGGCGACTTTGACGCCGACGGGGACCAGGACGTGTACGTGGTCAACGAGGGCAGTGCCAACTTCCTCTACCGCAACGGCGGCCACCAGGCCCATTGGCTGCAGGTGGAGGTGGAGTGGGTGCAGAGCAACCGCGACGGCATCGGTACCCGACTGTCCGCCTTTGCCGGCGACCGGCGCTATACCGGCGAGGTGAATGGCACCTCCGGCATGTCTCACAGCAGTCGCACCGTACACCTGGGTCTGGGCCAGACGCAGCACCTGGATTCGCTGGTGGTGCGCTGGACCAACGGGCAGGTGGATACCTACCAGGGGGTGGGGGTTGACGGGTTGCTAAACTTGGTCGAGGGCCGGCAGTTGACCGCGGTAGAGGAGGTGCTGCCCAGCGCGGTTTTCTCCCTGGCGCCCAACTACCCCAATCCCTTCAACCCGGCGACAGCGATCGAGTTCAGCCTGGCGCAGGCAACGCCGGTCCGGCTGGTGGTATACAATTCACTGGGACAGCCGGTCCGCCAGTTGTTGGACGAAACGCGGGCGTCCGGCAGCCACCGGATCGTATGGGACGGCCGCGACGGGCGGGGGCGCGCCCTGGCCAGCGGGACCTACTTCTGCCGGCTGCGGGTCGGAAGTCCGGCACGGGTCCGGGCCATGTTGTTGTTGAAATAGGATATGTACATGCAGTACTGCTGGCTGAGCCTGTTCTGCTGTTGGCTGGCCGGATGCAACCAGGAGGTGGGTTCGGTGGAGCAAGACGAATTCGCCCGCCTGCGACGGCGCATGGTGGAGGAACAGTTGCGGCGCCGGGACATCGTCGACCCGGCGGTGCTCCGGGCGATGGGCCAGGTGCTGCGCCACCTCTTTGTGCCCGAGCGGGTACAGGAATACGCCTACGAGGACCACGCCTTGTCCATTGAGGAGGGGCAGACCATCTCCCAGCCCTATATTGTGGCCTGCATGACCCAGGCTCTGGGCTTGGCCAAGGGGGATCGGGTGCTGGAGATCGGCACGGGTTCGGGGTACCAGGCGGCGGTGCTGGCCGAGTTGGGGGTTCGTCTCTACAGCATTGAGATCGTCCCTTCCCTGGCTGTCAGTGCCCGGCAGCGATTACAGACGTTGGGCTACGACAGCATTGAGGTGCGGACCGGCGACGGGTACCTGGGCTGGCCGGAGGAAGCGCCTTTTGCGGGGATCATCGTCACCGCGGCGCCGGACCACATTCCGCCGGCCCTGGTGGCGCAGCTGGCAGAGGGGGGGCGGTTGGTGTTGCCGGTGGGCCGGGGGGAGCAGGAGTTGTTGCGGCTGACGCGACGGGGGCAAGAAACTCAGGTGGATACTTTACTGCCGGTGCGTTTTGTGCCGATGACGGGGAAGGCTCAGGAATAGTAGGGGCGTCGGGGAGTGACCCACTCCAGCTTTTCCCCAGGCGCGTCCTCTTACCCTGCCCCACCACCCAGCCCCCGCAATGCCCCATACGTTGGGGCGTTGCGCCCGTCGCTCGCTTCGCTCTGCTACTCTACCCCCCGCCACGCGGACTTCCCTACCCCGCCGCTCCCCGGGAAAAGCTTCCGGGGTTCACTCCCCGCCGCTGGGTTATCGCTCTATTCCGTTCAGAAATTCCCGCTCAGCGCCAGGCGGTGTACCTCGCCCAGGTCTTCGTAGGAATTGAAGGCGTAGTCGAGGCGGTAGTGCTCTAGGGCCAGGCCGGCCCCGGCGCTCAGGCCCAGGGGAGTGTCGCCCTGCGAGCCGGTTTGCTGGGTGCTGTACCCGGGGCGCAGGTACAGGCCGTGGCCCACGCCGATCTCAGCGCCAAAGGAGAGATGGGGATCGCCGTCGTTGGGCACCACAAAGTCGGCCAGCACCAGCAGGGGCAGCGGCGAGTGGGCCGGGCGGTGGGCCAGCCCCAGGCGCAGGCTGGCGGGCAGAGAGTCCTTAAAACTGCCGGTGTAGCCGCGGCGCACAAAGCCGACATTGGCGAGGGAGACGCCGATGCTCATGCCCTTGAAGGGGCCGGGGATCAGTGCGCCCAGGTCCAGGGCATAGGCGTCAGAAGAGAAGTCGTCGATGCGGGAGTAGATGGCCTTGATATTGGCCCCCACCTTGAGCCAGGGTTTCCACAGGGGGCGGGCCACGCTCAGGTACGCGGCCAGGTCAAAGGGGCTGAAAGTGCCTTCCTCCATGCCTTCGGTATTGGTGCGGGTGAGGCTGCCGTAGGAAAAGTAGTTGACGCTAAAGGCCCAGAGCTGTTTTTCCCCGGGGAAAGCCGCGCTGAGGAAGCCGGCCTGGGTATCGACCAGGTAGCGGCTCACCGAGAGGGTGGCGCTGCGCTGGCGGATGCCCCACAGACCGGCCGGATTCCAGTGGCTGGCTTCCAGGTCGCCTGAGGCGGCGGCAAAAGCGCCCCCCAGGGCCGCGGGCCGGGCGCCCACGCCCACCTTGAGAAAGCCGAAGCCCGTGGTGCCGACATTGTCGTTGAAGGCCAGGGCCGGCGCGGTGTACAGGGCCAGAGCGGCGAGGGCGAGGGCGAGGTAGCGGCGCATGGTTTTTCCTCAGTTGAGCGGCGTGGTCTGCTCCAGCACCTGGGCGGCGCGCAGCAGGGTCTCTTCGCGGAAGGGGGCGGCCAAAAGCTGGGCGCCGATGGGCAGCCCGGTTGTGGAGCGACCCGCCGGCACTGAAATCCCCGGCAATCCGGCCAGATTGACCGAGACGGTGTAGATGTCGTTGAGGTACATCTGCAGCGGGTCTTCGAGCTGTTCCCCCAGGCGAAAGGCGGTGGTGGGGGCTACCGGCGAGAGCAAGACATCGCAGGCGGCGAAGGCCTGGTCAAAGTCGCGCCGGATCAGGGTGCGTACCTGCTGCGCCTTGAGGTAGTAGGCGTCGTAATATCCAGCGCTCAGGGCATAGGTGCCCAGCATGATGCGGCGCTTCACTTCGGCACCAAAACCCTGGCTGCGGGTCTGGTGGTACAAATCCTGTAGGTTGCGGCTGCCCGGCGCGCGGTACCCGTAGCGGACCCCGTCGTAGCGGGCCAGGTTGGCCGAGGCCTCGGCCATGGCGATCAGGTAATAGGCACCGATGCAGTAGTCGGGATGGCCGGCTACCGGCAGGGAGACCTCCACCAACTGTGCCCCTTCTTCTTCTAGGCGGCTGGCGGCTCGCTGGACGGCCTGGTGGATTTCACTGTCCAGGCCGGGCCCGAAGTGCTCGCGGGCCAACCCCACCCTCAGCCCTTTCACCCCCTGCGTCAGCACCGCCTCGTAGTCGGGCACTGGCTGGTCCACCGAGGTGGCGTCGCGCGGGTCGTGGCCGGCGATGACCTGCAACATCAGCGCCGCATCCTGCACGTCCTTGGCCAGCGGGCCGATCTGGTCCAGGGAAGAGGCGTAGGCCACCAGCCCATAGCGGGAGACCCGACCGTAGGTAGGTTTGAGGCCCACGACGCCGCAGTAGCCGGCTGGCTGGCGCACCGAGCCGCCGGTGTCCGAGCCCAGGGCCAGAATGGTCTGGTCGGCGGCCACGGCCGCGGCCGAGCCGCCGCTGGAGCCGCCGGGCACCCGGTCTGGGGCGCGGGGATTGCGGGTAGGGCCGAAATGGGAATTCTCGGTCGAAGACCCCATGGCGAATTCGTCCATGTTGGTCTTGCCGATGAGCACGGCGTCGGCGCGGCGAAGATGCTCGACAACGGTGGCGTCGTACGGGGAGACGAAATCTTTGAGGATGCGCGAGCCGCAGGTGGTGCGACCGCCGCGCACGCAGATCAGGTCCTTGAGCGCCACCGGGATGCCGGCCAGGGGCCCCAGGGGTTGCCCCTGGGCGCGGCGCTGGTCCACGCTGCGGGCCTGCGCCAGGGCACCCTCTTGGTCTACGCTGATAAAAGCATTGATCGCCGGCTGGGTGGCGCTGAGGTGATCTAAGACGGCGCGAGTCAGTTCTTCGGCGCCCAATTCGCCCACCTGCAGGCGGGGACGCAGCTCATGAGCCCTGAGTGTGTTCAGCCCCATCGGCCCTCAGGTGGCAGGTGTTCCGGGGATTTCTTTCTTTTCGACCGTAGGCTGGGCGACGGGAGCGGCGGCCTGGACCTGGTTGGCTGGCGGCGCGGGCGTGACGGTGTTGGGGCTGCGGGGAGTGGTGGCCGAGACGTCGATCTCGTCATGCACATCCTTCATCGCTTTCTTGAACTCTTTGATCCCTTTGCCCATGCCCTGGGCCATCTCTGGAATGCGCTTGGCCCCGAAGAGCAGGAGAATGAGCAGGAAGATGACCAGGATTTCCATGGGACCAATGCTGTTCAACATGGCGCGACCTCCTCAGTAGGAGTACTTGAAGTAGTACCAGCCGACAAAAATACCCATCAGCGTGATGAAGTTGAAGTGCAGCGACAGGGCAAAGGAAAAGGAGAGGATGACCAGGTTGACATCGTACGGACCCAGGCTGTAGATGTAGTTGCGCAGGATGCCCTGCTCGACTATGGTGCCTTCGCCGGCGAAAAGTTTGAGCAGCACCCGCAGGGTTTCGCCGATGATGTTGGCGCCCAACATGCTGATCAACAGGATTACGAGCAGGTGGCTCAGGGGCTTGTCGCGCTGCAGCATAGTTTTTCCCCGAGATTCAGGCGTGTTGCGTGGTCTCGTCGCTGAGCAGGGCGCTTATCCAGCGGCAGAACCCGGGCAGCAGGTAGAGCATGGACAGCGGGAAGAAGAATTCCCGCGAGGTGCTGGGGTAGATGATAAGCAACAGGGCAGTGAGAAAGTAGAACTGCTTGAAGCGGGCCCAGGGGGTGCTCGCCCGGAGTCCAGGCATGGTATCAAAGGGGATGCGGCTGACCATCAGCGCTCCCAGGAAGAAGAGGATGGCCACGGCCAGCTGCACGGCGTGTTCGGTTTCCCAGGCCTGTTCGGCGAAGACCACGTACTGGGTGAGGATGATGGCGGCGCAGGGAATGGGCAGCCCGGTGAAGAATTCCTTCTTGCCCGAGCCCTGGGGCAGGGTGTTGAAACGGGCCAGGCGCAGGGCGCCGCAGGTCAGGTAGAGGAAGGGGAAGATCAGCTCCCAGCCGCTGTTGAGGTGGCTGGTGTAGATCATCAGGGCCGGGGCCATACCAAAGGTGCAGATGTCGGCCAGGGAGTCGAACTCGATGCCAAAATGAGAGTTCTTGCCCAGGTGGCGGGCGAGTTTGCCGTCCATATTGTCGAGCGCCGCCCCCAGGACGATGAGCCAGGCGGCGGGGACAAAGTTCCCCGCAACGATATAATGGATGGCGAGAAATCCACAAAACAGATTCCCGATGGTGAACAGATTGGGAAGTACGGCCCTACTCGTCATGATGGTCGCTCCCTGAGCTGCGTTTCTTAGTCCGCCGATGGTTACCGCCCACTCACCCACCACAATATCGTTGGAAGTTCCCAGCCGCGCAACCAGAAGATCGGGGGCATCACCTTTGGGCAGGGCCAGGTTATAGGAGAGGTAAGTGTCAATGTATTTTGCCCCATAGCTCCGGGTGTTTTTTCATTCCCCATAGTCCACGCTCACCAGACAAAGCCCCTGCGCTGGCGCGGTGGGACCGGCCAGGGTGCGGTCGGTGGATTCCAGCAACTGGGCCATGCCCTCGGGACGCCGACGGCCCCGGCCGATCTCGGCCATGGTCCCCACCAGGATACGCACCATATGGCGCAGGAAACGGTCGCCCTCGATCTCGAAGACCAGTTCCTGCCCCTGGAGAGTCCAGCCGCATTCCTTGATCCGGCAGACGAAGTTGTCGGGCAGCGGGTCCTGATTGCAGCAGGCGGAGAAGTGATGGGTTCCGGTCAGGAAGCCGGCGGCCTGGATCATGGGCGCCAGATCGAGGGGCTGGTACAGGCTCCAGACCAGCTGGCGGTCCAGGGCGCTCTTGGTAGTGCGGATGCGGTAGCGGTAGCGCTTGGCAATGGCACTGTAGCGGGCGTGGAAAGCGGCGGGGACTTCCTCCACTCCGAGTACGGCGATGTCGGGGGGGAGCAGGCCGTTGAGGCCGCGGTGCAGGCGCAAAAGCGGCAGGGTGGAGTGGGTATGGAAGTGAGCCACCTGGCCCAGGGCGTGGGTGCCGGCGTCGGTGCGGCCGGCGCCGATGGGACAAACGGGTTCCTGCAAGAGGAGTTGCAGGGCACGGGTCAGTTCTCCCTGCACCGTGCGGTCCTGGGCCTGGATCTGCCAGCCGACGAAGTCGGTGCCCTGGTACTCGATGAGCAGGCGCAGGGTGCGCTGGCCCGCTACCTCAATAGCGGCCACAGGCGCGGTCCTCCGCAGATGGCCAGGAAGGCGAGCAGGGTGATCAGCGCGGCCCAGGTATCACCCGGGGCAAAGTGTAATTCGCGGTAACGCGTGCGCCCCTCACCTCCTCGATAGCAGCGGCTCTCCATGGCCAGGGCCAGGCGGTCGGCGCGACTAAAGGCCGAGATAAAGAGCGGCACCAGCAGGGGGAGCAGGTTGCGGGCGCGGCGCAGGGGATTGCCGCCAAAGTCGGCGCCCCGGGCCAGTTGGGCCTTGTGCAGACGCTCGGCTTCCTCGACCAGCACCGGGATGAAGCGCAGCGCAATCGATACCATCATCGCCAGCTCGTGAGCCGGAAAACCGAAGCGGCGCAGAGGTGAAAGTAATTTTTCCAGGCCATCGGTGAGTTCCATCGGGGTGGTGGTGAGGGTGAGCAGGGAGGCGATGAGCACCACGGCACCCAGGCGCAGCGAGAAGAAGAGGCCCAGTTGTACGCCCTCGACGGTGATGGGGCGGTCGAGATAGGGCAGCCGCCACAGGGTGGCGCCGGGGGTTAGCAGCGCGTGCAGGACAATGGTGAAGAAGAAGAGCCAGAGAAAGGGGCGGAGGTTTTTCAGCACCAACCCGGGGGGTACCCGCGAGCACCAGACGACCAGGACCAGGAAGGGGACGCAGAGCAGGAGCGGAATAAAACCCTCGGTGGTGAGCAGGGCCATCATCAGCGCCGCGGTGGCCAGGAACTTGGTGCGGGGATCGAGGCGGTGCAGGGGGGAATCGACCTCCACGTACTTGCCCAGGGTGATGTCGCTCAGCAGGGGCATCAGGGCAGGAAGCGGGTGGTGAAGGCCTCCTCTGCCTTCACGGTGCCGGCTTCGATCAGCTCGGCATCCTGCATCTGTTGCAGCAGGGTCTGCCAGCGCTCCAGGGTCATGCTGCCCAGGGGCTGGTCGGCGGCCAGGACCAGCAGCCTGGACTGCTCGGCCCCATAGGCCAGGAGGTCGAGGTCCATCTCGGGGTTGAGCGCGTGGAGGTGCTGGTCAGTGGGCCCGGACTCGCGCACGTAGTGCGTCCAGCCGGCGGCGCTGGCGCGCACCATGGCCTGCACCATCTCCGGGTGCTGGGTGATGGTCTGCTCGGTGGCGATGAGCACGCTGGCATAGGGGTTGAAGCCGATGTCAGAGACCATCAGGACCTGGGGATCAGCGCCTTGCTTGCGGGCGATGAAGGGCTCGCTGAAGATATAGGCCTGCTGGGCGAAACGGGGGTCCATCAGGAACTGGGTGACGTTGCCCGGATAGGGCACGATCTGCACCCCGGTCAGGGGGAACTTCTTGCGCAGATAATGGGAGAAGGCGGGCCGTTGCGAGAGCCCGATGGTCAGGTTGCGCAGTTGGTCGATTTTGGTGATGCCGGCGCTGGCGTGGACCATGATGCAACGAGGGTTAGTCTGGTAGGGGGCCAGCAGCGCCACCACCGGGGCCTGCTGGGCCCGGGCGTTGAGCACGTCGTCGGCGTTGGTCACCCCGAATTCCACCGCGCCGGTGGCTACCCGCTGAATCACAGGAGCGTCTGGACCGCCGGCCAGGATCTCGACCTCGACACCCTGCTCTTGGAAATAGCCGTGTACCTGGGCGGCGTAGAAGCCGCCGTGTTCGGCCTCGGGAAACCAGTTGAGGGCCAGACGCACCTTGGGCAGGCCGCCGGCGGGCTGAGGGGCGGGCTGTTCGCCGCAGCCGGCCAGCGCGAAGAGGCAACTCAAGATCAGGGGCAGGATTTTCATCAGTCCTCCGCGCCGCCCCAGCGGGCCAGCAACAGGTTGCTCATCAGATTGACCGAAGAGAAAATAGCCAATCCGAGCAGGGTGCAAAACAGGATGCAGGCGAAGAGGTAGTCGGTCTTGGCCTGGCCGTTGGTGAGGATGATCAGGTAGCCCAGTCCGAAATCCTCGGTGCCGTAGCCGGCGAAGAACTCCCCGACGATGGCGCCGATAACCGAGAGCCCGCTGGAGATCCGGGCCCCGGTGAGCATGCTGGGCACGGCACTGGGGATACGCAGCCGGCGCAGCACCTCCCAGCGCGAGGCGTTGTACATGGAGAAGAGGTCGAGCAGATTGGCCTCGACCCGGGTCAAGCCGGCGGTGGTGTTGGCGATGATGGGAAAGAGGGCAATGATGAAGGAGACGGCCACCACGCCGATAAAGCCGTGCCCGATCCATAAGATTATGAGGGGGGCGATGCCCACGATAGGCACGGTTTGTAAGAAAATGGCGTAGGGATAGAGGCTGCGGGAGACCAGGCGGGACTGGGAGAAGAGCAGGGAAATCAGGAAGCCGGCGGCAAAACTGAGCGAAAAGCCGCACAGGGCGCCCACCGCGGTCAATAAGGTCGCGTGTACCAGGGCGCCAAAGTGGGTCTGGATCGCCGCCGCCACGTGCAGGGGGCTGGGCAGCAGGAAGGGCTTGAGGTCGAAAAAGACCACCGCCCCCTGCCACAGGAGCACCAGGACGACGAAGGAGGCCAGGGGGGGCAGGAGGGTGTCGACCACCCAGGCGAAGAATCGGCGGATCATAGATGCGTCCGGTGCAGGTGTTGCGACACTTCCTCGGCGATGTGATTAAAGGCGGCCGAGGTGCGCAGCTCCGGGCCACGGGGGTGGGGCAGAGGCACGGCGACTTCGGCCAGCCAGCGGCCCGGCCGGGCGCTCATCACCAGGACCCGCTGGCTGAGGAACACCGCCTCGGCCACGTTGTGGGTGATGAAAACGCAGGTAAAGCCGATCTGGCTCCACAGGCGCAGCAGTTCTTCGTTGAGGCGCTGGCGGGTCAGTTCGTCGAGGGCGCCGAAGGGCTCGTCCATCAGCAGCAGGCCCGGATGGGTGACCAGGGCGCGGGCGATGGAGACCCGCATGCGCATGCCCCCCGAAAGCTGGCGGGGATAGGAACGGGCAAAAGGGCTCAGGCCCACCAACTCGAGGGCCTGGTCCACGGAGAGGGCGTCGGCCCGGTGCTGGCGCTGGCTCAGCTCGAGGGGCAGGGCCACATTCTGTTCGACGGTGCGCCAGGGCAGCAGGGTGGCATCCTGAAAGACAAAGGCCAGGTCCTGGCGGGTGCGGCGCGCTTCGAGGGGGGAAAGGCCGGCGATGTGCAGGGTACCGGCGGCCGGGGCGGCCAGGCCGGCGATCAGGCGCAAAAGGGTGGACTTGCCGCAACCCGAAGGCCCGACAATAGAGACGAACTGGCCCTTGGCGATGTCCAGGTCGATGCCGGTCAGCACTTCGACCTGGTTGAAGCGCATGTCGAGCTGGCGGGCCGAAACCAAAGATTGGGTGGTATCGGCGGTGGTCATGAGAAAGCGAATATAACGACTGCCAATAGTTGAGCAAGGGCGGCGTTCACCCATGCGGATGGTAGGTCTTGTGGACTTCCTTGAGGTATTTGGTATCGATGCGGGCGTAGACTTGGGTAGTGGTGATGTCGGCGTGGCCCAGCAATTCCTGCACGTCGCGCAAGTTGGCCCCCCTTTCGAGCAGGTGGGTGGCAAAGGAATGGCGCAGGGTTTGGGGGCTGATCTTCTTTTTTAGTCCGGCTCGGGCAGCGGCAGCCTGGAGAATCTTCCAGATGCCCATGCGCGAAAGGGCCCGGCCCTGGGCGTTGAGGAAGAGGGCTTCGCCGCTGTACTCTCGCGCCAGGCGCGGCCGCACCTGGGAGAGGTAGCGGTCCAAGTGAAAGAGGGCCTGGCGGCCCAGGGGCACCAGCCGCTCGTGCCCCTCCTGCACCCGCACTAGGTGGGCGTTGGCTTGGAGGCCGGCGAGGGGCAGGGCGATCAATTCCGAAACCCGCAGACCCGAGGCGTAGAGCAGTTCGAGCATGGCCCGGTCGCGCTGGCCCAGGGGTTCGTCCAGGTCGGGGCCGGCCATGAGCTGCTCAATCTCCTCGACGGTCATGAAATCGGGCAGCCGCCGCTCCACCCGAGGGGGCTCCAGGGACTCGGTGGGGTTGTGCTGGGCTAGGCCCTGCCGCAGCAGATAGTTGTGGAATTGTCTGATCGAGGTCAGGTTGCGGGCCAACGTGGAAGGGCTCAGGCCGGCGTCGTGGAGCTGGCGCAGCAGGCGGGAGACGTGGTCGGCCTGGGCCTGGGCCGGGTCGGTCAGCCCTTGCCCGGCCAGCGTCTGGAGGTAGCGCAGCAGGTCGCGGCGATACGCCTCGACGGTGTTGGCCGAAGTGCCTTTGTCCCGCACCGCGGCGGCGAGAAACTCTTCCAGCACGTCTCTCATGCCCGGGGGCAGCACCGGATCAGACGAGGGAGAAGGAGAGGACCTGGTCATTGCAGAGGGGTACGCCTTCCAATTCTAGCAGGGCCCGCTTCCAGGGCAGGCCGGCGGTGAAACCAGTCAGGTCACCGGTGGCGGAAACCACGCGGTGGCAGGGGATGAGCACCGGCAAAGGGTTGGCGCCGCAGGCCAGGCCCACGGCCCGGGCGCTGTTGGGCGGCAGTTCCAGGGTGCGCGCCAGCCCGCCGTAGGTGGCGCAGCGGCCGCGGGGAATCTGTATCAAGGCCTGCCACACCCGGCGCCGAAAAGGGGTGCCGATTCCGTCGGGGAGCGAGAAGAAAAGGTCCACCGCCTCGCCCCGGAAGTAGGCGCACAGATCGGTGACCAGTTTTTCGTCCGCTGCCGGCACCTGGGCAGGTGGCTGAGAGTGGCCCTCCGGCTCGAAGGGGCCCAGATGTAACTCGACCGGTTTCCCCTCGCGCCAGCGCAGGTGGACCAGTCCCAGCGGGGTATGTAGTTCTATCTCACGCGTCGTCATGGGCTTTCCCGGCGTCGCTGGTGAGTTGCTCTTTGAGGTGGTAAGCCTGTTTCAGACTGAGACCTTTCACCTGCTGGGCGATCTCCTCGGCCGGAGCCTCCCGCAGCCGCTGCACCGAGCCGAAAGCGCTCAGCAAAGCCAACCGGCGTTTAGGGCCGATGCCGGGTAATTCGTCGAGGGCGGAACTGAAAGATCGCTTCTCGCGCAGGCTGCGGTGGTGGGTCAGGGCAAAGCGGTGGGCTTCGTCGCGCAGTTGCTGGAGCAGGCGCAGGCTGGCCGAGGTCCGGGGCAACACCAGGGCTTCGCTCTGGCCGGGCAGGAAGATCTCCTCCAGGCGTTTGGCCAGGCCCGCCACGGGTTGGGCAGGGCGGCCCAATTCGGTGAGGGCTTGCACCGCGCTGGAGAGTTGGCCTTTGCCGCCGTCGACAAGCAACAGATCTGGGGCTTCGCCGCCTTCCTCCAGGGCGCGGAAACGCCGCAGCACCACCTGGTGGATGGAGGCAAAGTCGTCTGGCCCGCGCAGGTCGCGGATCTTGAAATGGCGGTACTGGCTGCGCCGCGGTTTGCCGTCGACAAAACAGACCAGGGAACCCACCGCGTCGGCGCCGTGGAAGTTGGAGATGTCCACACACTCGATGCGGCGCGGCGGCAGCTCCAGGCGCAGGTCCCGCTGCAGGGCAAAGACCCCCTGGGGGATGCGGCCTTTCTGCAGTTCCCGTTTGAGCTGGCGTTCCCGGAGTTGTTGCACGGCGTTGCTCTCGGCCATGTCCAGCATCTGGGCTTTGGGCCCGCGTTGGGGAGCGGCCAGCTCCACCCGGGCGCCGGCCCGGTCGGAAAGCCAGATATTCAGTCCCAGGTCCTCGGTCAAGGGGACCGGCAGGTGGATCTGGGCGGGGATGAAGTCGGTGTCCAGGTAAAACTGGCCCAGGAAGGCGGCGATAATTTCCGCGTCGGTGGAGTCGATCACCCCGCCGAGGAAGTGGTGCTTTTGGCCCATCAGCCGGCCCTCGCGGACTTCTAGCACGCAGCAGCAGGCTTCGTCGTCGTGGCGGGCCAGGCCGATCACGTCGCGGTCCACCGGCTCGTCGAGCACGGCCTTTTGGCGGGCGCGCATGGACTCCAGGGCCCGCAACTGGTCGCGGCAGCGGCCCGCTTCCTCAAAACGCAAGTGCTCGGCAGCGCTGGCCATGCGTTCCTGCAGCTCGCGGATGATCTCGGTCTGATTGCCCTTCAAAAAGCGGAAGGCGCGGCCCACCACCTCGCGATAGGCTTCAGCACTGACCAACTGCTCACAGGGGCCGCCGCAGCGGTGGATGTGGTACTCGAGGCAGAGCTTGACCCGGGTGGAAGGCAGCTTGTAGTCGCAGCTGCGCAGGGGGAAGATCTTGTGTATCAGCTCCAGGGTGGTGTGCATGGCCCGGACATTGCTATAAGGCCCCAGATACCGCGAGCCGTCCTGGATCAGGTCGCGGGTGGCGAAGATGCGAGGAAAGGGCTCGTGGGTCAGTCTGATGTAGGGGTACTTCTTGTCGTCCTTGAGCAGGATGTTGTAGCGGGGTTTGTGGGTCTTGATCTGGGTGGCTTCGAGGATGAGCGCTTCCTGCTCGGTCTGGGTGACCAGGCATTCGACTTCGGCGATGCGCTGTACCAGGGCCTTGAACTGCCGGCGCCCGTCATTGGCGCCCTCCTGAAAATAGGAGCGCACCCGGCTGCGCAGGCTCTTGGCTTTTCCGATATAGATGATCAGACCCTCGCGGTCCTTCATAAAATAGACCCCGGGACTGGAGGGCAGGGCATCCAGTTTGAGGAGCAGGTCTTGGGAGAGGGAGGGATTCATGGGCTTGGCAGCGGGTTCCGGTGGGTGATGGGTGCGGGATTAATATAGGGAATTTGGCACCCGGGAATTAGAGTCTGTATAGTTGACCGGGATTGATACGCGCTGCTATCTTGAACCCCTCTGGATCGACCAAGTCAACGCGGGCAACGAGGAGCCGAGGTGCAAAAGCACAGGGGAATAGAGGGGTTGGCTAGGGAGGGCCGTTTCAAAAGGCGGCTCCTCTCCTGCTTCATCCTGCTCAATATCGGCACCGTGCTTTTCATAAACCGTCCTGCGGCGGTGGTCGAGGTGGAGGAAGGGTTCTTCCAGACCCTCGATCCAGGCATCGCCTATGAGTTGCGGTATAGCCGCTGGGCGCTCCAGTACTACGCTTTCATCGTCGGGCTCAACAACCAATGGCAGATGTTCGGGGACCTATCGCGGTACTATTGGTGGTACACCATCAAGGCCAAGTACGGAGATGGAGAACCCCGGGTGTTGCCCTTACCTCTGCAAAGTGACCGGAGTTTCTGGGAGCGGGCGTTGTTCGATTTCAAGGAGACCAAATTCCACCACACCCTCTATACCCGCCCCACGGCGCGGGAGGCCTATGCCCATTACCTGGCCAGGCAATACCCCGAGTATGAAGGAGTGCCGATTTCATCCATCACCATCGACCTGAGCTGGCAGCAGATCCTGCCGCGGGAAGAGGCGGCCCGGCGGGGAACCCATCTGGATTCGACCATCACCACCCAGGTGCTCCAGACCGTGGATTTTGGAAGTCAGTGAGGCTCATGCCCGGCGCGGTGGCCAGCTGGTCCAAGGAGGCCGTCCAGCGTTTTTTCCGCTGGTGGAACAGCTTTTGGTTCGAGTCTTTCGATCCGCTGTCCCTCGGGGTATTCCGCATCTTTCTCGGCAGCCTGATCGCGGTTTTCTACCTCGCCCTCTATCCCAACTGGGAACGTTACTACGCCGCCGATGGCATCACTTCGCTCGGCCAATTCGCCAACGCCGACGATACCTGGACCTTGTTCCACTGGACCGAATCCAGCCTGCCCATCGGGGTTTTCTGGTGGCTGGGATTGGGGGCGGCGATTTCTTTTGCGCTGGGCTGGAAGACCCGGTGGTGTACGGCGCTGCTCTTGGCGCTGGAATCCTCGCTGCTCAACCGCAGCCTGCCGGCTATGAACGGCGAGGATGTGGCTTTCCGGATGTTGTTGTTCTGGGGGCTTTTGCCCCTCTGGGCCACCGGTTGTCACTGGACAGCTACCTCGGGAAGCGCAAAGGGCAGTGGCACCGGCGCGAGTTGCCCATCATCTGGGCAGTGCGGGCCATGCAGGTGAACTTTGCCCTGATCTACGCGATCAGTCTGCCCCATAGACTGGTGGATGACATTTCGTGGTGGAATGGGGATGCGCTCTACTATACCATCGCAAACGATATGTGGCGGCGCTGGCCCTGGCCTGAAGCCTTTTGCCTGTTGGGGGGCTTGTAAGTAAGTTCTTCACCTATGGGACGATTATCTCCGAAGCTGCCTTTGTGTTGCTGGTCTGGTTCTCTAAGCCCCAACTCTATGTGATCGGCGTGGCTGCGGCGCTGCATCTGGGCATTGCCTTCATGCTCAAGGGGGCCACCTTCTTCACCTTGTCGATGGTCTGCGGGCTGTGGATTTTTGTCCCTGCGGGAACCACCCGGAATTGGGGGCAGTGGCTCGCATCCTGCTATAATGGCATTCGTCGCCAGAGGGCAGATTAAAATGTAGACAACACAACATGATAGATATGAGAGAAGGCGGAAAAATGCTTGCTTTTTTTGAAATATTTTGTTAACTCATTGCCTTGACATGCGCAATTGCAGTGGAAATGCATATTAGATGAGTGCTACAAACTCAAAAGGGTTCAAGGATTCTATTTTTTAGGAGAGCGCAGATGAAAGAACGTATTCGAGTAGTTATCGCAATGCTGGCTGCCATGTGTCTTTTGGCGGCCAGCACGGTTGCGTGGGCGCAGAATCCGCCTCCGCCAACAGGCGGCACGCCGCCACCGGCAACAGGAGGGACTCCTCCCCCAGGGGGGACAGCGACACCTCCTGCTGGTGGTACCGCGACTCCGCCGCCTTCAGGTGGTACGGCAGCGCCTCCCAGCTACGCACGGTGGGTGCTTAGCAAGGATGCTCGGGATTTGAATGGGGACGGCAAGACCGATCGCAAGGATTATGATCGGTTTGTCGCCAGCCTGAAGGGTGGTGGCACGACCCCGCCGCCTGGTGGTACTACACCACCCCCAGCGGGTGGTACGACCCCGCCCCCAACCGGTG
>SICG01000041.1 GCA_009691525.1 Candidatus Latescibacterota bacterium | reverse complement strand
TCAGAACCCGCAGCGCTTCGCCGCCTTGAAGAAGGGGTCGGCCACCGCCGCCGCGCCCCGATACACCAGGTCGCTGGCCATGGGATGGGCGCAGATCAGCCGCGCTCCGTTTTCGATGGCCCGCACCATATTGTCCTCGATGTCCTTGGGATTCTCCATCGAGCCGCTGCCCACCACCCGACCCATATGCACCCCCCGCTCGGCCGCAGCGCGGAACAACGCGTCGGTAGCCGGCTCGATCTGGGGAATGACCCCCTCCCTGAGGATAGCATCGAAAGGCCCCACAAATCCGCAGACCTTGTTACGTCCCTGGGCGGCCATCAGGTCCAGCACCCGGTCGCGCAATTCGGTATCGATGATGTACTCGGCGGTCTCGAACTGGATCCACCCCTGGGTCTCGGTCTCGGCATTGCGCAGCGAATCGGGCGTGAACATCATCGTGCGGTCGCCGGTGCGCACCGGATATCCCCCGCGGTCATCGGGGGTGGCCTTGCCCGGCACCGGGAAGTTGATGGTGCGAAAATAGCGCTCGGCATCCTCGTAGGTGGTGCTGTAGGGCCGCATGGTGGCCCGGGCGCCCAGTTGAAAGGCGTCCCCGTGCTGGCTGAGCGCCTCGCGGTGTAGCCGCTGCACCGGCAGCAGGCCCAGCCGGCATTCGGCGGCGTTCTGCTCCCGGCCGTACCAGCCCTCCCACTGGGAATGCTCGGCATCGTTGACGATCCAGGAAAAGCCGGCCTTGGCCCAGGCGTGGGCCTCGTTCTCGCGGAAGCGGTGCCAGGGCACGTCGTTGAAGATGCCCAGCAGGGGCGGGGCTTTCTCAAAGGAGGGTGCCTGGTCGAGCACCTCCTTGAGCGGATTGCGGTTGGGGTTCAGGGTGTAGGCGTGTGCCCGGCGGGCGAATTCCTCGGTTTTGAGGGGGCGATCCCCTCCGATGGCGGCAATGGCGTCCACAGTTCTCCTCCACTCAGTGATCTGGTGCTGTTCGTCTCTGAGAAAAATCGAGTACCCCGCTCTTGCAAGCAAGCCATCCCACCTTGATTGGTCCGGGGCTATCCCCTACCTTGAGCAGCCGATGCCCGACGCCACTGCCCACCCCCAGGTGACCTGGCGCGCCCTGCTCCTGGGCGCCCTCTTATCCCTCTTTCTCAACATCGCCTGCCCCTACAGCGTGTTGATGCTCCAGAACGCCGGCCTCACCTCCGACTACATCACCGCCGGCGCCATGATGCTCTTCTTCCTGCTGGTGGGCCTCTTTAACCCGCTGCTCAAGATCTGCCACCGGCCCCTGGCCCTGCGCGGCAGCGAATTGATCGTCGTCTACGTGATGATGATCGTCGCCTCGGCCATCCCCACCTGGGGGCTGGTCACCAATCTCTTCCACATCCTCACCCGGCCTTTTTATTACGCCACCCCAGAAAACCGCTGGGCCACCCTCATCCAGCCCCTGCTTCCTTCCTGGCTGGTGCCCCAGGAGCCAGAGGTGGCCCGTTATTTCTACGAGGGCTTGCCCCTGGGGCAGGGCATTCCCTGGCGAGCCTGGCTGGTGCCCCTGTGCTCCTGGGGCAGCGCCATGCTGGCCGTGTATCTGCAGATGATCGCCACCATGGTCCTCTTGCGCCGGCCCTGGGTCGAGCAGGAGCGCCTGATTTTCCCCCTGACCCAGCTGCCCCTGGAGATGCTGCGGGGTGCGGAAGACCACCTCTTCCCCCCCCTCTTCCGCAGCCCGCTTTTGTGGCTGGGGTTTGCCCTGCCTTTTTTCCTCCAGCTGCTGCGCGGCCTGCACCACTATTTCTTTTTTATCCCCCAGATCCAGACCTACTTCGACCCGCTGCCCCTCTTCCGCAACACCGTGCAATTACAGATTTTCGTCAATTTCGCCATCATCGGCCTGAGCTATTTCCTCCAACTGCATGTGGCCTTCTCGGTGTGGTTCTTCCACCTGCTCAGCCGCACCGAGACCGGAATCTTCAATGTCGTCGGCTACCAGGTCAAAGGCATCAACGAAGTGCTCACTGGCAGTTCGACCGCCCTCTCCTTCCAGGGCATGGGCGCCATGATCGCCCTGGTAGCCGCCATCCTCTGGAACGCCCGCCACCACCTGGCCGGCGTGCTGCGCGCTGTCTTTGGACTAGCGGGCGCCGCTGACGACCGCGACGAAATCCTCTCCTACCGGGCTGCAGTGTGGCTCTGGCTGGGCTGCGGGGTTTTCTTTTTTGTTTGGCTGCTGGCCGCTGGCCTGCCGCTGGTGGCCACCCTGGTCTTCATGGCCAGTGCCCAGGTCATCTTCCTGGCCGTGGCCCGCGTCATCGCCCAGGGGGGCATCGGCTTCACCGCCTCGACCATGCTGCCCCAGCCCTTCACCGTCTACGCCCTGGGCACGGCAGCCATCGGCGGCAAGGGCCTGGCCAGCATCAGCCTGAGCTATTCGTGGGCTGCCGAAATGCGCACCTCCGTCATGGCCTCGGCTGCCAACGGCCTGAAGCTGGCCCATGTGGGGCGGGTGCACAGCCGGCGGCTCTTCTGGGCCATGGTCCTGGCCCTGGTGGTGGGCATGGTCGGGGCCGGCTGGATCACCCTCTACCTCAATTATACCTACGGCGGCATCAACATGAAGCAGTTCGGAGTGCCCACCATCGCCTACAGCTTTCTACAAAACAAACTGCTCAACCCCATAGGGGCCGACCACATCCATCCCCGCATGTGGTTCACGGTCCTGGGTGCGGCCGTCATGGGCCTGCTGATCTATCTGCAGCATCATTACCTCTGGTGGCCCCTGCACTACATCGGCCTGCCGATCAGCGACAGCTGGGTGATGGGCTGGGCCTGGTTCTCGGTCTTCCTCGGCTGGCTGCTCAAAGCGATCATCTTTAAGTTTAGCGGCACCCGCGGCTATCATGTCTTCAAACCCCTCTTCCTGGGTTTCATCGCCGGCCAGCTGATGGGCGGCGCCCTGTGGATGATCGTCGATTTCGCCCTGGGGGAAGTGGGTAACTTTGTCTACATAGGAGTGCCCTAAATGAGCAAAAAGACCTACCGCGCCGCCGCCATCGGCCACACCGGACGCGGCGACTACGGCCACGGCCTGCACACCGCGTACCAGGGCCTGGAACAGGTCGAGTTTGTCGCCGTGGCCGACCCCGACGAAACCGGCCGCCTCAAGGCCCAGGCCGAAACCAAGGCCCCGCGCGCCTACGCCGACTACCAGGAAATGCTGCGTGCCGAAAAACCCGACCTGGTCAGCGTCTGCCCCCGCTGGACCGACTGCCACCTGGAACTGGTGTCAGCCTGCCTAGCAGCCGGCGCCCACGTGTACTGCGAAAAACCCATGACCTGGAACCTGGAGGAGGGGGATCGCATCATCGCCGAAGCCGCAGCGCACCAACTGAAGGTAGCGGTGGCCCACCAGGGGGTGTACCTGCCCCACATCCAACATCTGCAGCACCTGCTGGCAGAGGGTCGCATCGGCCAGGTGTTGTCCTTGCACGCCCACGGCAAGCAGGACAAACGGGGGGGCGGAGAGGACATGATCGTCCTGGGCACCCACCTATTCAATATGATGAGGTTCTTCGCCGGGGACGTGGCCTGGATGTCGGCCCAGGTCACCGATGAGGGCAAGGAATTGGCAAAGGCGCATATCCGCCAGTCCACCGAACCCGTGGGCCCAGTGGCCGGCGATTGCATCAATTCCTACTTCTCGTTCAAAAGCGGGGCGGTAGGTTTCTTCGACTCGCGCCGCGACCAGGCCGGCGGCCAGCGCTACGGCATGGAGATCGTCGGTTCAGCGGGCATCATTTCCCTGCGCGGGGGCAGCGGCGGCGAATTGATGATCTACCCCTACCCCCTCTTCCGCCCGGCCGACCCCGCCCAGCAGTGGCAGCCCCTGGAGGAAGTGCCCGACCAGCCCCTCGCCAAAGGCAACCAACTGGCCATCCTCGACCTGATCGGGGCCGCCGAGCAAGACCGCCCGCCCCTCTCCAGCGCTGCCGACGCGGTGGCCGCTCTGGAGATGATCCTGGGCGCGTACGAGTCCCAGATCACCGGCCGTCGGGTCCAATTCCCCTTGCAGCAACGACGCCATCCGCTGGTGGCCTGGCAAGAAGCCGGCTAACCCCCGGCAATGGCCCCCACTACCAGCAGGGGCTCCGCTCCGGTGGCCACCGCCTCTGGCAAGGGGGCGTCTGGCGCTTCGTGAGACAGATCTTCCTCGCAGGCGAAGAATCTGATAAAGGGCCGGCGTTTTTGCGTGAGCTGGTCGCGCATAGTCCCGCGCAGCATCGGATAGCGGGCCTCCAGCGCGTCGAGGACGGTCCGCTGCGTAACCTCCCCTTCCACCTGGAGTTCCACCTCGCCGCTGATATGCGCCAACACTCTGAGGTTAGCGGGAATCACCACCCGGATCACGGCAGGGTCTGGGCTTCGACCGAGAGCACCGCCGGCAGATCCCGGACGATGGGTTCCCAGTTATCACCGGCGTCGGCCGATCCGTACACCTGCCCCCCGGTGGTCCCGAAGTAAACCCCGCACGAATCGAGCGTGTCGACCGACATCGCGCCGCGCAGCACGTTGACGTAGCAGTTGGCCTGTGGCAACCCTCTGGTCAGCGCCTCCCACTCGTGCCCACCCGTCCAGCTGCGGTACACCCGCAGTTTCCCGTCGGGCGGGTAATGCTCCGAGTCGCTCTTGATCGGCACCACGTAGATCGTTTCCGGCTCGTGCGCGTGTACGCCGATCGGGAAGCCGAAGTCGCTGGGCAGATCGCCGCTCACCTCGTGCCAGGATTCGCCGGCGTCGTCGCTGCGCGTCACGTCCCAGTGCTTCTGCATGAAGAGCACCCCCGGGCGCGAGGGGTGCATGGTGATGCGGTGGACGCAGTGGCCGACCTCCGCATTGGGGTCGGGGATGTATTGGGACAACAGACCGCGGTTGATCGGCTTCCAGCTTTTGCCGCCGTCGTCGGTGCGGAAGGCAGGCGGCTTTGAAGTGGTAATTGATGGCGTAGGCAATCAGCAGAGCATCAGCCAGAGTATCCAACTGTGCAAACCCGGCGGCCGGGTGGTGGTCTATGGGGTGCCGCTCCAGGGCGAGCTGGCCCTGCCAGTACTGGAGGCCTTTCGCAAGGACCTGAGCCTGCACATCTCGCGGCTCTACCCGCGTTCCTTCGACGCGGGTTTTGCCCTGCTGCAGCGCCGCCAATTAGATCTGGAAACAGTGATCACCACCCGCATCCGGCTGGCACAAGCGCCCGAAGCCATCCGCGATTTGAGCGAAAGAAGGGGAGAGATGATCAAGATCCTGATCGACCCGCGGGGAGGTGAAACATGAGCGGGCGTTTCGATCTGCGCGGCAAACGGGCCCTGGTCAGCGGGGCCAGCCGCGGTATGGGAAAAGCCATCGCCCTGGGGCTGGCCCAGGCCGGGGCTGCGGTGGCTGTGGCAGCCCGCAGTCTGGATACCCTCGAACCCGTTGCCGCCCAGATCCGCGCCCTGGGAACCACTGCCCTGGCCCTGGCCCTCGACGTGAGCCAGCCCGAGCAGATCCCGGCAGCGGTACAGCGGGTCGAGGCGGAGCTGGGGCCTATCGACATCCTCTTCAACGTGGCCGGCACCAATGTGCGCCGGCCCATCACCGAGATCGCCGAAGCCGAGTACGATCAGGTGATGGATGTCAACATCAAGGGGGCGTATTTCCTCAGCCGCGAAGTGGGCAAGGGCATGATCGCCCGAGGCCAGGGCAAGGTGATCAATATCGCCTCAGTGACCAGCGCCATCGGCCTGGCCAAGGTGACGGCCTACGCCTGCAGCAAGGGCGCCCTGGCTCAGCTCACCCGGGGCCTGGCCGTGGAATGGGGGCCGCACAACATTCAGATCAACGCCATCGCCCCCGGCTTCATCCTCACCGATTTCAACCGCAAGCTCTGGGAGAACCAGGCCATGCTCGACTGGGCCGTGGGCGGCACCCCCGCCGGCCGTCTGGGCCAGCCCGAGGACGTGGTCGGAGCGGCCATCTTCCTGTCCAGTTCCGCCGCCGACTTCATGACCGGCCAGGTGCTCTTTGTGGACGGCGGATACATGGCCGGCCGCCCCTGGCCGCTGTGAGCTAGGGCCGCACCACGCTGCCATCGGCCCGCCGGTCCTCGGCCATGTACTTGGGCGTGGCGAGGCGTTCGGCGTTGAGCAGCTTCTTGGCCTTGTCCTCGTCGATGTCCAGGCCCAGGCCCGGCTGATCGTTGGTGTACAGGTACCCGCCCACCTGCTCGGCGTGGCCGGGGAAGATCTCCAGTTCCTGAGGGGTGAAGTGGTTCTCCTCCTGGATGCCGAAGCTGTAGGACGCCAGGTCCAGGTGCATGGCCGCCGCCTGGTTCACCGGATCATTGTCGCCCCCCTCCTGCCAGGCCGTCTGCACCCCGAAGATCTCGCACAGGGCGGCGATCTTGCGGCAGGGGGTGATGCCGCCCCCCTTGGAGACGCGTATCCGCACATAGTCGATGAGCCGCTCGGTGATCAGCGGCACGTATTCGTGCGGGTTGACGAAGAGTTCGCCCATGGCCTGGGGCGTAGTACACTGCTGGCGCACCAGCCGGTACCATTGCACCTGCTCGGGGGAGAGCAGGTCTTCGAGGAAGAAGAGGCGGTACGGCTCCAACAACTTGGCCAGGGTCACGGCGTTGTGCGGCTTGAGGTGCTCGTGCACATCGTGGGTGAGTTTGGGGCCAAAGCCCAGCTTGCTCCGCAGATGCTCAAACATCTTGGGAATGTTCTCCAGATAGGCTTCGTCGTCGAAGGCCGGCCCCTGGGTCCAGGCGTTGCGCGGTTTGACCGCCTGCTCATGGGAGATGAAGCCGCCGCCCCCGTACGGCCCAAACTGGCAGCGGATCACCGGCCAGCCCTCTTCGATATAGCGCTGCACGTCCTCCACCAATTCGTCGAGGGTATTGCCCCCGGCATGGGCGTAACAGGCCACCGCGCTGCGGCAGGGGCCGCCCAGCAGCTGGTGTACCGGCATGCCGGCCTCTTTGCCCTTGATATCCCACAGCGCCATGTCGATGCCGGCGATCGCGGTGTTGAGGATGGAGCCGTTGCGCCAGTACCCGCTGGTGTAGCTGCTCTGCCAGATATCCTCGATGTGGCTGGCCTCCCTGCCGATCAGGCGCGGGGCCACGTGTTCCTCGATGGCCGCCTTGACCACGCCCGCCTGATAGTGGTCGCTGGCCGAGCCGATGCCGTAGAGTCCCGGCTGGTCGGTGAGTACCTTGACGATCAGCCAGGTGCCGTCGGCGCGGGTGCGGATGCAGCGGACTTCCACGATCTTGGCCATGATCTCCCTCCCTGTAGTTTGGTTTCCCGGCTATAAGTTCCGCAAAACCCGAGCCCCTGAAAAGAGCCCCTTCACCAGTGGGTCCCTGAAGCCTTCCACCGCAAAGTAGGGTACCAACTCACCCCCGAAACCCCGCTTGAAAAAAGCGATGGCGGGAAGATTGGCACCCACAAAGTCGAAACGCCCCTGTTCTTGTTCAAAGTATTTCCAATACAAGAGCGAAGTGGCACCCGTGTGGTTGAGTTCGGGATCGGCCCCGGCCACCCAGGCGTAGCTTCCCTCAGCCCCGCAAACAAAAATCACCACCGCCACTACCTGGCCCTCGGTTGACTCCACCTTCAGCCCCCGGGCCAGGCCCGCCCGGCAGGCCGCCTCGGCAAAACGCTGCGCCACGCCCGCATCCACCGGCGGCCTGCCGCCCTGGTGCGCATAGAGCCGCTCGTACTGCTGGCGGAACAGGGCCATGTCCTCGGTGGGCAGCACCCGGAAGCCCTTGCCCTCGGCCTTGCGGATGACCGTGCGGGTGCGCCGCTCCAAGCGCTCCCACAACCCCTCCCGGTCCCCCAACCCCATTTGGTAGGTGTAGCGCACCCGCACCTCCCAGCCGGCCCAGGTGAAGGGCCGCATGTCGCCCACCGCCGGGGCGTGGGCCAGCACACAGTGGTGGTACTCCTGCCGCAGATGGACGATGAGCAGCTCGGCGGCCCGCTGCCCTTCAGACTCGGCTTTGGCCGGCCCCTTGCCCACCACCGGGGCCAGCAGCAACCCACCGTGCGGAGTGAGCACCGGGGTGGAGAAGCGCCGCATCCCGGCACGCTGGGTTTCGATCCCAGAGAGGCCGGCCATTAGCTGGCCGTTGCGGTATACCCCCAGACAGCGGAAGGCGTCGCCCGTGGCCTGTTGGGCGCACTGCAGCCACCCCCAGGTGGAAAACACCGTGCCGCCCACCGCCTGGCAGACGAACTCGTCCCAGGCTTGGGGGTCGGTCGCGGTGCAAATTTCGTAGGTGTCGGACATGGATCCGCTCAGCCCTCGTTGGTCCAGTGCCGGAAAATTAGCAATATAAACCCGCCCTGCCCCGCCAATCAACCAGGGGATGCCGCCATCCCCTGGAATAACCGCCACCAGCAGGCCCTCGAACACTTCGTCCGCACCTTCACTTTCGGCGGGCCAGTCCCTCCTGAGGGGCACCACCGCCCCCGTTTTTCCTCCTTGACATCTCCTGCACCCCCCTCTATATTACGTGAACTATTTACTCGATGCCCATAATTCCGATGCAGCCTCAATCTTCCTCATTCAGTTCTGCTTCCTCGCCGGTCCCGCCGGTCCGGGGTTCGGGGCTGCTGCGCCCCCTCCCGCTGCTCCCGCTCCTCCTTATTAGCCTCCTGCTTATTTAGGCTTCGCTCGTTTTTCTCGCCTCCACCTCACGGAAAAACCGGACGAAGCCTCTGAAGAACTTTCACAGGTAGTCACCAAACTATGCCCTGAGCGCAGGCTCAAAACCACAGGAGAGATCCCATCATGCAGATGTTTTATGACAGCGACGCCAACCTCGACCTTCTCAGCGGCAAGACCGTCGCGGTGATCGGCTACGGCAGCCAGGGCCACGCCCATTCCCTCAATCTCAAGGAAAGCGGCGTGAACGTGGTGGTGGGGCTGCGTCCGGACAGCGCCCGCCGCAAAGAAGCCGAGGCCGCCGGCCTCAAGGTGCTCGACGTGGCCCAAGCGGCCAAGGCCGCCGACATCATCATGATCCTGATCAACGACGAGTTCCACCGCCAGGCATTTGAGCAGCATATCCGCCCCAATCTGCAGGCCGGCAACGCCATCGCCGTGGCCCACGGCTTCAGCATCCACTTCAAGCAGGTGGTGCCACCCGCCGATGTGGACGTGTTCATGGTCGCCCCCAAGGGTCCGGGCCACTTGGTGCGGCGCGTCTACCAGGAAGGCGGCGGCGTGCCCGGCCTCTTGGCGGTGTACCAGGACGCCACCGGGCGGGCCCATCAGGTCGGCCTGGCCTACGCCAAGGGCATCGGCGCCACCCGCGCCGGGGTCATCGAGACCACCTTCCGCGAAGAAACTGAAACCGATCTCTTCGGCGAGCAGGCGGTGCTCTGCGGCGGCTTGACCGAGTTGATCCGCGCTGGCTTCGACACCCTGATCGAGGCCGGCTACCAGCCCGAGGTCGCCTATTTCGAGTGCCTGCACGAGGTGAAGCTGATCGTCGACCTGATCTACGAGGGCGGCATCGCCAATATGCGCTACTCTATCTCCGATACCGCTGAGTTCGGCGACCTGACCAGGGGCAAACGCATCATCACCGACGAGACCCGCGCCACCATGAAAAAGATCCTCGCCGAGGTGCAGGACGGCACCTTCGCCAAGGAGTGGCTGCTGGAGAACCAGGTGGGTCGCCCCACCTTCAACGCCCGCAAGCGGCAGGACCAGGAGCATCCCATCGAAGAGGTGGGCGCCAAGCTGCGCGGCATGATGAGCTGGTTGGATAAAAAGGCCAAATAGCGGCCGGCCGAGGAGGCCCGAATTATGAGCGACCAAAATCGCGTCATTATTTTTGATACCACCCTACGCGACGCCGAGCAAACTCCCGGCTCCTCGCTGACGGTGCGCGAGAAGATGGAGATTGCCCACCAGCTGGCCCGGCTCAAGGTCGATGTCATCGAGGCGGGTTTCCCCGCTTCCTCCAACGAGGACTTCGAGGCGGTGCGCCGCATCGCCCACGAAATCGAGGGGCCGACTATATGTGGCCTGGCGCGGGTGGTGTCCCGGGACATCGAGCGGGCTGGCGAATCCCTGCAGGGTGCCTCCCGGCCCCGCATCCACACCTTCGTCGGCACCTCTGACATCAATATTCAGAATCAGCTGCGCAAAACCCGCGACGAGGTGCTCAAGATGGCGGTGGGCGCGGTGCAGCAGGCCAAGTCTTACTGCGCCGACGTGGAATTCTCCCCCATGGACGCCACCCGCACCGATCCCGATTACCTGTGCGAGGTGGTGGCCGCCACCATCGAGGCCGGAGCCACCACCATCAACATCCCCGATACTGTCGGCTACGCCGTGCCCGAGCAGCTGGGCGAGTTGATCCGCTACCTGCGCGAGCACGTGCCCAACATCAACCAGGCGGTGATCAGCATCCACTGCCACGACGACCTGGGCCTGGCCGTGGCCAACTCCCTGACCGCCCTGAAGTACGGGGCGCGGCAGGCCGAGTGTACCATCAACGGCCTGGGCGAAAGGGCGGGCAACGCCGCGCTGGAGGAGATCGTCATGGCCATCAAGACCAGGGGCGAATACTTCGGCCTGGCCTGCGGCGTCGAAACCCGCGAGCTCTTCCCCACCAGCCGGCTGGTGAGCCGGCTGATGCGCTGCGTGGTGCCGCGCAACAAGGCGGTGGTCGGGGCCAACGCCTTCGCCCACAGCTCGGGCATCCACCAGGACGGGGTGCTCAAGCAGCGCTCCACTTTCGAGATCATGTCGCCCGAGGACGTGGGGGTGGAGTCCACCCAGATCGTGCTCACCGCCCGCTCCGGACGCCACGCCCTGCGCCACCGCCTCGAACAGCTGGGCCACACCCTGAGCAAGGAAGAGGTGGACAAGGCGTACGAGCGCTTCTTGGAGGTGGCCGACAAGAAGACCGAGATCTACGACGAGGACCTGCTGGCTATCGTCGGCGACGAGATCCGCGACGTGCCCGAAAAGTACCGCCTCGACTATCTGCACACCATCAGCGGCACCGGCACTGTGCCTTCGGCCACCGTGCGGCTAATGATCGACGGCCAGGCGGTACAGCAATCGGCCTGGGGCGACGGGCCAGTGGACGCGGCCTACCGGGCCATCGACATGGCCACCGGCACCACCAGCAAGGTCGAGGAATACACCATCCGCGCGGTGACCAGCGGCAGCCAGGCCATGGGTGAGGTCACCGTGCAGGTCAGCGAGCAGGGCCGCACCCTCACCGGGCGCGGTGCCTCCACCGACATCATCGAGGCCAGCGCCAAGGCCTACATCGACGCGCTCAACCGCTTGGCCGTGGCGGCGGGCATCCAGCGCCAGCACCCTCAGGCCGTGTAAGGAGTATACAGATGGCAAAGAATCTGTTCGACAAGGTCTGGGAGGCGCACAGCGTGCGTCAGTTGCCTTCCGGCCAGACCCAGCTCTTCATCGGCCTGCATCTGGTGCACGAAGTCACCAGCCCCCAGGCCTTCGGGATGCTGCGCGACCACGCTTTGAAGGTGATGTTCCCGGGGCGCACCTTTGCTACCGTGGACCACATCGTGCCCACCGCCCAGCTGGGCCGGCCCTTTGCCGACCAGATGGCCGAGGAGATGATGGTCGAGATCGAGAAGAACGCCTCCCAGTTCTCCATTTCCTTCTTTGGGCTGGGCGATCAGCGCCAGGGCATCGTGCACGTCATCGGCCCCGAGCTGGGCCTGACCCAGCCGGGCATGACCATCGCCTGCGGCGACAGCCACACCTCCACCCACGGGGCCTTTGGCGCCATCGCCTTCGGCATCGGCACTTCCCAGGTGCGCGACGTGCTGGCCTCCCAGTGCCTGACCATGGGCCGGCCCATGGTGCGGCGCATCGAGGTGAGCGGCCGCCTGGCGGGGGGGGTCTACGCCAAGGACCTGATCCTGGCCATCATCGGCAAACTCAGGGTCACGGGCGGGGTGGGTTACGCCTACGAATTCGGCGGCGAGGTGGTGGACCGCATGGGCATGGAGGAGCGCATGTCGCTGTGCAACATGTCCATCGAGGGCGGAGCGCGGGTGGGCTACGTCAACCCGGACCAGACCACCTTCGATTACCTGCGGGGCCGCCCCTACGCACCCCAGGGGGAGGCCTTTGAGCGGGCCGTGGCCTGGTGGCGATCGCTGGCCTCCGGCGCCGACGCCCACTACGACGACCGGGTGCAGCTGGATGGGAACACCATCCCGCCCACCCTCACCTGGGGCATCAATCCGGGCCAGACCCTCAGCGTCGAGGGGGAGATCCCCTCGCCGGATGCCTTCCCCGAGGACGAGCGGGCCGGCATCCTGGAGGCGCTGGAGTACATGGATTTCAAGCCCGGGCAGAAGATCGCCGGCACTCCCATCGACGTGGCCTTCATCGGCTCCTGTACCAACGGCCGGCTCTCCGACCTGCGCGAAGCCGCCCGGGTCGCCCGCGGGCGCCGGGTCAAACCCGGGGTCAAGGCCCTGGTGGTGCCCGGCTCGCAGGCGGTGAGCCAGGCCGCCGAGGCCGAGGGCTTGCACCAGATTTTCACCGACGCCGGTTTTGAGTGGCGCGGGGCCGGCTGCTCCATGTGCCTGGCCATGAACCCCGACAAGCTCCTGGGCCGGCAACTCTGCGCCTCCTCCAGCAACCGCAACTTCAAGGGCCGGCAGGGCAGCCCCACGGGCCGCACCCTGCTGATGAGCCCGGCCATGGTCGCCGCCGCCGCTGTCGAAGGGGCCGTGGCCGACGTGCGCGGCCTGTTGTAGGGGCGGGCGGCACGCCCGCCCTACCAGCTGATACCGGATTAACCGATACGGAGAAAGGCACCCTATGACCAATTCGATCATCAGCTACATCGGCGGCCGCGCCGTACCCGTGCGCGGCGACGATATCGACACCGACCGCATCATCCCGGCGCGCTACCTGCGCACCGTCACCTTCGAGAATCTGGGGGCCCACGCCTTTGAGGACGACCGCGCCCAGGGCAAACATGTCTTTGACGAGCCGCGCTTTCAGGGCAGCGCCATCCTGCTGGCCAACCGCAACTTTGGCTGCGGCTCCTCGCGTGAGCACGCCCCCCAGGCCCTGATGCGCTGGGGCCTCCGCGCCTTTGTCGCCGAATCTTTCGCCGAGATCTTCTTCGGCAATTGCGTGGCCCTGGGTCTGCCCTGCTTCACCGCCTCGGCGACCGACCTGGACCGGCTGATGGACTCGGTGGAAGCCGACCCGCTGCAAAAGCTGGGCCTCGACGTGGAACGCCAGCTGCTCTCCTGGAAGGGCGGCGAGACTTCCCTCGCCCTGCCTGCAGGGGCGCGCCAGCAGTTTCTCAAAGGCACCTGGGACGCCCTGGGCCAGTTGCTGGAAAGGCCCGACCTCATCCGCGCCACCGCGGAGGGATTGCCCTACCTGAACGATTTCACCACCGCCCTATAAATCAACGCTCAAGGAGGAAGATGTGTACAAGATCGCTGTGCTCCCCGGAGACGGGACTGGACCAGAAGTAGTCGCCGAAGGCCTCAAGGTGTTGGAGGCCGCCGGCCGCAAGTTCAACTTCAAATACGAACTCACCCCCTTTGACCTGGGCGGCGAGCGTTACCTGCGCACCGGCGAGGTGTTGCCCGAATCGGCAGTGGATGACCTGCGCCAGTTCGACGCCATCTACCTGGGGGCCATCGGCCATCCAGGGGTCAAGCCCGGCATCCTCGAAAAGGGCATCCTGCTGCGCCTGCGCTTTGAACTGGACCAGTACATCAACCTGCGCCCGGTCAAACTCTACCCCAACGTCGACACCCCGCTCAAGGACAAGGGACCGGCAGACATCGACTTCGTGGTGGTGCGCGAAAATACCGAGGGCCTCTACGCCGGGGCCGGCGGCTTCCTCAAGCGGGGCACCCCCGACGAGATCGCCGTGCAGGAGTCGATCAACACCCGCAAGGGAGTAGAGCGCTGCCTGCGCTACGCCTTTGAGTACACCCGCCGGCGCAACAAGGACAATAAGCTCACTCTCTGCGGCAAGACCAACGTACTCACCTTTGCCTTCGATCTGTGGGAACGCGCCTTCCACGAGGTGGGCGAGCGCGACTTTGCCGACATCAAACGCGACTACGCCCACGTGGACGCCACCTGCATGTGGATGATCAAGAATCCCGAGTGGTTCGACGTCATCGTCACCGACAATATGTTCGGCGACATCATCACCGACCTAGGCGCCATGATCCAGGGCGGCATGGGCATCGCCGCCGGCGGCAATATCAACCCCGAGGGCGTTTCGATGTTCGAGCCCATCGGCGGCTCGGCCCCCAAGTACACCGGCCAGAACATCATCAACCCCCTGGCGGCCATCGGCGCCTGTCAGCTGATGCTCGATACCCTGGGCGAGCACCAGGCTGCCCGGCAGATGGAGACCGCCATCATCACCACCGTCGCCAAACTCAAGAGCATGAGCGCCGGCCAGATGGGCTACTCCACCTCCCAGGTGGGCGACCTGGTGGCCCAGGCCGTCGCCGATTCCTAATCCGGGGATGAGCAGCATGTCCGACACCATCGAGATCTACGACTCCACCCTGCGCGACGGGGCGCAGGCCGAGGGCATCACCTACTCGCTGGAGGACAAGCTGCTCATTGCCCGCCGCCTCGACCAACTCGGCGTGCATTACATCGAGGGCGGGTGGCCAAATCCCACCAATCCCAAAGATCTCTCCTTTTTCCGCGAGGTGGCCAAACTCGGCCTGCGTGCCCGGGTCACCGCCTTTGGCAGCACCCGCCGGGCCGACCGCTCCCCCGGGGAGGACGAGATCCTCAACACCCTGCTGCGGGCCGAGACCAACAGTGTATGCATTTTCGGCAAAAGCTGGACCCTGCATGTAGAGGCGGCGCTGAAGATCTCCCTGGAGGAGAACCTACACCTCATCGAGGACTCGGTGGCCTATTTGGTGGGCCAGAACCGCGAGGTGATCTACGACGCCGAGCACTTCTTCGACGGGTACAAAGCCGATCCCCAGTACGCCCTGCAAACCCTGAAGGCCGCCCAGCAGGGCGGGGCCCGGTTGCTGGTGTTGTGCGACACCAACGGCGGCACCCTGCCCAGCGAGATGGATCACATCCTGCGCCAGGTCGTGGAAGCCACTGGCCAGCCCTTTGGCATCCACACCCACAACGACGCCGGCATGGGCGCGGCCAACAGCGTGGTGGCCGTGGAGTTGGGGGCAGTGCAGGTGCAGGGCGTATTTAATGGCTACGGCGAGCGCTGCGGCAATGCCAACCTCTGCACCCTCATCCCCACCCTGGAATTAAAGCTGGGCAGACACACCATCGGCCGCGAGAAACTGCGCGAGCTGATGGATTTCTCGCGTTTCCTCAGCGAAATCGCCAACGTGTACCACGACCACCGCCAGCCCTACGTGGGTGAGAGCGCCTTTGCCCACAAGGGCGGGGTGCACATCGACGCCATGATCAAGAACCCGCTCTGCTACGAGCACTGCGACCCCGAGGCCGTGGGCAACGAGCGGCGCTTTTTGGTCTCGGACCAGTCGGGCAGCAGCACCATCGCCAGCAAACTGGCCCAGGTCTGCCCCGGCCTGAACAAACGCGACCCCCTAGCCCAAAAGGTGCTGGCCGAGGTCAAACGCCTGGAGCACGAAGGGTACCAATTCGAAGCCGCCGAGGGCTCTTTTGAACTGCTGGCCCGCCGGGCCATGGGCACCTACCAGGACCTGTTCAAGCTGGTGAACTTCCGCACCATCACCCACAGCCCCACCGGAGAAGGTGTAGAGGGGACCGAAGCCATCCTCAAGGTCGAGTCCGGCGGCGAGGTCCACCACACCGTGGCCGAGGGCGACGGCCCGGTCAACGCCCTGGACAAGGCCCTGCGCAAAGCCCTGGAGCAGCTCTTCCCCTGCATCCGCCAGGTCCACCTGGAGGATTACAAGGTGCGCGTGCTCTCCAGCAGCGACGGCACCGCGGCCCGGGTGCGGGTGCTCATCGAATCCTCCGATGGCCGCGATTCCTGGGGCACGGTGGGTGTTTCCGAGAACATCATCGAAGCCAGCTGGATCGCCCTGGCCGACAGCCTGCACTTCAAGCTGATGCGCGAAGCGGCGCAGAATCAGGCCACCCCCTCCCAAGCGGCGGGGAGATAGTCCCAAGGGTTGGAGAAAATGGAGGGCCGGGAGAGCCCTGGAGGTGTTTCCCGGGGAGTGGCTGGGAAGGGAAGTCCGCGTGGTGGTGTGGCCGGGTAGCGGAGCGAAGCGCGCGAGGGCGCAACGCCCCAACGTATGGGGCGTTGCGGGGGAAGAGTCTTGGGGGAGGGCAGCGCTTTTTGCGCCGCACCCCATACGTTGGGGTGCGGCGGGACGCGCCTGGGGAAACACCGGAAGGGCACTTCCGGACCGACTTTCCTTCTTGACATCGATAAGGGTGCGCCCTAAATTGATAATTATTCACTTTAACGAATAATTATTGCAAAGGAGCAAGGCGCATGAAGATCATCGAGCAGGGCAGTACCACTTCGCCAAAGGGCTTCAAGGCCGCCGGCATCCATGTCGGCGTCAAACCCGGTTCCACCAAGAAGGACCTGGCCCTGGTCTATTCCGAACAACCAGCCAGCGCCGCAGCAGTCTACACCACCAACAAGGTGCAGGCCGCCACCATCCAGGTCGACCGCGAACATTTGCAGGACGGCAAGGCCCGCGCCGTGGTGATCAACAGCGGCAACGCCAATGCCTGCACCGGAACCCTGGGGCTGGAGAACGCCCGCCGCATGTGCCGGCAGACCGCCGCCGCCCTCCAACTGCAGGCCGACGAAGTGCTGGTCTGCTCCACCGGGGTGATCGGGGTGCAGCTGCCCATCGAGGTCATCGAAAAAGGCATTCCCACCGCTGCCGCCCTCCTCCTGGCAACAGGTGGAGCGGACGCAGCCCAGGCCATCATGACCACCGACACTGTGTCCAAAACCTACGCGGTGGAAACCGCCTCGGGCCTGCGCTTGGGCGGCATGGCCAAGGGGGCCGGCATGATCGCCCCCAACATGGCCACCATGCTGGCGGTGGTGACCACCGACGCGGCTGTGGCCCCCGGCCTGCTGCGCGAGTTGCTGAGCCAGGCCACTAAACGCTCTTTCAACTGCGTCACCGTCGACGGGGACATGAGCACCAACGACACCCTCATCGTCCTGGCCAACGGCGCTGCCGGTGCCCCACTCATCGACAAGGCGGGCGCGGCTGCCGACGAGTTTTACGCCGGCCTCGAAGAGGTCTGCCGCCAGCTAGCCCGCCAGATCGCCCGCGACGGGGAGGGGGCCACCAAGCTGGTGGCCATCCAGGTGCAGAACGCCCACAGCGAGGAGGAAGCCCGCAAGGTGGGCCTGGCAGTGGCCAACTCCAGCCTGGTCAAGACCGCGATCTTCGGCTGCGACCCCAACTGGGGCCGCATCCTCTGCGCCGTGGGCTACTCGGGGGCCGACATCGACCCGGCCAAGGTCCAGGTCTCCCTGTGCGGCACCCCTATCTACGGGGGCGGCTCGGGCCGGGATTTCGACAAGGAAAGATTGATCGCCGCAATGCGCGAAAAAGACATCCCCATCCACATCGATCTGCAACAGGGCCGGGCCGCCGCTGAGATCTACACCTGCGACCTGAGCTACGAGTACGTGCGGATCAACGCCGAATACACCACCTGAAAGGCTCTCGATGAAACTGTCCAAGAACGTCCAGCGCATGCAGTCCTCGGTGACCATGGCCATCTCGGCCAAGGCCGCGGCGATGAAACGCCAGGGCATCGACGTGATCTCGCTCTCGGCCGGCGAGCCCGACTTCGACACCCCCCAGCACATCAAGGACGCGGCCATCCGCGCCATCCAGGAGGGCTTCACCAAGTACACTGTCCCCGGATCGGGGATCATCGAACTGAAGGAGGCCATCTGCCGCAAGATCAAAAGGGACAGCGGCCTCGACTACGGCCTCGACCAGGTGATCGTCAACAACGGGGCCAAACACACCCTCTTCCTGGCCTCTGCCGCCCTGCTCGATCCGGGTGACGAAGTGCTCATCCCCACCCCCTACTGGGTCACCTTCAGCGAGCAGCCCAAACTGATGGGCGCTGACCCGGTGATCGTCGAGACCCGCGCCGAGAACAACCTCAAGATGACAGCCGAAGAGTTCGAGCGCGCCATCACCCCACACACCAAGATGCTCATCCTCAACAGCCCCTCCAATCCCAGCGGCGCGGTGTACACCCGCGCCGAACTGGAGGCCCTGGCTGCGGTGGCGGTGAAGCACCAAGTGCACGTCCTCAGCGATGAGATCTACGAGCAACTGATCTACGGCGACACCAAACACTGCTCCATCTCCACTCTCGGCGAGGAAATCCGCCAGTTGACCATCGTCGTCAACGGCGTCTCGAAGACTTATGCGATGACCGGCTGGCGCATCGGCTACGCCGCTGCCTCTAAAGAGATCATCGCCGGCATGGACAAGGTTCAGGGCCAGGAGGTCTCCCATCCCTCCTCCATCTCGCAGAAGGCGGCAGTGGCTGCCCTCGACGGTCCCCAGGAAGTGGTGGCTCAGATGCGGGTGGAGTTCGATGCCCGCCGCCGCTACATGGTAGACCGGCTCAACGCCCTTGAGGGGGTGCGCTGCACCCTGCCCCAGGGGGCCTTCTACGCTTATCCGGATGTGTCCAGCTATTTTGGCCGCCGCGCCGGCGAGCGTGTCCTGGCCGACTCGGTGGAGTTGTGCGCCTACCTGCTCGAAGAAGCCAAGGTGGCCTGCGTGCCCGGCGCCGGCTTCGGCACCCACCCGCACATCCGCCTGTCCTATGCCACTTCTATGCAGAACATCGAGCGAGCCATGGACCGGATCGCCGAAGCCCTGGGCCGTCTGCGCACCTGAGGTCTTAACCAGAGAGGTTGTGCCATGAACAGCGGCAAGGGATTCTACATCGACTTCGAGCGCCCCCTGGTCGAACTGGAAAAACGCATCGAGGAGATGCGCGGCCAGGCGACCGACAGCGGCCTGGACCTGAGCCAGGAGCTGCGCGCCCTGGAGGCCAAGCTCGAAAAATTATCCCAGGAGACCTACAGCAACCTCACCCCCTGGGAGCAGGTGCAGATCTCGCGCCACCCGCAGCGCCCCTATGCCCTCGACTATATCGGGCGCATGCTCACCGACTTCACCGAGTTGCACGGCGACCGACTCTTCGGCGACGACCAGGCGGTGGTGGGCGGCCCAGCCCGTCTGGATGGTGAGGCGCTGATGGTGGTCGGCATGCAGAGCGGCCGCAAGGTGGAGGAGCGCCAGGCGCGCAATTTCGGCATGCCCCATCCCGAGGGTTACCGCAAGATCCTGCGCCTGATGAAAATGGCCGCCAAGTTTTCGCTGCCCGTCCTCAGCCTGGTGGATACCTCGGGCGCGTACCCCGGCATCGAGGCCGAGCAGCGCGGCCAGGCCGAAGCCATCGCCCGCAACCTCTTTGAGATGTCGCACTTGCCGGTGCCCATCGCCGTGGTTATCCTCGGCCAGGGCGCCAGCGGCGGGGCCCTGGGCGCGGCGGTGGGCGACCGGATTTTGATGATGGAGAATGCCTGGTACTCGGTGATCGCCCCGGAGAGCTGCTCCACCATCCTCTTCAAGACCCGCGACCGCAAGGAAGAGGCCGCCCAGGCCCTCAAACTCACCGCCCTTGACCTGCAACAGGCCGGCATCATCGACCGCATCGTGCCCGAGCCCTTTGGCGGGGCCCACCGCAATTACGACGAAGCTGCCGCCAGCCTCAAGCGGCAACTGCTCGAGGTGCTGGCCGAACTGCGCCCCCTCTCCCCGGAGGAACTGGTGCGCCAGCGGGTGGCCAAGTTCGCGGAAATGGGCGTCTGGACTGAGTAGCGTCGGAAGCGCCTAGCTGATTCGACGAAAAAACCCCTCGCCACTCAAGGTGGCGAGGGGTTTACTGTTTATGCGCGGTTGACTCCCCCTACAGGTACGCCGACACCGCGTCAACCACCGTCCGGGCGCAGACCTGCTGCCCGACCTCCGAAAGATGCAGCTGGTCGGCGCTCAGGTACGCGTCCAGGTTCTCCCACACGCAGCGGTGCAGGTCGTTCACTGGCACACCCTCTTCGCGCATCAGTGTCAGCGCCGCGGCGTTGTACTGGGCGATCTCCTCGTTGCGCCAGGACCACTCGGTATCGCGGAAAGGGCGCTGGGGATGCGCCGGGGTGGTAGTCGCCCACACCACCTGCGGGGTGGCGGCCCGCAGGCGTTTCAGGATCAGGGCGAGGTTGCCCAGGTACATGGAGAGCGGCAGCTGGATCGGGCTGCGATTGGGATTGTGCCCGCAGTCGTGCAGCCCGTTGTTCCAGTGAACCACCTCGGGCTGGCCCAGTTCGTGCAGCCAGCGGTCCAGCATGGTTTGGGTGAAGAGACTGTACTGGCAGTTGTCCGCCGGCCCCACTACCTCCGCCTCGCTTTCGAGCAGGCGGGCGACGTGGGGCTGGTAACTCATACGAATCGAATCCCCGAGCAGCAGTACCTTGGGCATGGCGCGGTTCTCCTTTGGCTTAGATCACTTCCAGCCCATCGCGGTCGGGCAGCGCCGGGAAAGGCGCCGTGGGCAAGGTCTGGTACCAGAAGACGGTGGAGGCGATGTCGTCTTGCAGGGGCAGGTAGCGCCCGCCGCTGCGCCAGCCCAGGGCCTGAATGGTAATCTTGAGATCTTCCTCGAAGCGCACCGGGTCCATGATATGCCAGCGGTACAGGCTGAAGCGGGTCTGCGACTGGTACAGCCCGTCCGGGCGCAGCACCTGGAAGAGCCCGGCATAGGGCGTGCAGAACTCGCGGTACCCGCCGTTTTCCTTCCCCACGTCAAAGTTGTAGGAACCGCAGAAGTAGTCCTCGGTGCCCGTGCCGCAGATGGTGGGAAACTCTTTATCCCCGTCCATGAAGAACTTGATCTCGCCCTCGCCCCACCAGCCGTTGTTGTTGACCCCCCAGGCCATATAGGTGCCCACGTACTGCCCCTGACCTTTCACCCCGTCGAGCAAGGTGTGCACCGTCTGGTAGGGCAGCGGATTGGAGCGCCGCCACTGGGCGTGGAAGTAGGCGCAGTCGTCAGGCACTGCGGTGAGGGTGTAGTCGACCTGGTAGTACAAGGTCATCGCCCCGGTCTCGGCGTTGTTGGCATCGCGGGGCTGGAGGTTCTCAACCGTGATGCGGCAGCGTTTTCTGAAGGGCATCTCCCAGTAGCAATTGAAGGCGCTGCCCGGATTGACACACACCGGCAGCGAGGACAACTGCCGAAAATTCGCTCCTTTGTGGTTGCGGCCGTCCTCGGTGCCCCAGCCGCAGCAGAAGAAGTCGCCCAGCGGCACCTCCACCGAGGGCCGTGCCTGGTCATCCCAGTAGACGCGCAGCACGGTGTACCGCCAATTGCCCGTTGGGGTCATCCAGATATGCTGGATGGCTCCCGATCCCTGGATATCGGCAACGGTAAACACCTCACCGGCTCGGATGCGCACCGAAGGACTCACCTTCCAGCCCACACCCAGGTCCCGAGCACGGTGCTGCCCTGTGCCTTCGGCTGCCATGCCGGCCTGTCCTTTTTCGCCGCTGAAATTCTCCGGGCTGAGCGAACGCGTCACGGAGTCCGACAAACGCGAGAGATTGCCCAGATTCATGCCGAGTCCGTCGAATGGATCCATAACTACCTCCTGTGGGATGTCGGCGTCTAAACTAAAAAAAACAGGAGCTGCCCGCAGGCCACTCCTGTTTCCCAAAAGCAATGGTTCAGAAATCAGCCGCGCCGCACCCGGTCATAAAGCCGCTCGAGGCGGTCGAAGACCAGGCGGATCATGTCCTCGTCCCAGTCGCCATCGATGTTGATGTTGAGCACGCCCTGCAAGGTCTCCAGATAGGCGCGCTGCGGCTCGGAGAGGGGGCGGTTGCTGTAGGGCTGGGTATCGGCTGCCGGAGCCCGGTCGCGGTCACTGGCCCCACCCCGGTCGCGGTCGTTGGCGCCGCCACGGTCGCGATCACTGGCATTGCTCCGGTCGCGGTCGCGATCGCGGTCAGGAGCCGTTCCGCGCTCGGTGCGTTCGACGGGAGCGGGCCGCTCACCGCCCCGGTCGCGGTCGGGAGCCGATCCGCGTTCGGTGCGTTCGACAGGAGCGGGCCGCTCACCGCCCCGCCGCTGTGGCTCCGGCTCGGGGGTGTGCCTGGGTGGGGGTGCTGCAACCACCGGGGCCGCGGGTGCCGCGCGTACCGCTGCCGGCCTGGCCGCCTCCGCAGTGACGCCGCCGCTTTCCATATCGGACTCGGCCATCAGGAACTTGAAGAACATCCGCATCTTGGTGGCAGAGTCATTGCCCATGCCGGTCTTGCGGCGGAAAAAGGCCGTCACCTCGTGGTCGGGCAATTCGCGCTTCTCTTCCCACTGCTTGTGCAATTCGGGATACAGATCCTTGATCACATCCCCCACCGCCTGCCTGCGGGTCTCGGGCACGATCAGGGAGCGCAGGCGCTCGGTGGGCCGGTGGTCCCGGTCGATCAGGCGCATGGCCTCGATGCCGCGCAGAAAGCGGTAGATCATCGAGGGGGTGCGGATGATGGCCCGCACGTAGTCGCGGTCCACCTGCTCTGGCACCTTGGCCTGGAGCCGGCTGATGAACTTCTCGAACTGGGTCTTGGTGATGTAGGGGTACCAGGTCTTGGGATGACCGCCCTGGGCTCCGGACTGTTCGTTAGCCCCCTCGCCCGCCTGGCCCTCTTCTCCGTCTCCGTTTCCTTCTCCTGCGTCTTCGCCTTCTTCGTACTCCTCATCGGCCAGGTCGCCGGGCTCGTTCATATCACTCATTGTTCTTCTCCACAAGAGGTGCGGACGACAGGCAGCCTAGGCCCCCTGAGAATACGCGGCAATCACGACCGTGCGGATACCGCCCCGCACGTTGAAATCACCGGTCACGGTCATCTGCCGCGGGGCGCAGGCCTGCACCAGGTCGTCCAGGATTTTGTTGGTTGCTGCTTCGTAAAAGATGCCCTCCTGGCGGTAGGACCACAGGTAGAGCTTTAGGGCTTTTAATTCCAGGCACTTGCGGTCGGGAATGTAGGAAATGCGGATGATGCCGAAGTCGGGCTGCCCGGTCTTGGGGCACACCGAGGTAAACTCCGGGCATTCCATCTGGATGGTGTAGTCCCGTTCCGGGTTGGGGTTGACAAAGGTCTCGAATTTCTTGCGCGGCTTGGTGGACATCGATTTCGTCTGTAAGTAATGCGCCGGGCTGAACGTTATAAAGTTAGCGGTTTTTGCAGTCCGGGCAAGGGCTATTATTCGGCGAAACGGGCCAGAACATTGGCAGTGAGGCGCGAGATGGCGTCATCGACTAAGAGCGAACTGATGTAGCAGATGGAACCCGTGGAGAAGACCGCCCCACCGCCGGGGGCGGTGTAGTAGGCCATCTCGGCACCGCCCTGATCCGGATTGAGGCCGCGGGCCACCACCTGCACGTTGGCCGGGGAGGAAGGGGAGACCTTGTCGGTCTCGTGGCCAGACGCCCCGCCGGGGATACGCATGTGTTGGCTGCGCTGCCCGAAAAGCTGGCCGGTCTTCAGCCCGGCTCCGGCCATGATCCAGTGCCGCTCGTCCACCACCTGATAAGGAGCCGCAGTCATCACCCCGGCATCGGTGTAGACCACCCCCAGCAGATTGGCCTCCGACTCGTGGTAGTAGTGGAAACGGCTCTCCACCCGCTTGGCCCGCAGCTGTCTGGCGTCGCCGTTGCGCACCTTCATGGTGTGCCGGTCGAGGAACTCCACCGCGCAGTTGAGGCCATTGCCGCCCATATACATCAATTTGCCGCCCCGCTGCTGGACCCATTGCTTGACCGCATAGTACATGTCCGAAGACCAGTATTCCGGGTGGGGCCCCAGGATCAGCACTTGGTACGCGTCCAGATCTAGGGCACCAAAGTGCAGCTGGGTCTCAGAATAGAGGTCGTAGGCAAAGCCCTGGCGCTCCAGCCAGCCCAGCAGCCGCCATTCGGTGGGCGCCACGTGGCAGGCGGCGCGGCCTTCGATGGGGTCGTCGAGCTGGACTTCAAAAGGGATGTGGTTGAGCGGCTCGGGTCGCTCGAAGCTGAGGGGGGCGTAGTCCTCGCTCTTGTAGTTGAGGAAGTTTGGATCAGTATAGCGGTCCAGCTCCAGACGGGCGTTGACCGTGGGTCGGGGGGGCAGCCGGTCGGGGCTGATATAGTTGCTGCGCCCGCCGAAATTGTTGTACGCGTTCCAGTTCATGTCCGAGGCCAGCACCGCGATGCGGGCAGCGGGGCGGGCAGGGGCCACCACCCAGGGGAAGGAGAAGAAACGGCCCGACTCGGTGCGGGCGTGAAAATAGTAGAGCCCGGAGCGGGCCGGGGCTTCGGCGTACTGCTTGTGATGGGGGTTGGCGTAGCCAAACTTGTTCCACTGCACTCCGCTCTGAGTATAATCGCCGTCCGGGGTGATCTGCATAGTGGCCTTGGGGCCGTGTTCGTCGAACCAGCCCAGGGGCCGGATAAGTTCCTTGCGCTGGCCGTACCGCCACAGCTCCAGCTTGTAGGGCTCGTTAGAGTGAACGCGGAACTCGGAGCGCTCGCCCGAGAGCACACAGCGGGGCCAGGCGTATCCCAACAGGGCGTGGGAGAGCAGGCGGAACTGATGGGGCTGCTCCGGCGAAACCACCATCTGCACGCTTTTGGGGCCGTAGCCTTCCTTATAGAGGGTCACCTTGTACGGACCGGGCTCCACTGCGGCGTACACCGCGCCGCTGGCCCGCGAGCGGGCTCCGATGGATAGACCCTCGCGCTCGAATTCGAGCAACACCTCGGGCAGGGCCAGGTACCGTTCGTCACTGACATATCCGACCAGCATGTCGCGCACTCCTCTTCAGCAATAGGGTATGGGGTCTGGCAGGCCAGCTCGGGCGAAGCCTTGCAAGCGCAGCCGGCAGCTGTGGCAGCGGCCGCAGGCCTGGTCCTCGCGTTGGTAGCAGGACCAGGTCAGATGCAGAGGCGCGCCCAGCTCCAAGCCCCGCCGCACGATGGCGCCCTTGTCAAGCGCAATCAGTGGGGTTTCCACCCGGATGCCTGCATCTGGGTGGGTGCCCTCGGCGACCATCTGGTTGTACGCGGCGAAGAAACTGGCCCGACAGTCGGGGTACTGGCTCTCTTCCTCGTGGGCGCCGATGTACACCTGCCGGGCCCCCAGCACTTCGGCCCAGGCCACGGCGATGCCCAGCAGATTGGCGTTGCGGAAGGGCACATAGGTGCTGGGCACCCCCGCGCTTTCCTCTTCGGGCACCGGCAGGGCCGTGTCGATCAGGCTGCTGCCACCGATTTCTTGCAGGAAAGACACGTCGACCACCAGCCGGCGCTCCACCTGGTAATGATCGGCGATGGCGGCGAAAGCCTCCAGTTCTCGGCGCTCCGTGCGCTGGCGGTAATTGAGATGGAGAAAGGCCACCTCGCCCTGGCCGGCGGCGATGGCGGCGGCCACGCAGCTGTCTAGACCGCCGCTGACCAGCACAATGGCGCTGGTCATCCGCTCAGGGCCGCAGGCCCAGCTGGCGCAGGATGGTGGACATCATGCCAAAGGCGATGCTGGCTTTTTCCATGCGCATGTGCGGGAAGGTCTCCACCGAGATATAGCGCTGGTACCCGGCCTCGCCCAGAGCCGCGGCAAAGGCGCCAAAGTCCAGCTCGTCCTCTTCCTCGCCGGGGATCAGGAAGGTGCTGTAGGGGTACATGCCCTTGACCCCCTTGACGTGGCAGTGGACCGTGAGCGGCACCAGCCGGCGGGTGACCTCGGCGATATCCGAGCCCAGATGGTAAAAGTTGGTGATATCCATCAGCAGGCGCAGGCTGGGGGAGCCCACGTGCCCGATGAGCAAGGGCACCTTTTCGGAGGAGTCGATGGTGGTGGCCTCGTGGTTGTGGATGTTCATGGTGAGGCCCAGCCCCTCAGCCCGCCGGCAGATGGGTTTGAGCACCTCGACCAGCAGCTTCCAGGCAAAGGGGTCGCCTTTGTCACCCCCGTACCCGGTGAGGAAATTCACCCCCCCCGCCCCCAGGGCCAGGGCCACGTCCTGGAGCAGGGCGTAGTGATCCACCGCCTTCGGGGGGTCTTCGAGGGCCAACTGGTACAGGCCCGGGCCGGCAAAGGGATTGATCACCGCCACCTTGAGGCCGTGGTCGCTGACCAGGGTCTTCACCTCTTTGAGCAAGCCCTCGCTGACTTCGCCGGAGCGGATATGGGCCTCGGGCCCGCACATCATCTCAATGGCGTCGTACCCGGTTTGGGAGAGAATCTCCACCACCTGCCTGAGGGGCAGATCCTTCATACCGCCGGCGTGGTAGGATAAACCGATCATCGCTGTCCCTTTCTATTGGGTAAATCGCCCATAGACTAAGGGGCTGTCAGGGGCCTGTCAATAGAGGGGTAGAGCGAGGTGGAGGCAGGCGGGATACTGCTGCAATTCGAAGCCGGTCAACACAAAAAACCCCTGGCGCAACCAGGCGCGCACCGGGCCGGCCGGGGCCAGGCGCAGATCCACTGCGGCAGCGTAGCCATCCTGTTGGCGGCCATGCAGCGCGGCACAGCCAGGGTCGGCGCCCGTGGCGATCCCGGCCAGGCCAGGTTCCTCGCTGCTCAGCTTTGCCAGCCACACCGCCAATCGCAGCGCCGGGTGGAGCTGGGACCACTCGGCATAAGCCCCTGCATCTGCCGGGGCGCCGTTGGGCGGATGGCCAAGGCCCTGGTAGCCCAGCCCCAGGACACCCAGTAGGAAGACCGCCGCCAGCAGGCAGGTGCCCAGCAAGGAACCTTTCCACACCCCGGTGATAAAGACCAGCACCAGGGCCAAGGCCCCCACCACCAGCCCGACAACCAGGGCGCCCCACCCCGAGAAGGGATCCCAGGGGAGCAGGGCCAATTGCACCCGGAAAGCGGCGACCAGCGCCGCTAGGGCGCCGCATAGAGTCCACAGCAGCGAGGCGAGCATATCGTTTTTTATGGCCGGCGCGGCCGGCCAGGATGTGGGTTATCCCGAATACCCTTTGGTCGACGCGCCCCGGCTGTTGAGCCACTGCCAGCCGCACCAGATCAGCAGCGCACCGCACAGCAGCTTGCCCAAGGTCCACAGCGAGGCCAAGAGCCAGGAGGTCGCCAACCAGGCCAGAGGCAGGGCCAGCAGGATGCCGGCCACCAGCAGGATGGCGCCAAGAAGCTGTTTCATAACGCGGTCTGTCGGCCCGAGCCCGAGCGAAAGTGGCGTGGGCAAGGCGCCCGAAGCAGGCGTATTGACCCAAAAATACGCCGAATGAGGGCAACGCCGATCCACGCCGCTTGCAGCCCGGCGAAGCCAAGAAGGGGTTGTGAAACAGCTTCTATACGTTTGCCGATCATGGCCGTCCTCCGCTCAGACCTTGTTCAGCTTGCGGCGCAGGGCCTGCAGCTCTTCTTCGACCCTCGCCCGGTTTTCCTGGGCCCGCGCCTGCGTTTCCAGCGCGGTTTCGCCGGCCAACTCGCGGCGCAGCTGGGCTTCGGCCTCGGCAACCTCGACGCGCTGTTCCAACTCCCCAAAAGCCTGGGGGCCTTCCTTGAGCCGCTGCTCCATGCGCTGCAGGTCCACCCCACTTCCCTCGCCCCAGCGGCGCTGCAACTTGGCGCTCTGGTAGCGGGCGATCAGCGCCCCCTGCCTGGCCTGGGCCTGGCGCAGCGAGGTGCGCAGTTGATCTAGTTCTCCGCGCAGGCGGGCAGTGACCTGCCTACTCTCTGCGAGGGCCTGGCTCAGTTCGTCGATCTGCTGGTTCAGGCTGGTCTTGCGCTCCAGGGCCTGGCGGGCCGCAGCTTCG
>SICG01000200.1 GCA_009691525.1 Candidatus Latescibacterota bacterium | reverse complement strand
GGGGGGCAACTTACACGTCTTCTGGTTCGTGGGCGAGCCGACGAACGCCGGCAAGTACATGGCCACCATTCTGGCCAACCCCAGCGCCGCCAGTGTTTCTGGGTGGCTCTTCACCGCCATCGGGGCGTTGATCATGGGGTTCTTGGCCTACGCCAGGGCCCGTTTCATCTGGTGGCCCCTGCATCCGCTCGGTTTTGCCACCAGTGGCTTCGATATCATGGACTACGTCTGGTTCAGTATCTTCGTGGCCTGGTGCATCAAGGCGGTGGTGCTGAAATACGGGGGCCAGGCCTGTACCGCAGCACCAGGCCCTTCTTCCTGGGCCAGATCTTTGTCGCCGGCTTCTGGTTGGTCATCGACTATTTCACCGGGGTGGTCAGCAGCCAGCCGCTGGGCGGTTCCTTTGTCTAAACCACTCTACGAGGGGAAAATGTCATGAAGTTGTGGATGGATGTGATGCGCGACCTGGAGTCGGTGATGAACAACCACGAGGTCATCTTCGACGCCTGGGCCGAGGGCGGGGTGGTGGGTGTGGTTTTCGGGCCGCCGGTATTCGGCACCAACAAACTGTCGCAGGGGGCTCAGACCCTCAAGGTGGCCGAATCGCCCACGGTCACCTTCGACCCCAACCCGGAGGTGTACCGACGTCTGAACGTGGAGGCCCCGGCGCCTCCGGAACACCGGTTGCCCGACCAGCGGGCCCTCTTCGAGAAGACGCTGCAGTCAGCCAAAGACCACGGCTTTGCGGTGTCGATCATGTACGCCGACACCGGCGCCGGCCCCGGCGGCAAGGGTTACTATCTGCAGGACGAACACAGCCTGCGGGCGCGGGCGGCGCGTATGATCGACACCATCGAGCATTACCCCATGGCCCAGGGGGCGGTGATGGACGGGCCCGAATGGGGTTACGAGATCGCCGCGCACCACATGAACTACCGCTCCTATTTCTTTAATGACCTACCCGAGGCGGTGGCCCCCGTCTGTGCCGAACTAGGGTACGACTACCAAGCCCTGGTGGCGGCCAAGGACCGGCTCTTCACCCGCCTGCACCACCTCGATGCCCGGCAGGTGCGCCTGCACCGGGGCGGTGGCTTGCTGGGGGGGTTCCACATGCTGGGCGCCGATCCCGACATGTTGGCCTGGATGCGCTTCAGGGCCGAGTCGATGACCACCTATCTGCGCCGGCTGCGTCAGACCATCGATACCCACACCAGCCGCCCCATCAAGCTGAGCATCGGCCCGCGCTCGGCGGCATTTGCCCCGCTGACGGGCATGGACCTGGGCGCGCTGGGGGGCTTCATGGACTACCTGCACCCCAAACACTATTTCTTCCACCGCGGCTTCGACGGCTTCGTCGGCACGGTGTACCGCTGGGTAGAGACCCTGTGCGAGTGGAATCCGGGCCTGAGCGACGCCGACGCCCTGGGGGTGGTGGAGGCGTTTTTCGGCATCGAGTTGCCTGGGGTGGACAAGCGGGTGGATTTCGAGAGCGCCCTGAGCCCCGAGTTCTTCCAGCAGGTGGTGACCCTGGAGACCCGGCGGGCACTGGCGGCGGTGGACGATCCCACCCGGCTGGTGCCCTGGCTCGACACCGGGCGTTTCCCCCACGACGGAGATCCTATGTCGGCCCGCGATCTGCGCATGCTTTTGGAGTCGGCCGGCGAAGCGGGGCTGCAGCGTTTCCTCTACCACCACCAGGGCAACCTGAGCCCAGGCGAGTGGGTGGTGATGAGCCAGATCTGCGGCAAGGAGTGGAATCCGCGCACCAGCGCCTACGAGCCGGCGGATCAGTTGGTGCTGTAAAAAGTTCGCTCTCGCGGTGGCCGGGAGCAGGCCATCGCGAGGCGGGCGCAGCGCCTGGGGATTGAGGAAAGTCGGGCCAAGAGCGATATTTGGTCAACCCAACCAGCCCATCCCTGCATGCAGATATCCTGGAAGCGCAATTTCTACACCCTGTGGGTCGCCGAACTGATGGCCATCATCGGCTTCCACGCCATCCAGCCCTTCCTGCCGTACTATATCCAAGAATTTGAGGTCAAAGATCTGGGCGAGACTCTGATCTGGGCCGGCCACATGGGCACGGCCGCCGGGCTGGCCATGGCCATTTCCTCGCCCTTCTGGGGGGCGCTGGCCGACCGGCTGGGGCGCAAACCCATGGTGGTGCGCTCGATGATCGGCGGCGGCCTCACCGTCATCGCCATGGCCTATGTCACCAGCGTGGAGCAGTTGCTGGTCGTCCGCATTCTCCAGGGCACCCTGGCCGGCACCGTGACCGCCTGCATGACCCTGGTCTCTACCACTACCCCCTCGCCGCACCTGAGTTTTGCCCTGGGGCTGATGCAGGGGGCCTTTATGCTGGGTGCCTCGGTGGGACCGCTGATCGGTGGTCCCTTCATCGACCGCTTTGGCTACCATCCCTGCCTGATCGTCGCCGGCCTGCTGGTCGTGCTGGCCGGCATCGCGGTGCAGCTCTGGGTGAAGGAGGACTTCCAGCGCCAGCCTAAAATCGGGGCGCCCAGCTCGGTGTGGAAGGACGCCTGGCGCTTGCTGGAGATCCAGCCTTTCTTCATCATGCTGGTCAGCCTGACCCTCATCCAGTTTATCTTCGGCTTCATCATGCCGGTGGTGCCGCTTTTCATACAGGAGTTGGCCCACACCGACGACGTATTGTCCCTGGCCGGTCTGATCTTTTCTGTCGGTGGCCTGGTGGGTGCGCTCTCCTCGGTATTGTCGAGCCGTTGGTGCGAGCACTGGGGCGCTAAGCAGACCTTGGTGTGGGGGTTGTTGGCCTCGGCGGTTTTCTACCTGGCCCAGGGCTTGTCCACCTCAGTGGCCATGCTGGCGGTGCTGATGGTGTGCAGTGGCCTGGCCACCGGGGCCATCCGGCCGGTGGCCAACACCCTGATCGCCAGGGTGGTGCCTGAGTCCGACCGAGGCAAGGCGTACGGGGTGATGTCCAGCGCCAGTTCCCTGGGCTGGTCGCTCGGGCCGGTGATGGGGGGGTACGTGGGGGCCCATTGGGGATTCAGGACCGCGTTTTTCGTCACCACGGTCCTCTTTGTGGTGGTAGCCTGCTGGATCTGGAAGGCGATGCAGCCCAGTACCGGCATCGGCACCGGCCGGGTTGCTTTAGATGAGGAGATCGAGCGATGAAACCAAAAGTACTGATCGACTGTCCCAACTGGGTGGACCCAGCCGACTGGGAGCGGTTGAGCCAGGTCGTCGAGCCGTTGCGGCCCTCCACCCGGGAATCACTCTCGGAAGATCAGTTGATAGCCGCCCTCCAGGGGGGGGTGCAGGGGCTGATTCGTATGGGCGGTCTGCTGCCCGAGCTGACGCGCCGGGTGCTGGAAAACGCCCCTCAGCTGCGCCTGGTGGGTATCCGCGGGGACCGCTTTGGCCGCGGCATAGATCTACCAGCTGCGGCAGGGCGGGGGATCAAGGTGGTGGATACCGACAATATCGCCTCCTCCCAGCCCGTGGCCGAATGGGACCTGGCGCTGATGATTCTCTGCCTGCGCAACGCCGGGACGGTGTTCAGACAGATGATGGCCGGCAGCGAAACCTGGGCCAGCACCCAGAACGAGGAGGGGGTCAACGGAGAACTGACCGGCAAGCGGGTGGGCTTATTGGGCTGCGGTCACGTGGGGCAGCGGCTGATCGAGCTGCTGGGGCCCTTCCGCGTCGATCTCAGGGTTTGTGATCCTTACCTGCCCGCCGAGGTGGCGGCGCGGCTGGGCATTGTGTGTGGGGAGTTGGACGAGGTGATCGGCCACGCCGAAATCTTGGTAGTGCAGGTGCCGCACACACCCAAGACCGAGGGCATGATCGGGGCGCGCGAACTGGGACTGCTGCGCCGGGGGGGCATCCTGATCAACTGCTCGCGCGGCAAGGTGCTGGACCAAGGGGCGCTGATCAAAAGACTTGAGGCCGGGGAGTTGGTGGCCGGCCTGGATGTCTTCGACCCCGAACCCCTGCCCGCCGACAGCGTGCTGCGCCGGCTGCCCAATGTTTTCGCTACTCCGCACATCGCCTGGTGCGCCCCTCACGCCTTTTCGCGCTACTTCTCGACTATGGCCGGGGAGTTTGAGCGCTTTTTCAAGGGGGAGCCCCTGCAGTACGAGTTGACGCTGAGGATGGTGGACATCCGACACGGGCGGGTATAAATAGGGCGGCGTCCCCCGATGGGAACGCCGCCTTTGGCTGGGGTGCTGAAAGAGATTATTTCTTGGCCTTCTTCTTTGCACCCGAACGCCCGGGAAAGGTCAATTCAGCGACCCCCGACTTGTCGAGTCCGCCCTTGCCGATGGCGATCATACGGTCGAACTGGGCCTTGGAGGCGCGGGCCAGGGGCAGGTTGAGGCCGGCCTGGCGCGACAGGGCCAGGGCGATGCCCGAATCCTTGGAGGCGTGGGCAGCCGAGAAGTAGCAGTCGTGCTCGCGGTTGACCATGTCCTCGCCATCGGTTTGCAGCACCCGCGAATTGGCCCCGGTCTGGGAGAACACTTCCATCAGCACCTTGAGGTCCAGCTTGAGGGCCTTGCCCAGGCCTAAGCCTTCGGCCAGGCCGGCAGTGTTGATGTTCATCACCATGTTGACCAGGGCCTTGACCTGGGCGGCCTGGCCGGCCTTGCCCACGTAGCGCAGATTGACACTCATATCCTTGAGGATGGGCAGCACCTTGTCGAAGACCGGTTTCTTGCCGCCGCACATCAGATAGAGGGTGCCCTGGCGGGCCTGGGTGATGCTGGAGGCCATACATCCTTCGAGGGTGGCGGCCTTGACGGCCGCAGCGCGTTTCTCCACTTCCACATGTACTGCGGGGCTGAGGGTGGCGCAATTTATAAAAATCTTCCCCTTAGCTCCCTGCAACAGGCTGTCGCCGCTCTTGGCAAAGATGGAGAGCATCGCCTGGTCGTCGGTGACCACGGTGATGATGTAATCGGCGGCGGCGGTGACTTCTGCCAGCGCCGTGGCCGCCTTGGTCTTTAACTCGGTGGCCAGGGCCTGGGCTGCCTCTGGGCGCACATCGTAGACCACGGTTACTGGATAACCTACCTCCTTGAGCCGGCGGGCGATGTTGGCGCCCATACGACCCACACCGACCACGCCGACGGTGAAGTCGGTTTTTTTGGTTTTTGCCATGTAAAGCTCCTGGTTGGGATGAAAAAAAGATTGAGAGAAGATAGGGCGGAGGAGGGGTATTATCAACTGGATTCTGCCGGAGATTATTAGCCT
>SICG01000199.1 GCA_009691525.1 Candidatus Latescibacterota bacterium | reverse complement strand
GCATCTGCGACCTGTCTGGCCGGGTGGTGTATCAGTTTCCTGCGGCCCTGGTGCGCAGCGGGGCTTTTCAATATCGCTGGGATGGCCGGGACGGGCATGGCCAGCCGGTGCCGCCGGGCACCTACCTCTACGAACTCACCCTCGACCGGGGGCAGGATGAGCGAAAGGTGGGCGCCTTTGCCGTGGCCTTCTGATCCGTCTGGACAGGTCGCAGATGGCTGAGGCAGAGGAACAGGGCCTGACGCTGCGGGCTTTGGTGGTGGGGGCGCTGCTGTGCGCCTGCATCGGTGCCGGCGCGTCTTATGGCGGCAATGTCATCGGCGGTTCGCTGCTCGACGCCAACTTCACCACCGGAGCGGCCCTCTTCCTTTTTTTCTTTTTGGTGGGAGGGGTGAATACCCTCCTGAGAGCTAGCAAAAAATCTTGGGTGCTGAGGCGCGGGGAACTGGCGACCATCTATGTGATGATGATGGTCGCCTGCGCTATCCCGACGGTGGGGTTGATGGGGTATCTGCCCCCCCTGCTGGCGGCCCCCTTCTACTACGCGACGCCAGAGAACGACTGGGTAGACCTCATCCAGCCGCACATCCAACCTTGGCTGATCCCCGATCCCTCCACGGCCGAATCCCTCTTTGAAGGGCTCCCTCAAGGCACGCAGATCCCCTGGGGGATATGGGTGGGCCCGCTCCTGGCCTGGGGCGTGTTTCTGCTCGCCCTGTATGTGGTGATGATTTGTATGACCGTGATCCTGCGCAAGCAGTGGATGGATCACGAGAGGCTGATCTACCCCATTGTCCAGGTCCCGCTGGATATTATCAAGGGGGAAGAGACCTCCGGGTACCTCAATTCGTTTTTTAAAAGCAAGGTGATGTGGGCGGGATTTCTCGTCCCCTTTGTCCTCCAGTCGATCATCGCGCTCCATCGCTACCACCCCTATCTGCCGAACCTCAGGCTGAGTTTTGACCTGCCCATCTTCCGCAATACCTTGTCCATTCCCTTTTTTCTGAGTTTCCCGACCATCGGCTTCTCCTACCTGATCAACCTGGATATTGCCTTCGGGCTCTGGTTCTTCAGCCTGCTCTCCGTGGTGGAGAAAGGGGTTTTCAACATTCTGGGTTTTATCAGTCCAGAGCAGAGCAGCGTCTACGGGGTGGGCGAAAATTCCTATCTGGCCCACCAGGGCATGGGCGCGATGATCGTGCTGGTGCTCTTTGGGCTGTGGGCGGGGCGGAAGAACCTTAAGGGGTTGTGGCGGACCGCCCTGGGCAAAGCGGGTGGGGAGGACGACAGCGGGGAGATCCTCTCCTACCGCAGCGCGATGCTGGGGCTCTTGGGGGGGCTGCTGGTCATGGGGGTCTGGTTGTGGAAATCGGGGATGGGCTCGGGGTGGGTCGTGATCCTCTTTCTCTTTGGCACCTTTGTGGTGTACCTGGGTTTGACGCGCATCGTGGTCCAGGGAGGGGTGGAAGTGGCGCGCTCGCCGATGATCGCCTCGGATTTTGTCATCCTCAGTGTGGGCACCACCGCCCTTGGTTCAGGCGCCCTGGTGTCGCTGGCTTTCACCTATATCTGGGCGGCGGACATCACCACCTTTGTCATGGCCTCCTCTGCTAACGGACTGAAGCTGGCTACCGAGACAGGGGTTGGCAAGCGGAAACGCTGGCTCTTCTGGGCTATGATGCTCTCGGTTGCGGTGACCTGCGCGGCTTCCTTCTGGGTGTTGACCAGGGAGAGTTACCTGCACGGCGGCATCAACTTCGTGGGCCAGGGGGGATGGAGCTTCGGCAGGGGGGCGCAATACCCCTTTGAGTACGTGAGCCGGGCCATCCAGACCCCTGCTGAATCCGATCTGGGAGGGTGGTTCTTCACCGGCGTGGGGGCCAGCACCATGGCCCTGCTGATGGCCGCCCGCCGGCACTACCTGTGGTGGCCGCTGCATCCGATCGGTTTTCCGATCAGTGTGCTGGGGTATCCCGTACTGACGGTCTGGTTCAACGTGTTTCTGGCCTGGCTGATCAAAGTGTTCGTGCTGAAGTACGGCGGCCCCAGATTTTTTGCCCAAACCCGGCCCTTCTTCCTGGGGCTGATCGCTGGCCAATTTGTGGTGGCCGGGGTGTGGTTGATCATCGATCACTTCACGGGTATGGTCGGCAACCAGTTGGGGCTCACCTAGGGAGGAAAGCGCATGCTTAGAGGCAGAAGATCACCGGCGCTATGGGCTGCAGCAGTTTTGCTCTGCGCTAGCGCGCCTGTAGGAGGAGAAAAAATGCCCACTGGTACGGGAGTCGTCGACTATTTTGGCTATGCGGATTGTATTGCGCTGGAAAACGGACACACCCGGGTGGTCTTGGGCTTGCACGGAGGTCGGGTGCTGGAGTACGCCTGGAAGGGGGAGAACGCCATCTACCTGGACCCGGCCCACCGGGGTTGGGTGTACGAAGCGGGCAAACCCGAGATCGACCCGAGCGGCGGCCGCTTCGACATCGGCCCCGAACTGGTGATTCCCGCCCACCCCGACCTGTGGCTGGGCAAGTGGCAGGCCGAGATCACCGGTCCCCGCAAAGCCCGGCTGGTCAGTATGGAGGACGGGCCCACGGGCACCCAACTGGTCCGCGAGTTTGAACTCGACGAAACTTCATCCCATTTGCGCTGCACCCAGATCATCAAAAATATCTCCACCCAGGTCCAGGAGCGCTGCCACTGGAGCCGGACTTTTGGCCTGGGCCGGGGGATCTGCCTGGTGCCGCTGTCTGACCACCTGAACCGTTTCCCCAACAAGTACATCGTCTACGGTCCGGGCCCGATCATCAACTACCAACCGGTGGACCCCAATATCCGGGTGCGGGAGGGTTTTCTGGAGATCGTCGATACGCCGATAGAGGCGTGGATCGCCGTCGATTCGTACGCGGGGTGGTTCGGCTATCTGATGAGAAACGACCTGCTCTTCGTCAAGCGCTTCCCGACTTTTCCGGAGCGGATGCACGCCGATCTGACGGGGCACACGGTGGTGATGTGGTACAACAAGGACCAGATGTGCGAATTGGAGCCTTTTGGTCCCAAGGAGATCCTGGCGCCCGGCCAGTCCTCCTCCTTTACTGAGGATTGGTGGTTGGTGCCGCACCCGTTTCCAGAGCCGGGGGTGGATGTGGATCTGGAGGTGGTGAAAAAGCTCGTGGCTAGTGAGGCGCGCTAGCGGGCTGACAGTCGTCGGCGGGCCTGTTTGATCCAGTTTCTTGCGGTTGGATGCTCGGGGTAGAACCAGAGCATCTTCTCCCATTCGCGGATCGCTTCCTCCAGCCGGCCCTGGGTTGCGTAGAGGTGGGCCAGGGCATCGCGGGTATCCACCAGGGTGGAGTCGGCTTTCAGGGCGGCCCTGAAGGCAGTGATGGCTTCCTGGGCTTTGCCCTGGGCCGCGTACACTTCCCCCAGATTGCTGTTGGCCAGGGCCAGGCCCGGCTGCCGGCGCAGGGCCTGCCGGTAGGCGGCGACGGCCTCTTCCAGGCGTCCTGCCCGGTGGTAGGCCCGGCCCAGATCGCTGAGGGCCATGACCAGATTGGGGTCGGAGCTATAGGCAGTGGTATAGGCAGAGATGGCCTCATCGAGCCGGCCCTGGTAGTAGAAGATGGCGCCTATGCCGTAGTGGGCCAGGGCGCAGCGGGGGTCCAGTTCGATGGCCCGCCGGAACTGCCCCTGGGCTTCGGGGTAGCGCTGCTGTTTCAGGTACTCCCGGCCGAGGCGGGCATGCGCCTCGGCGTCTACGGGATCTTCCCTGAGTTGTTGCAGGTAGGCATCTTCTCCTTCCTGGGCGCGCTGGAGCCGGGCAAAGGCCTGGCGGGCGGCGGCGGCTGCCGATGGGTCCCCCAGGGTCTCGTACACCCGCGACAGGCTCAGTTGGGGGATGGGGGCCCAGGGCGCGGCCTGGGAGGCGCTTTGAAAGGCGGCTTTTGCCGCCTCCAGGTTTCCCAGGCGGAGATGGGCCAGCCCCAGGCGGTGGTGGTTCTCCCAGGAAGAAGGGTCCAGAAGGATGGCCTTCTTCAGGGCGGCCACGGCCTCCTCAGCGCGGTTGAGGCTCAGGTAGACCCTGCCCAACAACTCGCAGACCTCGACCCGGGTGGAGTCCTTGGCCATGGCCTGTTCCAGCAGGGCTGCGGCTTCCGCTGGTCTTCCCAGTCCGCCAAAAAGGGTCACACCCAGGGAATAATAGATAGGCAGGTGGTCTGGCCGGCCCTGGAGGGAGGTCTTGAAGGCCTCCAGGGCCTCTTCGTACCGGCCCTGCCGGTAGAGCGCCACGCCGCGCTGGTAGTGGTCCTCGGCGGTCCAGTGCTCCTCACCAGCGTAGGGCGCTGCGGTGGCGGGGCCGGCAGGCGTCTGGAGCGCGCTCGACTCAGGAGCAGGGGCTGCGGGTGTTGCGTACTGGGCCAGGGGTTCAGGGTGTCCCTCCTCTAACACTAGATAAACGCGCAGCGAGGGTCGCTCCAGGACCTGGACCCGGCCCGAGGGCCAGCGGACTTCCACCCGATCCACCTGCGTTTGCTGCCCCAGGCCAAAGAGCACGCGGCCATCGTGCTGGGACTGGTACCCGTAGCCGCGCTTCACCTCCCGCACCTGCCTGCCCTGCCCGGAAAAGAGGGTCACCCGCGCACCGATGCCGTCCCGGTTGCTCTGGGTCCCCCGCAGCTCCAGGCCTAGCCAGTGGTGGCGGTTCCCGCCCTCGTTGCGCAACAGCGTCGGGGCATCGTTGAGGTTTACCACCAGCAGATCCACATCGCCGTCGTTGTCGTAATCCCCGAAGGCCGTGGCCCGGCTCACCCTGGCCACCTCCAGCCCGGGTCCAGGGCTGGCCCGGCGGAACACCCCGCCCTCGTTCCAGTAGAAGAGACTGGGCTGGGCGTACCGCAATCCCGAGGGGTGGTCTTTTAATTGAGGGTATAGGTGGCCGTTGGCGATGAAGAGGTCCAGCCAGCCGTCGTTGTCCGCGTCGAAAAAGGCGGTGCTCCAGCCCAGGTAGGGCCGGGGTTTGTCTCCCAGCCCTGCGGCGGCGGTGGCATCGGCAAAGGTGCCATTTCCCTGGTTCTGGTAGAGGGTGTTCACATCGTCGGAGAAATTGGTCACAAAGAGATCCATATCCCCGTCGTTGTCGTAGTCGCCGGCATCCACACCCATGCCGGCCTGGGAGCGGCCCTCTTCGCTGTACGCCACCCCGGCAAAGGCAGCCACCTCCTGCAGGCGCCAGTTGCCATCATTGCGAAAGAGCAGGTTGGGTTG
>SICG01000040.1 GCA_009691525.1 Candidatus Latescibacterota bacterium | reverse complement strand
AGCGTTAAGGCCGGTTACTTCAATGAACACTACCTCCAGATCATTTTTTCCATGTTAGAACTGGACCCCACTTCAAGCAAAAACATCGCCGCCTATCAACGTCTCAGAGCATACGGCAAAATTGCCGCCTAAAAGTGACCGAAGCATTGTCCCCGACAGGGAAAAAGAAAAACCAGGCGCGGGCCCGTCTGTCCGCGCCTGGCTGAACTGAGGGTTCGGGCTCAGGCCAGTTTCTTCACCTGGTCCTGGGCTTCCTGGTGCTTGAGCCCCTGGCGGCGCAACTGTTGGTACTGGTCCTGATCCAGCCAGTCGCGGCGCAGGAACTCGCGGATATCGTAGCGGCCCGGTTTGTCGGGTGGCAGCCCGCCTTCGGCGATCATCTGCGCCAGCGGGTTGGCTTTTTCCTTGAGGGGCAGGTGGATGACGTGATGGCGGCGCGCCGACTCGTACAGGGCCATCATGATCTCGACGGTGGCCATGGCGGTGGGGCCGGCGCCCCGGTGCGGCGGCCCGCCCTCGATCCAGGCGATCAGTTCGCGGATCAGGTTGCCGTTGGTGGGCCCGCCTGCCACATGGACCTCGTTCTCGGACACCCTCAGGGGCACGTCTTCCCAGCCGCTGCCGCTGTGGAAGAGCCGAACCTTGTTGACGCTCACATCGATGACCCCCTCGTTGCCGCGGATTTGGAAGCGGCTGGCCCCGTCGCCGCTCTCGGGTTCGATGTAGAGGTCGGACTGGATGAACAACTGCAGCCCGCCCTCCAGCTGCACCAGGGCCATGCAGGCGTCCTCGATGGGGGTGGCCCGCTCAAAGCGGTCTGAATAGCGGCTCACCGCACCCATCACCCACTCGGCCTTGGTATCGCCCAGCACGAAGCGCGCTCCGTCGATGGCGTGGGTGCCGCAATTGAGCAGGCCGTTGATCACCTTGCAGTTGGCCCACAGCGGTTTGCCGATGGCCCCGCCCTGCACCAGCTCGCGACCCTTCTCCCAGCCAGGGGTGAAGCGGCGCTGGTGACTGATGACCAACTTGGTGCCGCTGGCTTCGCAGGCGGCGATCATGCGCTTGGCCTCGCCGGTGCTGATGGCCATGGGTTTTTCGCAGATCACCCCTTTGGCCCCGCCCTTGGCCGCGGCGATGGCCGGGGCTGGGTGGTCGGGATGCCAGGTGCAGACGCTGACCAGATCGGGTTTGGCCACGGCCATCATCTCCTCGACCGTGGCAAATTCCTGGGCAATGCCGTAGCGCTCCTGGTATTCGCCCCGGGCAATGGGCAGTGGGTCGGCGCAGGCGATGACTTCGATGCCGGCGTTCTCGTACCCGCTCATGTGGGCGTGGGCGATGGAGCCGCAGCCGGCGATGGCCGCTGTGTATTTCTTTTGACTCATGGGAACTCTCCTTTCAGGCCTGGTCGTAGCCGGTAAGGGGGCGGTACCAGATGTTGCGGTAACGCACCAGGTCGCCGTGATCCTGCAACTTGAGCGGGCCGGTGGAGGGATGGGGCTCGTTGTAATTGGACAGGCTGCGGTGGCCCGTGGGTCCTATCGCATCCTGGTGGTGGTGCACCAGGATGCCGTTGTGGAAGAGGGTCAACGAGGCCGGGCTGATGAGTTGGCTGCCTTCGAAACGCGGAGCGACGAACACCGCATCGTAGGTCTGCCACTGGGCCGGGGCCCGGCAGGCGTTGACCAGGGGCGGGTACTGGCCGTAGATGGAGGCAGTGACGCCATCGGCGTAGGTGGGATTCTGGTACCCGTCGAGGACCTGGATTTCGTAGCGGCCCAGCAGGAAGACCCCGCTGTTGCCGCGGCCCTGGCTGTCACCCTTGACCACGCTGGGGCAGGCGAATTCGAGGTGGAGCTGGCAGTCGCCGAAATGCTCCACGCTCTCGATGTCGCCGGTGCTGGGGACCACCTCGGCATAGCCGTGCTCCACCTTCCACTTGGCCGGGCCCTTGTCCTTGACGCTGAGCCAGCCGGACAAGTCCACGCCGCCGAAGAGGACTACTGCATCAGAAGGGGGGGCGCCGGCCTGGTCCTGGGTGCTGGCGGTGCCGGGGGTGATGATGCGGGCCTGGGGCCGGGTGCTGTCGTGTACCCGCCATTTGGAGCCGGGCAGGAAAGGGGTGTCGTCGTAGCCGAGTTGTGCCATTGCCAAATCTCCTGTGCGTTGGGGGCGGCCATAGCTGTGCTGATCTAAAGGGTATAATTTAAGAGATATCACCCAGCCCGGCACAAGCCTCGAATCCGGAGAGGGTCCCATGTCCGCTGCCAAACGCCGCATCTGCTCCCCCGAAGAGCACCAGATCCAGACCACCAACACCTGCCGTGTCCCCACCCGCAGCGGCCTGGAACTGGGCGCCACCCTTACCCGGCCCACGGCCCAAGGGCGTTTTCCGGTGCTGGTCTGGTACGATCCGTACCGCAGCGGCACTGACGGGACGGCCAGTTCAATGGCCCAGTACTTTGCCCGGCGCGGGTACGTTTTCGTCAATCTCAATGTGCGCGGCACCGGCAATTCCCAGGGGGTGAGCCGGGACGAGTACATGGCCGAGGAGACCGAGGACGGGTACGACGCGGTCGAGTGGCTGGCCAGCCAGCCCTGGTCCAGCGGGCGGGTGGGGCAGCTTGGTTCCTCGTACAGCGGCTTCAACACCCTGCAGGTGGCGGCCTTGGCCCCGCCCTCGCTCAAGGCCATCGCTCCGGCGTACTTCACCGACCGTCGCTACACCGACGACTGCCACTACAAGGGCGGCTGTCTGCGCGGGTACTACGATATGCTCACCTACGGGCTAAGCATGGTGGCCATGAACGCTCTGCCGCCCTTCAAGGAGGCGGTGGGAGCGCAGTGGAGCGGACTGTGGCGACAGCGCCTGGAAGAGAGCGAGCCTTACCTGCTCAAGTGGATCGAGCACCAGGTGGAAGACGAGTACTGGGCCGTGGGTTCCATCGCCGGCCACTACGACCAGATCAAGGCCGCTTCCCTTCTGATCGGCGGTTGGCACGATGGATACCCCAACCCGTCCTTGCGGATCTTCCGCGCCCTGCAATCCCCCAAGAAATTGCTCATTGGCCCCTGGTCCCACACCTACCCAGACCGCTCCCACTGCGGCCCGCGCATCGGCATCTGCTTCGAACTCCTGCGCTGGTGGGACCACTGGCTCAAGGACCTGGACAACGGGGTGGAGGAGGAACCGGCGGTGCAGATCTACGAGCAGGAGTACGAGCCGCCAGTGCAGGACCGCACCCTGATCGCGGGCCGCTGGCGCATGGCCGCTGATCTGCCCGCCGGTGAAGGGCAGGTATTCCATTTGGGAGAGGGCAAGTTGGATGCAGAGCCGCCGAAAAAGCCCAGCATGGCTTCGGTGCCCTATCTGCCGGCAGCCAGCCGCAATGAAGGTATCTGGGACGCGGGCTTGCCTTTCACCCTGGCCGGCGAGCAGAGCGCTGACTCGGCCCAGGCCCTCAACTTCACCTCGGCACCGCTCAAGAAAGACTTGGCCATCCTGGGCAACCCCACCTTCTCCTTTTGCATCAGTGCGGACGTAGAGGTCATTCCGGTGGCGGTGCGCTTGTTAGAGGTGGCCCCCGACGGCACCAGTGTGCTGGTGACCAAGGGCATCCTCAACGTCACCCGGCGCGAAGGCATGGATAGGGCCGTACCCTTGGAGCCAGGGCAGCCCACCCGGGTCGAGTATCACCTGGAGGCAGTGGGCTGGCGCTTCCGCAAGGGGCACCGCATTAGCCTGAGTATCAATGGCGCTGACTTCCCCAATGTTTGGCCTACGCCCTTGCCGGGCAAGCTCACCCTGCACTGGGGACCCGAGCAGGATTGCCGCTTCACCCTACCGGTGTGGGATGGGGGGCACAAGCCAACCTCTGAGTTCCTGCCTTCCCCCGAGGCGGCGCGGGATACGGGGACGGGCACTGCCCCCTGGCAGGTGGTCCACGATGTTTTGGAGGACCGCTACCGGTTGGTGCTCTTTGGGGGCGACGGGGAGATGGGGGTATCGCAGCGCGAGCCGGCCCGGGCCTGGGCGCGGGCCAAAAAGAAGCTGAGCGTGCAGTGGCCCGGCGAGGTGTACCGCAGCGAAGCCACCGGCTCATTGACCAGCGACGCGCAGACCCTGGTGATGAACCTGTCGCTGAACGTGTACCTCAACGACAGTCTGTACTTCCAGAAGAGCTGGAGTTCGTCGGTGCCACGGCTTTTGTTGTGATACCACAAGGGTCGGGCTGGGGCAACCCTTCCAGTGTTTCCCAAGGCGCGGACTTGCCGCTCTGCTCGCTCCGCTCGGCTGCCCACCGCCCCCGCAACACCATCTCTATGGGTGTTGCGCCCCACTCGCTACGGCTCCGCTCTCCCCTCCCGCGTCCTTCCCTTCTCAGCCACTCCCCCGGGAAACACCTCCAGGGCAGCCCCGGCCCTCCTGGTCAATCCGCTCTGACGGGTTCCCAGGGATGTGGGAGTGCCCCGCAAGCGGCGGGGAGATGACCCCAGCCGGGCGGGCCGCCAGGGTTAGCGCAGCGGCAGGTGGGGGGACCTTTACTGGGCGCAGCACCATATAGATGGTGCTGCGGGGCCTGGGGGCCGAGTGGGGCGTCGGCGGCAGGCCCGGGCATCGGGAAAGGCCGAAGTGGGTCGCTCCCCGACGCGGCAGGACCCCTGTGATCGCCCACTAGATCTGCGAGTGATAAATGGAGTCCACCAACTCCATGGTCTTGAGCGCGTCGGCGAAGTTGGTTTCGGGTTGGCGGCCTTGCTGGATGCACTCGATGAAGTGGAGGTCGGTGTCGTAGGCGCCAAAGGCCCGGTGCTGCTCGCGGCTGCCGCACAGCGCAAAGGGATCCAGGGTCTGTACTGGTTCGAGTTTGTTGTCGGCAAAGAGCTTGCCCCCCTCCTCCGGATCGCCGAAGAAGGAGATGCCCGGGGCATGGACCTCGACGCTGAAAATCCGCCGGCCCACCATGAAGTTGTTGAGCAGCAGACCCGTGGCCCCCGAGCTGAAACGCACCAGAGCCAGATGGATGTTCCAGTGGCCCCCATCCAGCCGGCGCGAATCGCTGGCCACACTCACCACCTCTCCCCCGCACAGATAGCGCAGGGTATCCACCGCGTGGATGCCGTCGCAGGTGAGCATGTCCATGGCACCTTTGTAGTACGGGGCACCGTCGACCCAGTTCTTGTAGAAGCTGGCATGGGCGGTGTGCACGCTCCCGCGCTCCTCGCACAACTCCTTGCCGCGGCGGATCAGCGGGGAAAACCGGCGCTGGAAGGTGACGCCGGTGAGCACCTGGTGTTTGCGGGCCAGCAGATCCAGTTGGCGCACCTGTTCGGAAGTAACCGCCGGGGGTTTCTCGATAAAGAGGTGGCAGCCCCGCTCGATGATGGCTGCTGCCACATCGTAGAGGTGATGGGGCGGCATGATGGCCCAGATCGCGTCCGGCTTCTCTTTGTCGATCATCTCGGCGTAATTGCTGTACCGGCCGGGGATGTCGAACTTGTCGCCCGCGGCCTGCGCCCTTTTCAGATCCAGGTCGCAGACAGCTACCAGTTTGGCGGCGGCAATATCCTTGAGGGCCGGGTAGTGTGCGGCCTGCGCCCGGCCACCGGCACCGAGGATGGCGACCTTTACCTGTCGCGCTGAACTCTTTTTCTTAGCCACTAGTTACTCCTTTCGCAATTTTGAGTTCCATGCCGCTCTCGCCCCCGTACTGGGGCAGAGCGTCGGTGATGTGCCACCATGAGGCCCGGTCGTCCACGTACACATGGGCCGAAGGCAGCCGGTCGATAGGGCCATCGAGTGTAGCCAGGGGCACGTGTACCTCGCCGGGGCAGCGGGGACGCTCGTAGAAGAGGGTACTCCCACAGCGCTTGCAGAAGCTGCGGGTGGCGCCGGTGTCGGTCAAGTGCCGGGTCAGTAAGTCTTCTCCGGTTAGGATGCGCACCTGCTCCGCCTTGAAACCGGCCCAGGTGACAAAGGCCGCTCCGTGGGCGCGCCGGCAGTCGGGGCAGTGGCAGTGGGCGCAGAAGCGGCTGGGCAGATGCACCTCAAAGCGCACCGCTCTGCACAGGCAGGAACCGCTGACGGGATTGCTCTTGCTCTCCATAGCTCAATCGGGGCGGTGGTGGAAATGGCCGCTTTGCCGCAGCGCCTCGATGGGCGAGGGGCCGCTGGCGAGGGGGAATTTGATGGGCCGGTTGCCCTCTAATTGCGACTGATAGATAGCCATCACCAACTCCAGGGAGCGCCGGCCCACGTCTCCGTTGCTGCGCAGCCTCCCCTTCCCTTCCAGGGCGTCGAGCAATTCCTGCAGCGCCACCACGTAGGTGGAGGCCGGCGCTGGATGCTCCAGGGTTCTGGGTTTGAGCGAACTCCACTGAAAGCCGCTTTCCGGCTCGTACCTGTCGCGTTCGGCCTGGAAGAGCTGGACCTGCTCGCCGACGAAGCGCAAGAGCCCCCGGCTGCCGCGCAGTTCAAAGGCGTGATCGGTGTATTCAGTCAGTTCGGCGCTGTGCAGGGCGCCGGTGGCCCCGCTTTTGAACTTGAGGAAGGCGGCGCTGAAATCCTCCACGGCCCAGGGCCGGCGGCGCTGCTCGGCCAGGCCGCAGAGCCAGTCCACTGGGCCGGCGTACATGTCCATCAGGTCGAAGTAGTGGGTGAAGTCATGTAAGAGCGATCCCTCGTGTTCGCTGCGCCACCAGGGGGCAGGTTTGCCGCCGTCGATGAAGCCGTATACATGCACCAACTCGCCGATGGCGCCCTCGCGCAGGAGGCGCAGGCCCAGCTCCCATTCGGGGTTCCAGCGGCGGTTGTGGTTGATCTGGAGTAGAACGCCGCGCTGCTGGCAGGCCCGGATCATGCGGTCGCACTCTTCAAGGGAGAGGGCCATGGGTTTTTCGCAGAGGATGGCCCGGGTGGAGGGCGCCTGGGCGCAGGCCTCCACCATTTTGCAGTGGAGTTCGGGGTGGGTGCCGATGATGCAGATGTCGGGGGCGGCTTCGGCGAGCATCTGCCCCAGGTCGTGGTGCAGGGCGGTCACGCCGAAGCGCTGGCCGAAGGCTTCGAGTTTTTCGCGGCCCCGGTTGACGCCGGCTACGAGTTGGCAGGCGGGGTGGAAGTGGGCGGCTTCGGCGTGGTTGTCGGGCAGGTCGCCGAAATTGAACTGGTAGCCGACACGACCGGTGCCGATGAGGGCGACGCGGTATTTATGCACAATGTGCTCCTAGAAGATTGTGTATAACTTGCGCGAGGTGGTCGGGTCGCGAATAGCTTGCTGGTGTTATCCCAAGGGCGCTCCGGGAATGCCCACTTCGGCTCTTCCCAAGGCGCGTCCTTCACCCTCGCTCGCTCTGGCTCCGCTACCCCGCAGCCCGACCACGCGGACTTCCCTTCCCAACCACTCCCCGGGAAAAGCCTGCGGGGCATCTCCCGTATCGCCCTGCTCTGTGGTCCTGCCCCCGGCGCTCCCCAGAAGCCGCCCCTTCCACCTGCCGCTGCGCTAATCTTCACGGTCCGCCCGGCTGGGGCATATTCCGGATCGCTCGCGATACTATCTAGTGGTCAAGTTATCGCCTAGGTCGGTGGTGTCCATTACGCCTTTTTCTTTGCACACGGCCACCAGGAAGAATTCGAGTTCGTCCTGGGTGTGGTTGTACAGGCCGTGGGACCCGCCCAGGCGGTTGGGGATGGCGTCGCCGGCAACGACCTCGGCGGTTTCGTCGTCGACGGTCATCCGCCCGTTGCCTTTTATGATCACGGAGCACTCCTCCATGCCGTCGTGGCGATGGTAGCCCACCGAAGCGCCGGGCGGCACCAAGACATGGGCCAGGAAGGCCAGGCTGGTGCGGAAGTCCTGCGGACCCCAGATCTGGCGGCGGCCCACCTCACCTTTGCCTTGGTGCAGGGGGCCGTACTGGAGCAGGCTGCGGTCGAAACGGCCCACGGGCAATCGGTCGGTGGATTCGAGAGGTGCACCCTTGCGGTCGTCGCCGAAGTCGGTGGAGTCAGCTGGGTGGCCGGGCAGGGTGACGTTGAAGTTGAACCAGCGGGTTTCTTGTTGGGTGTGGTTGTAGATGGCGTGGGATTCGCCGCAGCGCAAAGGCACCGCCGCGCCGCCTTCGATCTGGGTGGTGCGGCCGTTGTGAGTGAATTGCGCGGCGTTGTCGATGGTGACAAAGATCTCCTCGCAGCGGTCGTGGCGGTGGTGACCGATGCCCCCGCCGGGCAGGAGGTACGCGGAGTGTACGAACCACCAGTCAGTCTGGAAGTCTTTTTTCTCCCACAGGCTCTTGAAGAGGATGGGGCCGGCCCCACCGTGGACCTGGTCGATCTCCTGCATCTCGGCTCTGCGGGCATGGGCGATACGCATGGTTAGCTCCTCACTTTCCCAGATAGGCGGTGCAGTCGATCTCGACCAGGATACCCTTGAACAAATCTCCGGCCCCGATGAGCCGGCGGGTGGGCATCCGCCCTTTGAAGTAGCGCATGTAGGCGCGGTTGAAGCCGTCGCGGTCCTCCATGTCGAGGAGGAAAACATTGGTGCGCACCACATCGTCGAAGGTCGCGCCCTCCTTTTCGAGAGCCCGGCCGATGGCGTCCATGGTGAATGCGGTCTGTTCCTCGATATCGGCGCCGACTACCTCCAGGTTTTCGCCCACGGGGCCGAAGCCGGAGAGAAAGAGGATGTCCCCGGCGCGGCGGGCCATGCTGTAGAAGGGTTCGGGGCTGGGCTGTTGGCTCATGGTTGTCCTCGTCATTCCGCAAAAAGGGCGGGGTCGTGGGGTTTGAGGGGGAAACGGGGCACCACTTCTTTGTTGACGATGTTTTGGGACGGAGGGAGATGGCCGCTGAGCACACTCACTAGATTCTGGACCCCGGTGCGGGTGCAGTCCTGCGCGGCCTGCACCGAGAGGCCGGAGACGTGCGGGGTGAGGAGGACATTGTCGAGTTCCACCAGGGGGTGGCGCGGCGGGGGCGGGTTATCCACAAAGATCTCGATGCCCTCGAAGGTGTCGATGCCGGCCCCGGCCAGGTGGCCGCAGCGCAGCGCCTCCACCAGGGCGTCCTCGTCCACCAGGGCCCCGCGCGAGGTGTTGATCAATATCGAGCCGGGTTTCATCATGCGCAGGGCCTCGGCGTCGATGAGGTGATAGGTCTGGGGGGTGAGGGGTAGTTGCAGGGAGACGAAGTCGGATTGCCGCAGCAAGCTGTCGAGGTCCACCATCTCCACGCCGAGTTGCTCGGCCTGCTGACGCCCGGCGTTCATGTTGCGGCGGGTGGCTAGCACCCGCAGGCCAAAGGATGCAGCGCGTTTGGCCACCTCCGGCCCGGTGGCCCCAAAGCCGACGATGCCCAGCACCAGCCCGGACAGGCGCGGCAGGGCCAGTGACTCTTCGCGGGCCTGGTGGTACGCGCCGGCCCGCAGATAGCGGCCCATCTGCGGCAGTTTGCGCGCCAACCCCAGCAGCATGGCCATGATATGGTCGGACATCTCAGCCACACAGAAGAGGGGGGCATTGGAGACGAGGATGCCCTTTTGGGCGGCCAGGTCCACGGCAATCTTGTCCGTCCCGTTGCCCAGGCGCGAGATGAGCCGGCATTTTTCGAGGCGTTCGACCATTTCGGGCTTGAGCGGGGCGGAGATGATGAAGAGGGCGTCGCAATCCCGGAGGTGGGGGAGCTGCTCCTCGGAGGTGTTGGCCTCCACCCGAAGCGGGGCCAGGCCGTAGTGCTGATGCAGGTCTTCCTCAAAGGGCCTGACGGGCATGATTTCGGCGTTGAGCCGCACGACCTTGAAGGATTTGAGATGGTCCCACTTGCTCATATCACTTCCCGTGCTGATCGCGGCGGGGCAGGATGGGGGCGGAGCGCAGCTCGCGGATCAGTTCGATCAGGCCCTCGATGCCGGCCTCCAGGAACTTCTCGCCCTTCTCTTTGGTGGCTTTGGTGGCGTCGCCCATCACCCCACTGGCAGTTACCGAACTCCAGTAGGGCACCAGGCGGGCGGCCGAGCCCTGGGGATGGGTGCCGGCCAACAGATCGGTCTTGAAGCTGGGCGGCATGGGCGAGCGCTCGTCCACGGCCTTGCTCATATCCACCAGGTCTGGCCGCAGCGCCAGGTACAGGGAGGTCTCGAATTCCCCGCCGTGTGAGGTGCCGCCGTAGTCGGATTCGCGGATGGTCTTGCCCACCTCCTTCACCTTGCGCAGGTCCCAGTGGTTGACCGAGGCGCAGTAGATCTGACCCTGGTACTCGATGACCGTGAGGCGGGCGGCCAGGTCCAGGGGCGAGGCGTTGCTGCCGTGGCCGTTGACCACCAGGATGCGTTTGAAGCCGTGGTGGGCCAGGCTGCAGCACACGTCTTTGACGTAGCGGATGAAGGTGTCCCAGGTGATGGTCAGGGTGCCGTGGAAATCCATGTGGTGGGGGCTGTACCCGTGTAACACCGGCGGGATGAGGGTGGCTTCGGCGGGGATGCGGGCCACGGCTCGCTCGCAGATCTCGGTGCACAGCACTACGTCTACGTCGATGGGCAGGTGTGGGCCGTGGTCCTCGTAGATGGCCACCGGCAGCACCGCGACCCGGCCCTGGTCAGCGGCTTCCTTGCATTCGTACCAGATCATCTCGGCATAGCGGTATTTCATAGGGTCCTCCGGGAGAAGGTGCACATAAGATAGCTCAGCGGCCGTCCGCCAGAAAGCGGTCCACGGCCTGGTCGAGGCTGAGAGGGGATTCCTGTTTCCAGCGGTGGTAGGCGCGCAGGAAGGGCACGACCAGATGAGTGGCGGAGATCACTTCGCGGAAGAAGAGCCGGCCCATGGCCCCGGTCGCCTCCAGGTATCCGGTGACGTCGAAGCGGCGCAGGGTGGCTTCCAAGTTGTAGGGCACGGACTGGTGGGCGATGTGCCAGCCGGAGGGGTGCTGCTCCAGGATCAGATACTGGGCAGTGGGGTTGCCGTCGAGAGGCAGGCCCACCGAGCCGGCCGTGGCGATCAGCCCGCCGGCCCACTGCCTCAGGAAGGGGAGGTGGTTGTGGCCGCGGGCGATCAGCGCCGCTTCCTCTCCCGCGAATATCGGGGCCAATTGCTCCTCGGCGGTGTAGGGGTAGATGCTGTCGTGGTCGTTGCGGGCCGAGGCGTGGACCAGCAACAGGCCGGGGGCCTCGGGCAGGCGCAGGGTCAGGGGCAGCCCAGATTGCGGGCGCGCTGCCAGTAGGCCGCCGAGTCGGGCGAACCCACGACGATATCGCCGGCGATCACCAGCTGGTCCACTCCTTGCCAGGCAACATGCTCCAGGGCGGCCTCAAAGGCCGGCGGTTGCCGTGGATATCGCAGAGGATGGCAAGGCGCATAGATGGGGTTGTTAGAGGTATCGCTTTGATGCGGTCATTGTCAACATACTGCTCGGCATAGGTGATAGTTGGTCAGTCCCTCAGGCAGGGGATGTTTCAAAAGCGATGCGCAGCAGATCGGGTTTGGGCACTGAGAAATTCAGTTTCTCGAAACCGATCACATGGCCGGCGACGTTTTTCATCTGAACTACCTCGTCGCCGGTTTCCTCGCAGACATACTCCTGCCCGGAGTCGGCAAACCAAACAGTCAGCGTTTGGCATTCCTGATCGTAGAATACCTTCACTTCGGCCATATCCGTACTCCTTCCTTTATCGCCAAAGCCGGCAAGAAGACCTATGGTCGGGACTTTTTCTGGAACGGCGCTCATGGCCAGCCGGGAAAGGGGTTGGAAGTGAGCAGCGCTGTAAACGAATACTGGAATCCAGTTCAAGCTTCGGATAGCATCAGCAGCATATACCTTGAGTAGTAGGCGCTATCCTGGGATAGATATGCCAAGCCAATAGCCCAAACAATCCGACCTCCCCGTCGCTGCTTCTTGCTGGTCGAAGATGCAGCGTCTACCTTAGCTTGTGAGGGGCGGGACAACAATGAACAAAACCACCATAGGATGTTGACCGTCGTCCTGTTCCTGACGGTGCTGGCCGCCGTGCCCGCGCCTGCCACCCAGGAGCTGATCGCCTGGGGGGCGTGGCGCAACCGCGGGTTGGAGGCGGCCTTCCGCCAGTTCGAGCTGGAGCACCCCGAATGGGAGCTGACCACCTCGGCGGCCTCCAGCGGGCGTATGGACCCGCAGAAGCTGATGTGCGGCATCGCCGGGGGCAGTCCCCCCGATCTGCTCATCCAGGACCGCTTCTCGGTGGGTGAATGGGCGGTGCGCGATGCCTTTGTGCCCCTGGACGAGTGGGTAGCCCAGAGCCTGGAGCAGGAGGCCTGGGCGGAGCAGACCCGCCAGCATCTTGTTGATCCTCCCGCAGCCCTCATCCCCCTCAGACAACTGATCGCCGCGCTGGAGCCTCTGGGACCGAGCCGGCAACTGGACCTAGCCCGAGAACTGGAAGCTGGTCTGGCGGAGGGCCGCGACCCGGGAGTGCTGGGCGAAAAGGCCGCGCTCCTGGAGGAGTTGTGCCAGGGCATCCACCCGGACCGCTTCTTCCGCACCTGCTGGGAGGAGGCCAGCTTCGGGGCGGGGGACCAGCGCCGGGTCTACGCGGTGCCCAACAGCACCGATGACCGCGTCCTATACTACAATGAAGATCTGCTGGAGCGGGCCGGCCTGGTGGACGCGCAGGGTCGGGCCAAAGCGCCGGCCGACTGGGACGAACTCCAGCGCTGGGCCGTGGCCCTCACCGAATACGAAGAGTCCGGCAGCATGACCCGCCTGGGTTTTGCTCCCAACTACGGCAACGCCTGGCTCTATATCTACGGCTGGCTCAACGGCGGCGAGTTCATGAGCGAGGACGGGCGCACCTGCACCCTCGACGATCCGCGCATCGTCGAGGCCCTGGCCTATATGGTGGAGGTGTACGACGCCCTGGGCGGCATCGAGAAGGTGGACGCCTTCCAGAGTTCCTTCCAGGGCGGCGAGTTCGATCCCTTCCTCACCGGCAAGGTGGCGATGAAGATCGACGGCAACGGCTTCATCAACACCATCGTCCAGTACGCCCCGCAGCTGCGTTTCCAGGTGGTCGCCCCTCCGGCTCCCAAAGGGAAGACTTCCATCACCTGGTCGGGCGGTTTTTCCTGGGCCATCCCGGTGGGGGCTAAAAACCCGCGCATCGCCTTTGAGCTGATCCGGTATCTAATGACTGACCGGGCCTGGAAGCTGCAGAACCTGGTCGAGGCCCGGTACGCGGCCAGCCGGGGCCGGCTCTTTGTGCCCGGCATGGCCCCCCTGCCCCACGTCAACCAGATGACCTACGACCTGCTGCTGCGCGATAACCCGGAGCTGACCGAAAGGGTCAAGAACAACTTCCTGCTCTGCGCCGAGCTGATGCAGGTCTCGCGCTTCCGGCCGGTCACCCCGGTGGGCCAGCTTCTTTGGGACGAGCACCGCCGCGCGTACGAGAAGGCGGTGCGCCACACCTACTCGCCCCAGGAGGCCCTGGAGCGGGGGAAGAAGCGGGTGCAGGGGCAGTTGGATCTGATCTATTCGGGCAAGGTGTACCCTCCGCTCGACGGGCGTTATCCCCTGGCCGGGGCGGCGCTGCTGATCCTGGGCGGCCTGGGGTGGAGCCTGTGGCAGTGGCAGCGGCGCGGGCGTCCGGCGCTGTACGGGTATCTCTTCGCGGCGCCCTGGCTCACCGGCCTAATCTTGTTGACGGCCGGCCCCATCCTGACCTCCATCCTTTACAGCTTCTGCCGCTATGATGTTTTGCACCCGCCCCAGTTTGTGGGCCTGGACAACTACCGCCGGCTCTTTGTCGAGGACCCGCTCTTCTGGAAATCCCTGGCCAATACCGGGTTCATGATGCTGGGTATCCCGGTGGGCATGGCCGCAGGCCTGGGCATTGCCCTGCTGCTCAACACCCAGGTGCGCGGCATGCAGGTTTACCGCACCATCTTCTATCTGCCGGCCATCGTGCCGATGGTGGCCAGCTCTATCTTATGGATCTGGGTGCTCAACCCGGAGGTGGGTCTGATCAACGCCTTCCTCAAGATGATAGGCTGGGCAGACCCGCCCAACTGGCTGCAGAGTTCGGACTGGTTCCTGGGCTCCAAGATGGCCATCGTCATTATGGGTTTGTGGAGCGCCGGCTCGGGCATGATCGTCTGGTTGGCCGGCCTTAAGGGCATTCCCCAGCACCTGTACGAGGCGGCGGACATCGACGGGGCTGGGCCCTTCACCCGCTTCTTGCACGTCACCCTGCCCATGCTCTCCCCGTACATCTTCTTTAACCTGATCATGGGCATCATCGGCACCATGCAGATCTTTACCCAGGCGTACATCATGACCGAGGGCGGCCCGGACGACTCGACGATGTTCTACGCGTACTATCTGTTCAACAGCGCTTTTCGTTACTTCGAGATGGGCTACGCCTCGGCCCTGGCCTGGATCTTGTTCCTGGTGATTCTGGCCCTCACCTTGGTGCAGATCAAACTGGCGCCCCGCTGGGTACATTACGAGGCCGAATGAAAGCCCGTCTGGCCGTACACGCCGCCCTGGTCCTGGGCTGCCTGCTCTTCTCCTTCCCCTTTGTGTGGCTCCTGAGCACCAGCTTCAAATACGACGAGGAGATCTTCGTTTACCCGCCCAAGTGGGTGCCCTCGGTGCCTGGGGCTCGCATTCATTCCCCCTACGTCAACAGCGAGGAGCAGTTGCCGGCCGAGGTGCGCCAGCGCTGGACCCAGGTGCGGTCGCGCTTGGAGCCGGTGCTGTGGGAAAGGGGCCGCACGCTGCTCGGGGCGGAACGTATGGAGGGCCTGGATGAAACACAGGTGCGGCCCTTGCTGACCGAGACCCTCTTCGCTGCGGCTGGCCGCCGGGTGGCGCGAGGGGATTGGCAGAGCGAGGGGGAGCGTTTCGACGCGGCGCTGCTGGCCCGCCTGGATGGATTAATTGCTATAACGGCCTGGGAGGCCATCTTCCGCGGGGTGGCCCTGCGCTTGTCCTCGGTGCGGGATACGGATCTGGAGGACAGGCCGGTGGGGGCGGGGGAATTGCTCGGGCGCTGGCAGCCGGTGTCCGGCCAACTATTTTGCCGGCCCTCGCCGGCTGAACGAGCCCTGCGCCTCGAATACGATCTTGCGGACGGAGCACCAGCGGTCCTCGAAGCGGTGTTTCCTCTGCCCATTCCCGAAGAGTGCTTTCTCAGCCTGACCCTGCCCATGCGCCAGGACCGCTCCTGGCATCGGCTGGAGGTACAACTGGAGATGGGAGGCCGGCGCTATGTAATGCGCGACGAACTGTATCTGGGCCAGCGCCGCTGGCAGGAATTGACCTTCAAGCTGGAGGAGAAGGATGCCCGCGACGAGCGGGAGCTGGGGGTGTGGCCTCTGGTCTTGGCCGCTGACCAGCGCGAGGTCTTTGACCAGCCTGGCCAATTGCGTCTGCGGCTGGGCATCCAGCCAGCCGGCCCTCTGGAAGCGCTGTGGCGCAAGTACACCTCTAGCTACCGGCAGGCGTACCTGGCCACCCGCCACCGCTGGAACTACGTGTTCAACAGCGCCTACCTGGTGGCCCTCAGCATTGCCGGGCAATTACTGAGCTGCTCGCTGGTGGCCTATGCTTTTGCCCGGCTGCGCTGGCCTGGGCGCGAGGCGATCTTTGGGTTGCTCTTGGCCACCATGATGCTGCCGGGCCAGGTGACGATGATCCCGGTCTTCCTCATCTTCAAGCAGCTGGGTTGGTACAACACCCTCAAAACCCTGTGGGTGCCTTCCTTCTTTGGCTCGGCCTTTTTTATTTTTATGCTCCGGCAGTTCATGCGGGCCATCCCCAACGACTTAGAGGACGCGGCGCGTATCGACGGCTGCGGTCCCTTTGGCATCTACTGGCGTATCATCCTGCCCCTGATCAAGCCGGCCCTGGCCGCAGTGGCCATTTTCACCTTCATGGGCACCTGGAACGACTTCATGGGCCCGCTGATTTACCTCAACGACCAGCGCCTCTATCCCCTGGCCCTGGGCCTCTTCGACTTCCGCAGCCAGCACGGCGGCGAGTTCGGCATGTTGATGGCCGCCTCCACCCTGATGACCCTGCCGGTGATCGCGGTCTTCTTTCTGGCGCAGAAGTACTTCATCCAGGGCGTAACCCTGACGGGCATGAAGGGGTGAAGACCGAGGAAGTGATCGTTGCTACCCGGATGTGGCTAGAGCAGGCGGTGATCGGCCTCAACCTCTGCCCCTTCGCCAAGGCGGTCTACGTCAGGGAGCAGATTCGTTACTCAGTGAGCCAGGCGCAGGACACCGGGGCGCTGCTGGGCGATTTGGAGAGAGAACTGGTCTTCCTGGCGCAGGCCGCTCCTGAGGCAGTGGACACTACGCTGCTTGTCCATCCTCAGGTGCTCACCGATTTCTGCGAGTACAACGATTTCCTTGCCCTCGCTGACGCCGCCCTAGAAAACCTCGGCCTGGAGGGGGTGCTCCAGATCGCCAGTTTCCACCCGGCCTACCAGTTTGCCGGCACGCGGGCAGATGACATCACCAACTACACCAACCGCTCGCCCTATCCCATGCTGCACCTGCTGCGCGAGGCGAGTGTGAATCGGGCAGTTGCTGCATTTCCCGAAGCCCAGGAAATCTACCAGAAGAACATCAAAACCATGCGCCGTCTCGGGGTTGCGGGGTGGAAGGCGCTGGGTCTGTAGAAACCAAGAACCCCAGAGGTCGTCCCCTAACGGAAAGTCGATCAACAGAAAAAGGCCCTCTGAACGAGGGCCTTTTGTCTTTCACAACTATTATTGTAAGCGAAACGTTTATTTATTGGTGCTCCCACGGAGACTCGAACTCCGGTTACAGGAATGAAAATCCTGGGTCCTAACCGCTGGACGATGGGAGCACGCCGGTGAAACGAGTAGAAAAAAATAACGGTTGGACCTCATCTTCGCAAGTCCGCAACCCACCACAAAGGGAAGTGTTGCGCTATGATCAGCCTTGCCCTCATCGCTGCCTTCGTGCTCCTGTCCTGCCCTCCAAAGGCGACCGCCGGTCTGTGGGCCGAACCCGGCACCCTGGAGTTGGAGCGGCCCACCCTCCTCTGCCTGGGGGTGAGCTGGCAGGTCCGGGGAGACGACAACCACAATGCTTCTGCCACCCTGGAGTATCGCCAGGAGGGGCAGGAGGCGTGGCAGCGGGGGCTGGACCTGTTCCGGGTGGACCCGGCGGCCCTGCCCCAGGATCGCCTGCTGCCGGCAGGGACCTGGCTGATGGCTGGCAGCCTTTTCGACCTGGAGGAAGACACCGAGTACCAACTGCGGGCGACCCTGACTGATCCCGAGGGCGGGGGTGAAGTGCGCCTGCTCAAACAGCGCACACGCGCAGTGCCGCGCGCTTTTGCCGGGGTGCGGCAACTCCACGTGGTTCCGGGGGGAGGGGGCGGCAGCGGGACGGCGGCAGATCCTTTCTGGGGGCTGGCCGCTGCCGACAGCCAGGCGCAGCCAGGGGATGTGTTTCTGGTGCATGCCGGCGTGTACACCGGCACCTGGACCTTGCACTCCAGCGGTGAGCCGGGCCGGCCCATTGTCTGGCGCGGCGGAGTGGACGGCGAGGCCATTCTCGACGCCCAGGGCCAGGCGGCCGAGCGCCCGGAGCGGGGCATCAGCGCCACCGGGATTCACGACGTCCACTTCGAGCAGCTCACGGTGCGGGGGGCCCAGTTCCTGATGGTTGCCAGCCACGCCCAGCGCCTGGTGCTGCGCGGGTGCCATCTGTACGGGGGGGAGTATGGCTTCACCGCCACGGCCGGCGACAGTGCCCAGCCGCTGTTGGATTTCTACCTGGCTGACAACACCATCGAAGGTCCCAGCACCTGGCCGCGCACCCAGGGCATCGAGGACGCCCGGGGCATCCAGGTGTCGGGCATGGGCCACGTGATCTGCCACAACCGGGTGCGGGGCTTTGCCGATGCCATCGACACCTTCCAGGGCCAGGCCTGCACAGCCATCGACATCTACCACAACGAGCTGAGCGAACTGACCGACGACGGGATCGAGCTGGACTATTCCGATCGCAACACCCGCTGCTTCCGCAACCGGCTGACCAATGTTTTCCAGGGGATCAGCGTGCAGCCGGTGTACGGCGGGCCGGTGTACATCTTCCGCAACGCGCTCTACAACGTGGGCCTGGAGACCTTCAAGCTGCACAACTCTCCCAGCGGGGTGCTGGCCTTCCACAACACCTCGGTCAAGCAGGGTATGCCCCTGGTGCTGTGGACCAAGGCTCCGGTGTACCGGGTGATTACCCGCAACAACCTCTTCATCGGCACGGCGGGGAACTATGCCTTCGAGACCACTGCGCCCATGGAGGGGTGCGACTTTGACCGCGACGGCTTTGGCGGCGGTCCATGGGAGGAGTTTCTGAAGTGGAACGAGGTGCGCTACCCGACCATCGAGGAGGTGTGGGGCCGCGCGCCGGTGGAGCGGCAGGCCGTGTTGGTGGATCCGGAGACCTGCTTCACCGGTGGCCTGCGGGCCCCTGGGCAGGTCGAAGTGCAGTTTCCAGTCGAGGTCAATGACCTGCGCCTGGCGGCCTCGTCGGGAGCGCTGGACCGGGGAGAGAGGCTGGCCAACATCAACGATGGATACAGCGGGGCAGCCCCGGATCTGGGTGCTTTTGAACAGGGAGCGGAATTGCCGCCCTATGGCCCCCGGTCGAACTTCACTTCCGAAGGACAGGCACGATGAACTTTGCCCGCTGTATCGCGCTGGCCTGGCTGGCCCTTGGCTGGCCTCTCGCTGCCCAGGAGCTGACCATGTCTGCAGAGGAGCATTATCAGCAGGTGATGCGCAACCCGAATCTCAAGATCGAGGGGCGGGTCACGGGCGAGGATTTCTGCTGGCACGCGGCGTACTCAGCCGATGATTTTGTCCGTGCTTACCAGGCCTGGGGTGACACGGCCTGGCTGGACCAGGGGCAGCGTTACTTCGACTGGCTGGAGGGCCTGATGGAAAAGGCCCCGGACGGGTATCGGGGTTGATCGGGCCTATATCTACGGCCCGCAGGTGTGGTGCGATGTACACCCGGGGGACGCGATCCTGGTCAGCCCGATGCTGCACTTTGCCGAGGTGGTGCTCGGGGATTCGGTGTTGGCGGCGCGCTACGGGGAGGGCGGGGCGTACGTCTCCTGGGATCAGTACCTGGAACCGGGAAAGTTAGAGGCCTGGAAGAAACTGGACGCCGACAAGTCGACCCTGAGTCTGCCCTACAACAAACAGATGGATATGGGCTTGATCGCCCTGCGCCTGTACCGGCTCACCGGCGAGGAGAAGTTCCGCGAGCGGGCCTGGCGGATCTTCTGTCAGTTCAAGAGCCGGCTGCAGTATTTCGACAACCATTATGTGTGGAACTACTGGGAGCCGCAGGGGCTGTGGGATCTGGACGAGGCCGGCCAGGTGCGCCACTGGGTCAATGTCCATCCCCACCGCAACTACCAGGCCCGCGAGGTGGCCTTCATCGCCGAGGCCTACCACACCGGGATAGTCTTCGATCAAATGGATCTGGAGCGGATCCTGCGCACCAACCTGGAAGTGATGTGGAACGGCAATGCCGCTGAGCCGTAGTGGCGCAATGCCGACGGCCGCGGCCCCTGGCAGGCCGGCCCCGAGGACGGGGCCGGCACCCTGTGGACCGCCCTGGGCGATTTCTCCCAAGCAGTGCGGGAGTTGCAGGCCCTCCAAGTCCGGGAGGGTGGATTGGCGCAGGCCTACTATCAGCGGGTGGCGCTCCGCCAGCCGCCCAGCTTTGCCCGCAAATACACCGCCACTGCACCTGTGGTGCCCAGCTTTCCGCTCTCCGAGTGCCGCGAACTGACCCTGGCCGCGGCGCTGCCCCGTTCTATTCGGCTGGCACCTCTGCGGCGTTGATCTGCAAGGCGCGGGTGCCCGGCGAGCTGGAGGTGGGGCTCTACACGACCGAGGGGATGCTCAAGAAGGTGCTCTTCCGGGGGCGGGTTGGACGGACTGGAAGGGTTTGCGCTGGTGCGCTGGGACGGGACCGACCCAGAGGGTGGGGAGCGCTATGCGGGGAAATATCGGGTGCGCTGGACCCTGGGCGGGGAGTACCGGGAGGTGGAGGTGGTCATCGACTGAGCGGCGTGCCCGCCTCTAGGTCCACTCACCCAGATCCTGTTCCTCAACCGAAGAGTTCCACCCGGGGGTGCTGCTTGAGCCAGGGGGTGGCCTGCTCGTAGGCGTGGGCCAGGCGCAGCAGGCGCGCCTCGGTCCAGGGCCGGCCGATCAGCTGCAGGCCGATGGGCAGGCCGCTGCGGGTGAAGCCGCAGGGCAGAGAGATTGCGCACAGGCCCAACAGATTTGCCGCGGTGGTGTTGCGCAGGCACAGGCCGTTGACGCGGGTGTAGGTGTCTTCCCGGTCCACTTCTCCTACAGGAAGGGAGGCAAAGGGGGTGGTGGGGGTGAGCAGGGCGTCCACCTGCTGCAGGGAGCGGTGGGTCTTGCGGCGCAGTTGGGCATAGGCCCGCTGCAGCTCAAAGTAGTCGGGGGCCGACATGCGCCGGCCATCCAGCATCCGCGCTGAGACAATGGGGTCGAACTGGTCGAGGCGCTGCTCTAAGTGCTCGCGGAAGCGGGCGTAGGCCTCCACCGCGATCGGGGTACCCCGCGAGCGCAGTTGGGCCAGTTCGTCCAGCTCCTTGAGCGAGATCTCGTCCACCCGCACCCCCAAGTCGGCAAAGGTGCGCGCCGCCTGTTTTACCGCCGCCTCCACCTCCGGGTCCACGTCCTTCCAGAAGTACTCCCGGGGCAGACACAGGCGCATTCCGTCCACCTCCCCGTCTAGTTCCTCCATCACGTCCTCGCAGGGCTGGTTCCAGGTATCCGGGTCAGCCGGGTCCGGGCCGGCCAGCACCTGAAAGAGCAGGGCCGCGTCGCGCACCGAGCGAGTCAGCGGGCCGATGGAGTCCAGGGTGCTGTCGAGGGGCAGGACGCCGGCATTGCTGATACGGCCAAAGGTGGTTTTGAGTCCCACCAGGCCGCAGAAGGAGGCGGGGATACGCACCGAGCCGCCGGTGTCCGAGCCCAGGGCAGCCGGGGCCAGATCAGCGGCCACGCATACGCCCGAGCCGCTGCTGGAGCCGCCGGGAATACGATGGGTAAAACTGTCCCAGGGATTCCAGGGGGTACCGTAGTGGTGGTTGATGCCCACCCCGCCAAAGGCGAACTCCACCAGCTGGGTCTTGCCCAGAAAGAGGGCCCCGGCCTGGGCCAGACGGCGTGCGACAGTGGCGTCTTCCTGGGCGATGCGGTTCTTGAAGAGGATGGAGCCGCCGGTGGTGGGGATGCCGCCGATGTCGATCAGGTCCTTGATCCCGAGGGGGATGCCGTGCAGGGGGCCCAGGTAATGGCCGCCGGCGATGGCCATCTCGGCGGCGCGGGCCGCGGCCAGGGCGCGTTCGGCCAGTACACACAGGTAGGAGTTGAGGCGCTGGTCGTAGCGGGCGATGCGCTCCAGATAGTAGGTCGTCAGCTCGACCGGGGAGAGCGCCCGCTTCTGGATGAGCGCCGCGAGCTGGTGGAGGGTGGCGAATTCGAGGTCGTGTGACATGGTCACCTTTCAGGTGTGCAGCGATTCACGATGGGGCGTCGGCGAGTGGCCCACGCCGGTCTTTCTCAAGGCGCGTCCCGCCCCTCGCTCGCTATGGCTCCGCTACCCCGCCCACCACCACGCGGACTTCCCTACCCAGCCACTCCCCGAGAAAGACCTCTGGGGCCATCTCTCCGCCGCCAGTACTACATCCATCCTCCCCGATGCGCTGAAAGCTCAGCGCAGGGGTTTGCCCCGGGTGATGAGGGTGACCTCGGTGGTCTCTCCCTGGTCCGGGGCCTGGTTGCAGGAGAAGGAGATCTGGTTGATTCCCTGCCGGAGTGTGGGTGGGTCTCCCACGAGCGTTGCTTCGGCCTGGGTAAAGCCGTCGGCGTCGAAGACCCGTACCGGGCCCGTGCCCTCGTATTCCAGGTACCCGTCTGGTTGCAGGGAGACCGGGAAGGTGATGGCGGTGCCGTTGATCTCTATCGTTGGCTTGTGGATGGCCAGCGGGGTCTGGTGCAGGGCCTCCAGCCGGCTGAAGCGGGCTCTGGCGGCGGTGCCGGGTGCCAGGCCGGTGAGGAAGACATAGACCCGGCTGATGGCGTTGAAGTCGATGCCGCGTATCGCCCAGTAGTTGCTGTAGGGGAAGGCGAAGTCGTAGACCTCCCCCCGGGCCCAGCGGCTCATCTCGATGTATTTCCAGCCCTGGAAGTCGAGGCGGACATAGTAGTCGCGCACGCACCAGCGGCCCGCATCCTCCAGGACAAAGTGGAGGTACGCCCCGGAGCTGTCCCCTTCCACCCAGGCACCCAGGGCCCGGTGCGCTCGGAGATCCTGGGGGTTATCGAGGATGATCTCGGCACAGCCCCAGCCCAATGGAACAGTTCCGCCATTGAAGGCCCTCACCTCAAAGCTCTGGCCTCTGCTCGGGGGCGCCGCCTCAACGGTCTCGATCCGGTATTCCAACCCCGCAGTGTGGCGCTGGGGGCTGCCCAGGGGGCCGCTGCCTTCGGTGTAGAGTTTCAGAGGGCCGGGAGTCAGCAGCACCACATTGGCCGAGTCGCCGTATGCGGCCAACTGGGGCCGCGCCTGGATGGAGACCCACAGGGGCTGATCCGGATAGGGGTTGTCGAAGGTCCAGGCGTGCTGGTCCGACGCCGCGCCGGGCACATAGTGGTCCGGGCTGTAGCGCACCGGCACCACCTCCCATTTCCCGCCTTGCTGCTCCAGGGCGAACTCCTCGCCGGGGGCCTGCAGCTGCTTGCGGATCGCCTCGGGGAAATAACCGGCCAGCTTGAGGTCTTCCCAGGCTTTGATACGCGCGAAGATCTCGCCGGTGCGGCCGTTGGCGTCCAGGGCGGCCTTGGTGGTCTCCAGGGACATGGCCGCGCCGTGGGCCAGGGCTTTGCACCAGGCGTACTCCATCTCCCGAGGCCGGGAGGCATCCCCGCCCAGGGAGTGGGTGAAGTACCCGAACCAGCCAAACTCAAAGGGCTGCAGATCGTCGTGGGAGGCCGCCGCCCCGGCCAGGCTGGCGTGGTCGAAGTGCTGGATGACCCCGGTGTTCACGTAGTCGGTGGTGTTGCCCCGGCTGAAGACATGCCAGGAGTAGTTGGAGATGGGCCCGTGGGCGAACATCACCTCCCTGCGGGTGTAGTGGTAGAGCTTGGAGACCAGCAGGTTGTTGATGTACCATGCGGGGCCTTCGGGCCAGTAGCCCAGGTTTTCGCCGATCCCGTCCGGGTAGATATAGTCGAATTCAAAGCGGTCCAGGGCCTCGGCCTCGGCGCGGGCAATGCGGTCGTACAGGGGGCCCTTCACATCGGGCCGATAGAAGCCGATGAACTCGGAGAAGTTGTCGATGGCAGCGCCGGCCCGGTGCGCGTTGGCGGTGGTGCCGTGCGCCCCGCGGGTGCAGTTCTTGAAGCCGTAGGGCGGGGTGGTCTGCAGCTCGCCGTACACCACGATCTCATCCCCCAGGCGCAGGTCGCGGCCGTGGTAGCGGGATTTGTCCTCCTTGGACAGGAGCCCGGCCGGCGAGGTGGTGGTGGGAACAAAGGTGTCGTCAGGGCCGATGTCAGTTGCCAGGAAACGCTGCCGGTCCGGGTACATCAGAAAGCCGGCGGCGGGCACCGGGTGGACCAGGGAGCTGTTCTTCTCCACCACCATGTCCAGGTTGTGCATGCCGAATTTGAGGCCCGCGGCGTGGATCTTGTTGCTGACCGCCTTTAGCCCGGCTTTGCCAGCGGGGAAGTTGTTCAGGTTTACCGGGTAGGTGCCGTGGGAGGCGTTCCAGGTTCCGTCGTAGACCACGATGTAGCCCAAGCCGCCGGCCCGGGCGTACTCGATCATCGAGTCGGCTATGGCCTCGGAGAGATCGACGAAGAGGTAGGACTTCATCTGCTCGGGGGATTGCCTCGCCCACACGCCGCCCAGGGTGGGATGGGGCAGGCCGTTCTCGATCTCCACCTGTTCAATGATATCCAAGAGGTCCGGGGTCGGGCAGCCGATCACCGCGATGGCCGCCCCTTCCAGCCGCACCTGCTGGTCAGCCTGGCCCACCAGCAGGGTGTGTGGCCCACGGTTGGGGGAGGAGGTGGTTTCTATGTTGAGGGGGATCAGGGCTGCGGCGTACTGCTCGTCGCGGCAGGAGCTGAGGCTGGAGCTGACCTGGCGGGTGAGGGTCAGGGGCAGATGCGCCAGTTGGAAGGAGGTGATCTGGTGGTCGTTCACTGCGGTCAGGGTCAGGGTCAGGTACCGGGGCAGGGCCCGGACGTGGATCTTGGCCCAAACCCCGGAGTCCCCGAATTCCACATAGAGGAACCCGCGCTCCAGGGCGGCGGAGGTGGCGCCGAACCACTGGCCCTCCTTGAGCACCCGCATGAAGGGCTCGGGTGCGGCCAGGTAGTCCTTGTTATTACGCCGGTCCACAAAGGAGTGGTTGCGGCCGTCAATGCCCACGGCCCAGGTCAGGTCTTCGGTCTCCAGGAACAGGAGGCCCCCCGCGGTCCGCACCCCTGCTCTTTGCGCTTCTTGCACCACGGCGGCACTCTCCGGGTTGGGTTTGTTTTTTTCGGCCCCCAGCAATCCTGTGCCGGCCAGGATCAGGCCCAGGGCCAGCATCGCGCAATTCAGGCAGGGCCGCATGGCGGTCGATGCAGTATCCATTGCCGGGCTCCTGTTGGTGGTTGTGGGCTCAAATTAGGCCGGGGATCGGGCGAGGGCAAGGCAGCGCCGCCTTGTCACTGTGGGCGTCGGGGGTGACCCGTTCCGACTTTTCCCCAGGCGCGGCCTTCCGCCCCCGCTCGCTAACCCTTCCCTGCCACCCTACCCGCGCAACGCCCCATACGTTGGGGCGTTGCGGGCTCCGTTGCCCCGCCCAGCGGCCTTCCCTTCCCACCCTCTCCCCGGGAAAAGTCTTCAGGGTTCACTCCCCGCCGCCGTGGTATACCCATTCAATCATTGGGGTGAAAGCGGAGGCTCAAAAGTGACCAGGGATCTCAGATATTGGGCAGTTTGGGTGATCATGAGTTGGGGTTCGATCAGGGCGGCCTGGTGCGAGGTCACGTACCCGGCGTAGCCGATTTCCTCCAGGGTTTCTATGATGCGGGGAAAGTCGATGCCCCCGGATTCCCACAGCGGGATCAGGTCGAAGCGCACCTCGCCCCGGCACCAGGTGGAGAGGGTCTGTTGGCCCTGGAGGTGGAGTCGCTGGTTTTGCAGATACACATTGAAGAGATAGGGCGCGAATCGCTCGATGGTGGCCGGGCCGTAGTCTTGGCCGCACAACTCGAGATTCGCCGGCTCGTAGATCAGGCCGAAGTTGGCCCGCCCGATGCGCCGCAACACCGCTATCGATTCGTCCACCTTTTCGAAGAGGCTGCGGGTGTGGCACTGGTGGGCCAGGCGGAGGCCCCGCTCGGCGGCCTGGTCAGCAGCCCGCTGGGCCCAGGGGATATCCTCTTCGCAGTGCAGGGCCACGCGAATCAGGTCGGCCCTCAGGGCCTGGGCCAGGTCTAGGTGCGGGGTGATGTGGCGCAGGGCCTCAGGTGCCTCAGGTGAATTTTCGGGGATGGGGAAATCGCCGGTGACCATGGAGATTGCCAGACCCCGGGCCTCCAGTAGGGCGCGGCCCTGGGCCACCTGTTCGGCGGGGGTATGGGTGCCCAGTTGAGAGGCGCGCATACACAAGGCGCGGAAGCCGGCCCCTGCCGCCAGTCCTGCCAGTTCGTCCAGGGGCAGGGCGGCCTCGCGTTTGGCGCGAAATTTCTCGGCCACGCGCACCGAGAGGGAGAGCTTCACGCCAGCGGTCCCTTGTGACCACGGCGGATGGCCTCGGCCAGCACCATGGTCTGGACCGCGTCTTCGAGGGTGGACCAGGGTGTGTGGTCCTCCAGGATACAGTCGGTGAAGTGGCGCACCTCGTTGTAGCCAGGTCCGCCCACGGCTTCCAGGTCCAGGGGCTGGTCCACTTTGGCTCCCCGGGTGGCCTCGCCCTCGGTTGGCAGGGCCTTATACAGCTCGCACTGCGGCTCGCAGCTCAGCTCCAGGTACGCGGAGAAGTCCTCGGCGTGGGCCTCGGCCCGCTGGATGCGGAACCCCACCCCGTAGTGGCTCATCAGGCTGCCCACGGCCCCGTTGTCGAAGCGCACCACGGCCTGGTGGCGGTGTGCTCCCAGCCGCGCCCCGTCCTGCACTTCTGAGTGGACGGAGATTGGCAGGGCGGCCCGGTCCTGCCCGGCGCCGGCCAGCCATCTTAACAGATCTACGTGGTGGATGGCGTCGCAGATGACCGGATCTGGGAGCAGGCCGGCCCGGTTCAGCTCCCCCAGGGTGGTCTGGTTCTTGTGATAGGTGGCGCTGCACTGGATGGTGCCTCCGGCGGCTTTGAGCTGCTGGCGTACGGCCAGGACCTGGGGGATATAGCGGCGGTTGAAGGAGACCAGGGCCTTGCCTTTGCTGTGGCCGGCGGCCTGGGCCATCTGTGCGGTTTCGGCCGCGCTCATGCCGGGGGGTTTTTCCACCGAGACGTGTAGACCACGGCCCAGGCATTCCACGATGAGGGCGGTGAGGTGGACCGGCAGGGTGGTCACATGGACGACATCGAGCTTGCCCTCGTCGAGCAGCAACCGATAGTCGGCAAAGCTGCGCTCGGGGTGGTGGCGGGCGGTGTTGTCGGCCAAGCGTTTGGGGTCGATCTCGGCGATGCCGGCCAGGTGCAGGCGGGGTTCGGCGGCGATCATCTGGAAGTGGGTCTGGGCATGGCCGCCGCAGCCGATGACGCCAACTCTGAGTTTGTCCATTGGTTCAGCCTCGCTTTATGTAGTGGTTGCGCGGCGTTGGGGAGTGACCCGTTCCGACCTTTCTCAAGGCGCGTCCTCGCTCGTTTCGCAGGGTTGTGTTTCCCTGGGGCCAGGTCCTCGGGGTGCCCACTCCGGGCGTCTCTGCAGTCCCGGATCTGTCCCCTCGCTCCTTAAACTACGCTTCCCCGCACCCCAACCCTGCGATCCTGCCCCCGGCCTCTCCCCCAGAGACGTCCTTCGGGGCACTTCCTCAGCCCTGGCTCAATCTTCAGGGTCATCTCCCCGCCTTGGTTGGGCTCAGGTTTTCAGCAATCCAAATCCGGTATTTCCCAGCGGATCTTCCACCCCTTCCACATTCCCTTTGGGGAAGTACTCCAACCAGCGACGGGTCACTTTTGTGGCGGTCGCCTCGTCGGTCACTAACTCGGCTGGGTATCCCGGTTTCATGCGGCAGTCGAAGACCACCGGAGGGGTGAAGCACAGGTGGTGCCGGCGGACCTGGGTATCGGCGGCATAGGTGTCGCCAGCCGGCTCGTAGCGGGTGAAGGTGGCCCACAAAAAACGCGCGCTGTGTTGGGCGATGTGGGCCTGATCCACCAGAAAAACCAGAGGCCAGCCAGCCAGAGTCAGATCCTGGGCCAGCTGCCGGGCATAGGCGGAATCATCCTCGTATGCCGGTCCGGACACGGCCAGACAGCCGGCGCAGTAAGGCAGGACTTCGCGGGCGCCGGCTGGCAGGGGCCCGGCAAAGGTGCGCGGCAGATCCCGGATTGCCGGGCCCACCCCGACGAGGATGCCTTTGCTGCCCTTGTTGATGGCCGGGCCGGTATAGTCGAGGGTGTCCATGGCCAGGTTGGCGATGAGGAAGAAATCGGTCTCGAAGCGGACCCGCGCCAGCAGATGCTCCAGCACCTGGCGGAAGTCGGCCAGGTCCAGAGGCTGGTCGATGACCAGCAGGAACTTGGTCAGGGCCAGTTGGCCGCCGTCCTCGCCCAGGATGCGGAAAGCGAATTTCATCGCTTCGCGTGGGTAGCGTTCCTGCACGACGATGCAGGTGAGACAATGGTACCCGGTCTCGCCGTAACTCCAGATGGCCTTGATGGCGGGCATGACCAGCCGGCTCAAGGGGGCCATCAGGCGTTGGATATAGTTGCCGAGGAAGAAATCTTCCTGTGGCGGTTTGCCCACCACCGTAGCCGGGAAGATGGCGTCGCGGCGGTGGTAGATATGGGAGACCTGGAGCACGGGGTAGTCGTGTTGCAGGGAGTAATAGCCGTAATGGTCGCCAAAAGGTCCCTCGGGCCGGCGCAGATGCGGTGGCACCACGCCCTGGATGGCGAACTCGGCCTGGGCGATGAGGGGGTGATGACCGGTGGGGTTGGCGACCCGCCGCAGTTTGCCGCCCTGGAGCAGGGAGGCCAGGATCAGCTCGGGCAGATCCTCGGGTAGGGGAGCGATGGCGGCCAGGATGAGGGCCGGGGGCCCGCCCACAAAGATGGTCAGGGGCAGGGCCTGATCGCGCTCTTGGGCCACGTGGTAGTGAAACCCGCCGCCCTTCTGAATCTGCCAGTGGACCCCGGTGGTCTGGGTGTCGTAGCGCTGGATGCGGTACATGCCCAGGTTGTGGTGGCCGGTGTCGGGGTGTTCGGTGTAGACCAGGGGCAGGGTGACGAAAAAGCCCCCGTCCTCGGGCCAGGTCTTGAGCAGGGGCAGGCGGTCGAGGCGGGGAGGGGACTGCCGGGCTTCGAGAATGGGTCCGGACGAGACGGTTTTCAGGCCTACTTGCAGGGCCTGGCCCAACAGAGAGCGGCGCTGCCACAGTTTCCGGGCCGAGAGGGCGGGCAGGTCCTGGGCCAGACCTACCAATTCTTGGACGAACAGCTCGGGTCGGGTGCCAAAGGCCATCTCCACCCGCCGGGGGGTGCCGAAGAGGTTGGTGGCGCAAGGGAAATCGGCACCCTCCACCCGGGTGAAGAGCAGGGCTGGGCCGTTGCTGGCCACCACCCGGCGGTGGACCTCGGCCAGCTCCAGGTCCGGGGACACCGGGGCATCCACTTCGACCAGTTCGCCTTCTTTTTGCAGCAGGGAGAGGAAATCGCGCAGGGTTTTCACGGCGGCAAATGTACTCTTTTGCCAGGCGGGCGTAAAGGAAGGAGGGACGATTTACGGAGGGGAGTGGGGGCCTTATATTAGAATACTTGTCGGCTCAAATTCACCACAGAAAGGTTCAAGGCCATGGCCACGCAAAAGGATATCTTCGGCGCCCGCGCTACCCTGCGTACCAGCGGCGGGGAGGGGACCATCTACCGCATCCAGAAGTTAGAGGAGGACGGCATCGCCCAGGTGAGCCGGCTGCCCTACTCCATCCGGGTTCTGTTAGAAGCGGCGCTGCGCCAGTGCGACGACTTCGAGATCACCCGCCAGGATGTGGAGCGTATTGCCCGCTGGAGCCCGGAGACGGCCGGTAAGGAAGAGATCCCCTTCAA
>SICG01000039.1 GCA_009691525.1 Candidatus Latescibacterota bacterium | reverse complement strand
AGGGGGGGCGGGGCCGGGGCGGTCTGTAGCCGGCGCAGGGAGCGCAGGGGATAGCCGGGGCGCGAGAATTCGATCTGGGCGACGGGCTTGCGTCCCAGCGCTGCGGGCAGGACGCGGTTGTCCAGCAGGGGTGGGGCCGTGCGGCCCAGGGCCAGGCGGGGGTTGGCATGCAGGTGGAAGACGGTGTCTGAGCCGGCAGGGCGGGCGTAACACTCCGGGGCCCCCGGACCGGGGATGCCTTGCCCGATCCACATTTCGGCCAGGAGGGCACCCCCTTCGCCTTCCACCCTGAACTTCAGGGCTTGCTCGGGGCTCAGGCCCAGGCGGGTTAGGTCGGCGCTGCCAGTGCTGTACACCGTGCCCGGGGCGCGCAGCAGGCTCTCCAACACATAGTCGACGCCCTCGGCCTGGGCAAAGGCGTCGAAGTACCCGGGGTATCTCCAGACTCCCCCTCTCAAGATGTAGGTCCAGGTCTGGGGCCCCAGTTGCACCAGCAGCCGTTGTGGCGCTGCGGCGGGCGCCTTGGTCATCGGGCGCAGGATGCCGGTTTCCAGGCGCCGGGCCTGCTGCCGTGTTTCGAGCAGGTAGTTGGCCAGGATGAGCAGAGCCAGCAAGGCCAACAGGGAGAAGGGCAGGCGCTTCATCGGGCCAGTCTCAGCGGGTGGTGGCGCCAGCGCCAGCGGTACAGGCCGATCAGCAGCAGGAGGAGCGGCCCAGCGCCCAGGGCAAAGCTGCGCCAGAAGATTTTGGCCCCGATATCGATAAAGGCAAAGCCGCGAGCGGCTGGATGGCGGGCCTGGAGTGCGGCCAGTTCGGAGCCGTACGCGGCGCGGGCCACGGCATTGAGCAGGAACTGCGCGTCTTCAAAGTCAGGGGTGTAGAGGTACTCGTCCTTGAACATTTCCGAGGAACCGATCAGCAACAGTTGGCCGGGCGGTTGGCCTGGGGCCGGCGGCAGCAGAGAAACCTTGCCCTCGGCGCTCAGCGCGGGAGGAGGGAAGATGCCCTCCAGGTCCAGGGCCAGGGGTTGCCTGCCGGACAGGTACGAGGTCGGGGAGAAGGTCTCGGGGGGCAACCAGCCGCCCTGCCAGACAAAGGACCAGGCCTGATCCGAGGTGCTGACCAGCACCTGGGAGGCCAGGCCCAGGGCCTGGAGGCGGTTGATATCGAGGGCGAAGCGGTTGCCCCAGATGAAGAGCAGATCCCCCAGGTGGCGGGTGATTTCGGAAGCGGGAGAGAAATCGGTGCCTACCGCGCGGATCAGGAAAGGCAGGGCCACCTCCTGGGGGTCGTATTCGCGTTGGGCGCTGCGGTTGACCTGGGTGGCCAGGGCCAAATGGTGCTGGGTGCGGTCCATCAGCACCTCGCGCACCTGTTCCACGCCCAGCAGATTCAGGTAGCGGTCCAGATCCTGGAACTGGGGCTGGGGCCAGTACACGGTCTGGAAGCCGGCGCCCCGGTACTGGCGCTGCTGGATGTTGAAGTGCTGCAGGGCGACGATGGCCGGCCGGCCCTGGGCCAGGTGCTGGCCTAACATTACCATGAGGCGCCCCGAGTCGCGGCGCGGCTGCATCCAGAGGAAGACATCGGTGGAGTCGGGCAGCACTGGTTCCTGGGGATTTACGTAGGTGACATCATAGCCGTAGTCCTGGAGCAGGATTTTCAGCTGGCGGTACACGTCGGTGCCGCTGGGGGCGCTGAGTCCCTGGCGTTGGAAGTCCTCCAGTGCTTCGGCTGGCGAGAGGCGGGGCCAGTCGGCGACCACTGCCACGCGGGGAGCGCGGCCCCTCTCCAGCCGCTTGAGGGCGGCGGCCACCAGGAATTCCAGGTGGCCCACGTTGCGCTGGTCCAGGTGTGGGATCAGGGCGCTCTTCCCCTCCTCCCCCAGGCGCAGGCCGCTCCATACTAGTTGTCTGGCCAGGGTATCCTGCAAGACCCGCTGCACCTCGATGGGCCGGAACCCCTGGGCCTGCAGGAGGGTGCGCTCGCCCTGGTCTGCGGGGCGCAGGAAACGGACGGCGAGGTCTCCCTGGCCAAGGAGGTTTTTGATTTTCGGCTCGATGGTTTTCAGGCGGGGCGGCATGGAGGCCTGCGGGGTGAGCGCGGCTTCTACCTGCAGGCCGGTGCGGTGCTGGTCGAGGAGTTGCAGGGTCAGCGGGGCCGGGGTGTTGAGTTTTTCCTCGGTCAGGTCGAGCTGCACCGGGCTCATAGATCTCCCCAGCCAGGGAAGGGCGATGATGCCGGCCAGGACCAGCCCAGGGCGCAGGGCGGTCTCCAGTGCCGGGAGTGACCAGCGCCGCCCGCTGCCGCGATAGCGACGCAGACCCAGCACCAGCAGGACCAGGGGCATGGCAAAGACGGCCCAGCCGCGCCAGAAAAGCCGGGCGGCATCACTTAGCGGAGGCAGGGGTTGGGGCTGGGGTCGTTCCACCCGGATGCGCACCAATCGCTGCGGGGCGGCCAGAGTGCGGGCCAGGTCGCGCAGGAAGGCCTGATGCCCGAAGCCGGGCTGGTCGATGAACGGGTCCTGGAAGGGGCTGGGGCTGGCCAGGACCACCAGTTGACCTGCCCAGGGATCCTCGGGTTTGAGGAAGATCATCAGATTTTGCTTGCCCACCTGGAATTGGGCCTGGGACATTTCGCCCTGGCCGAATTCGCCCTGGGGCAGGGGCTGCACCCAGGCATTTCCGGTGGTGGTAGCCACCACCTCGGCCTGGTACCCGGCTGCCGCGACCTTGGCTAGGTCTAGTTCCAGGGCGCTGGCCCCGACAAAGGCCAGGGCGCCGCGCGCCTGGGCGGCAAAACTCCTCCCATCGCGGAAAGCCGGGGTGCAGCGCAGTTGGAAGGGGGCCTCCACCTGGCTGAGGTCGACGCCGGCCGCCACCGACACCGGACCGGCGGCCCGGTCCAACAGCAGGTCGGACTGGGGCCGCAGCCCCCAGGGCCGCAGCAGTTCTTCCCAGGCGGTGGACTGGGGCAGGGCGCGAAAGCGCCACTGGCCGCCGGCCGGCAGGTATTCGATGGTATAGGCGCTGCCGGCCAGCACTGCCGAACGTCCCGAGTCGAGGAAGCGCCGCAGTTGGCGCACCTGGGCCGGGGAGACCGTCTGAGGCTGGATCCAGAAAAGCACATCGGCGTCGATGGGCGTCCCCGGATCGCGGTCCAGATCCACTTCTACCACCGGCCCGTACTGGCTCAGGTAGCGGGGCAAGAGCTGGCAAGTGCCGGGGGGAGCGGCCACGGCAAAAGTGGGTTGCAGCGGCTGTTCCAGGGTTTGCAGGTGGGTGATGATCAGCTCTTCGAGCAAGTCGCTCTGCTCGATGCTCTGGATCAGAATCTCCGGGGCGCCTTCGGGGGCCAGCACCAGGGAGGACCAGATCTCCTGTTGCTGGTGCTCGTCCTCCAGAACCCGGCGCACCTTGAAGGGGGAGACTTTCTTGGCGGCGGCGTAGGTGATGCCCGGTGCCCCGCTCCGTGCGGGGTCGAGGACGCGGAGTTCGAGATGGCCGTAGGCGTGCGCCTGCAGGGCCTCCAGCACTTGCCGCACCTCAGCTTCGAGGTGTTTCAGGCGCGAGGGCATCTGCCCCGGATCAGTGGCGAAGTAGGTGATGGAGATTTTGTGGTCCAGCTGGCGGAGGAAGGCGATGGTCTGGGGCGAGAGGGTGGAGGGTGCGCCGCCGCCCAGATCCAGCTCCCAGTGGTTGCGCCGCGCCAGCCGGCCCCCCTGCAGGGCGATCAGCAATAACAGGATTAAGGACAGCCCGGCGTGCAGCCACGGGGAGCGCTTCAAAGCTTGCTCCGTCTGAGGACCAGGTCGTTGGCCCAAAGAAAGAAGCCGCTCATCAGCGCAAAGTAGAACACGTCGGCCAGGGCCACCACGCCCCGGCCAAAGGCCTGGTAGTGCGGCATGACGGAGACCGATTCGTACAGCCAGGTCCCCACCTGCCAGGCCGGGCTCAGGCCGTCGAGCACCTCGACCACCTGCTCGTAGCCGCTGAAGACAAAGAAGAAGCCGATGAGGGCGGCCAGCACAAAGGCGACGATCTGGTTGCGGGTCAGGCAGGAGACCAGGACGCCAAAGGCGAGGAAAAAGGCGCCCAGGGCCCCGGCCCCCAGGTAGTTGGCCAGGATCAACCCCAAGTCCGGATCACCCAGCCAGCAGAGCATGAGGGCGATGGGCAGGCTGCCGGCCAGCACCACCAGATAAAAACCCAAGGCCGCCAGGTATTTGCCCAGCACCAGCTGCGAGGGGCGCAGGGGCAGGGTCATCAGCAATTCAAAGGTATGCTGGGCCCGCTCCTCGGCCCAGCTGCGCATGGCCAGGGCCGGGATGAAGGGGATGAGCAGAAAGGGCAGCACCTCGAAGTAGGGGGACATGTCCACCACCCCGTCGAGGAAGAAGGAATTCATGAAAGTGGTGCCCGAGAGCACCAGAAAAGCGGTGGCGCAGATATAGGCGATGGGGGAGTCGAAGTAGGCCTCCAGCTCCCGAGCACAGATGACCAGCAGACCTTCGAGGTAGGCTCTGGGGGCGCGAAACTCAGGCATGATCGGGACCCCGGCTGGTCTGGACCAGGTGGGCGAAGAGTTCTTCAAGGCCGGCCTGGGGCCTGCCGCTGGCGGCGGCCAGGTCGGGAAGCCGGCCCTGGGCCAGGAGCCGGCCCTGGTGGATGATCAGCACCCGGTCGCTGGATGCTTCCACATCGGCGATGATGTGGGTGCTGAAGAGCACGGCGCGGTCCCGGCTCAGCTCGCGCAGCAGTTGGCGGAAGGCCATCACCTGCATCGGGTCGAAACCGTGGGTGGGCTCGTCCAAAAGCAGGATGGGAGGATCGTGGATGAGGGCCGAGGCCAGGCCGATGCGCTGGCGGTATCCGGTCGAACATTGGCCCACCCGCTGCAGCAACACACCCTGAAGACCACAAGTTTGCACCGTGCGCTCCAGGTGGCCGGCCAGGTCGGCGCCGCGCAGACCGCGGGCCCGGCCCACGAAGCGCAGGAACTTGTCCACCCGCATGTCCAGGTAGAGCGGGGTGTCGCCCGACAGGTAGCCGATGCGCCGGCGCACTTCCAGGGACTGCAGGGCGGTGTCCAGGCCATCGACCAGGATACGGCCGGAGCTAGGGAGCAGGAAGGTGGAGAGCATCTTGAGCACCGTGCTCTTGCCGGCCCCGTTGGGCCCGACAAAACCGACGACTTCACCGCGTTCCACTCCGAAACTGACCGCGTCGACTGCTTTGAGGGCGCCATAATATCGCGTGACAGATTCTACCGCAATCATGGTCATAAATAGCTGGACTAGCTCCAGGAAGTCAATAAGGGCAGAACGCCCCGCTGCGGGAATGGTTTCAGGTGGCGGCCGGGGTGTGGCGCTGCGGGGCGCGGGCCAGCCACAACTCCAAGAGCAGCAGCAGCAGGGCCAGGGCCAGGCACTCGCGCCACAGTTCGCGGCCATAGCGGTTGCCCAGCACCAGGGAGCGCAGTTCGTCCTGAGGCTGGAAGAAGCGGGTGCGCCCAGGGCCGAAGAGTTGTTCGAGGTGCTGGCGGGACACCAGGCTCAGATCGGCTTCGCGGGGATCGGGATTGACGGCGAAGAGATCGACCAACTGGCCCTCCTTCCACAGACGCCACAAGCCCGCTTCCTCGGCGTGCGGGATCTGCCACCAGCAGCGGCCCGCCTGCATCGTCGCCGAAAGCCACAGCTTGCGGCCCGCAGGGGTTTCTGCCTGGAGGCGGTCGTCGGCGCTGGTGCCGGGCAGGTAACGTCTCAGAATTTGGCCCACCAGATAGGGTTGGTCGGCTTCGGCGGGCAGACTCAGGTAACGCACCAGGCGGTGGATCATGGGGGCGAAGAGTCCCTTGAGGGGCAGGTCGTTCCACTCCAGGGAGAGGGGGGTGGTGAAGAGCACCACCTGGCCCTGCTCTTTCCAGCCGAGCACGGCGGCCGGCTGGCCGTCGGCAAAGTGGACCAGCGGCGCACTTTCCTGGTCGCCCGTTGCGGCGGCAGCCAGCGAGAAGAAGGCGCGGAAATGCGGCTGATCCCCGGCATCCTGGGTGAAGAGTCCCTCAAAGAGGGGGTGATAGGGCAGCTGTGCGCTCAGGCCCTGGCCGGTGCTCGTGCTCCCCGGCTGGCCGATGACCGCTCCCAGCCGCGCCGGCAAGAGGCCGGGCAGCAGATTGCGGTTGAAGAAATTCAGGTCGGCCTGCGGGGAAGGAAAGAGGACCAGCGAGCCTCCGTCGGCCACAAAGTTTTGCACCAGGGCCGCTTGTTCAGGGGAGAGATAATTCAGATTGCACAGCAGTAGCACTTGGGTCTGCTCTAGCAGGGAAGGTTCCAGCTCGGCGACCAGCCCGAAGCGCAGCGCCAGGGCTGGATCGGCGGTAGCGCTGGCGGCCAGGGCGCGGCGCGGATAATAGGTGTCTTCGGGTTGATGGCCCAGGACCAGCACGCGGAAGGAATCGGGCACGCTGAGGGTGAAGAAGCGGCGGTTGTCCAGGGGCAGGGCGTCATCCTGAATCTCCACATAGCCGCCGAGCAGACCAGCCCGACGTGGGGTCAGGGCAAATTCGAGCTGGAACTCTTCACCTGGACGCAGGTCTGCTTCCTGGTGGCGGACCCGCTCACCTTCGAGATACACATCCACTGCGGTCTGCGGCGCCGGCTGGGACGCGGTATTGGCCAACAGGGCCCGGGCGTTCAGTTTCTTGCCCGGCGCCGCCAGCCACGAAGAGAAGCGAACTTCATCCACATGGACGTTGCCCCGTTCGGCCGCCCCCAGGTCGGCGATATAGACCTGCGCCTGAGGCAGCCATTCGGCCTTGGGCGAGACCTGCGCCCAGTTGTGGCGGGCCAGATCGCCCAGCAGATAGATCTCCTGGCGCAGTTGCGAGTGGGCAGCACAGAAATCGGCGGCGGCCTGCAGGGCCGGCTCCAGGTCAGTGGCCTCCTGGGTGGGCGCCAGCTCTCCCAGTTGTTTGGCCAGTTGGTCGCGCCCGGCGGCGGGGTCGGTGCCCAGAAGCCGGCTGGCAAAGGGGAAAAGCACCACCTCGTCGCGCCGGGAAAAAACATCCAACAGTTCCTGGGCCTGATGGCGCAGCTGATCGAAGAGCGGGACGCCCCCCTGGCGATAGCCAGTGCTGTAGGAACAGTCGAGCAGCACCGCGGCAGCTACTGGGGCGGTGCTGCCCCCCCAGCCGGCGCCGGCCTGGTGGGCCGGCCGGGCAAAGGCCAGGGCGATCAGGGCGATGATCAGGGTGCGCAGCAGGAGGACCAGCCATTGGCGCAGACGCAGGCGGCGCAGGCGGCTGTGGTGCAGGCGGCGCAGGAAGTCGAGGTTGCTGAAAGGCTGGGGCTGGGACTGGCCCCGGTGCAACAGGTGGATGGCCAGCGGGATGAGTGCGGTGGCCAGGCCGATCAGAGCGAGGGGATTGAGGAATTGTAACACGCCTCAGGCCGAGGCGGGATGGCGTTTCTCTTCGGCCTCGATGAGGCGCATAATCTCGGCGGTGTCGGCGGCGGAGATCAGTCTCTTCTTGAAGTCGTCGTTTTTGAGCAGGCGCGAGATGCGGGCCAGGGCCTTGATATGCGGGCCGGAGACGTTGGCGGGGGAGACCAGCAAAAAGAATACGTAGGCCGGTTCGCCGTCTAAGGCCTCGAAGTCCACGCCCCGCTTGTGGATGCCCAGGGCCGCGGCCAGGCGGGTGACCGCATCGGACTTGCCGTGGGGGATGGCGATGCCGTCGCCGATGCCGGTGCTCATGATCTTTTCGCGTTCGACCACGGCCTGAAGTACTTTTTCTCTGTCGGTGAAGACCGATCCCGCCTCCAGAGAATCGACCAGCTCCTTGATGATCTCTTCCTTGGTCTCGCCCTGGAGGCCGACGAGCACGGAGTGGGGAGAGAGGATGTCCAGTAGGGTCATCTGCGCTTCTCCAGCAGAAATTGCACGAAGCCACCCTAGAGCGGCAGGCAATGTATTGTGGATTAGGCAAAGATAGAGATGCAAAAATCATAAGTCAACAGGCTGCGCCTGCCGACGGCGGCGTGCTTGACGATGGGGGGGAAGGGCGTACATTCAGGACATTTTGCAGGAGGCGAACACGGCAATCGGGCACACCCTGCTCTTCATCGCCTACCATTATCCCCCGGCCCATTCGAGTGGGATCGAGCGCGTCTTGCAGTTTGCGCGCCATCTACCCGAATTCGGCTACACGCCCCTAGTCCTGACCACCGCGGCCTTCGGCGGGGCCAGCGATACACAGGTGCAGCGCGCCTGGGAACCGCTCAAGCTCTATCGGCAGCTGTGGAACCGGGGCGCGCCGGGCGGCATGACGCCATCCTCCCAACGCACTGATTCAGGCCCGCTGAGGGGGCTGGTCCGTTTCGTGCGCCGCTGGGCGCTTTTTCCCGACCTGCAGATCACCTGGGTGCCCTTTGCCCTGCAGCGGGCCCTGCAGATGGTGGAGCGGGACGCTCCGGCGGCGTTCTACACCACCTATCCGCCGGCCAGCGCCCACCTGCTGGGGCTGCTGCTCAAGCGGCGGACCGGTTTGCCCTGGGTGGCCGACTTCCGCGACGCGTGGACCACCGATCCTCTGGAACCAGATCTGCCCGCCTGGCGCCAGGCCCTGGAGGGAAAATTGGAGCAGGAGGTGGTCGAGGCGGCAGATCTGGTGATTACCGCCACCGAATTGAGCGCCGAGTATCTGCGACAGCGTTATGCGCGGGCGCGGGTCCAGGTCATCACCAACGGCTTCGATCCGGAGGAATTCAGCGGTGTCCAGGCGCCGCCGCCCGCCGTGGGTCCATTGCGTGTGGTGCACACCGGCTCCTTTGCCTACAGCCATTCCCAGCGCTCCCCTCAACCCCTCTTTGCGGCCCTCGAGGCGCTACTGGCCGAGGACCGGGCCTGGGCCGGCCGGCTGCGGCTGGTCCTGGCCGGCAGCCTCAGCCCGGACGAGCGCCGGGCAGCAGGGGCCCTGGAAGCGGCCGGCATGGTAGAATGCCTGGGGACTCTGGAACGCCGGCAGGCACTCGAACTGCAGCAGCAGGCCCATCTGCTGCTGCTGGTGGACCACGCCCGCCCCTGGCCCGCCTCCAATGTCCCGGGCAAGTTCTACGAGTACCTGGCGTCCCGGCGGCCCATCCTGGCCCTCTGCGGGCCGGGTATGGTGGCGGATTTGACGCGCCGGCTGGGGACCGGGTTACACGCGCCGCCCGACGACGTGGGGGCCATCCGCCAGGTGCTGGTCGAAGCCTGGGAACGCTTCGGCAAGGGCCAGCTGCACGGCGCGGTAGCGGCAGAACAACTGGCGCCTTTTCACCGCCGCGAATTGACCGGCCAACTGGCAAGCTGCTTCGACTCCCTGCTGGCCCGGCGATGAAGGTGCGTCTCTCCCTGTGGCTCTTTGTCCTGGCACTGGTCCTGCGCCTGGTCTACGTATTACAAGAATATCCGGTGCCGCCCCAGGATACCCCCGATTACGACGAAATCGCCCTCAACCTGCTCAAGGGAGAGGGTTTTGTGGCCCGCGAGAATTGGTTCGGTTTCGAAATGCGCTCCTGGCGGGCACCCTTCTATCCTTTTTTCCTGGCCGCCGTGTACGGGGTATGCGGACACAGCCACCTGGCCGTCGAGGTGGTGCAGGCAGTGGTGGGCGCCGGCACGGTAGCGCTGCTCTATGGGCTGGGTCTGCGGATCTGGCCACCCGCCGCCCTGGCCGCCGGGCTTTTTGCCGCGGTGTATGGCCCGCTGATTGTCAGTGCTGGCGAGGTGATGAGCGAGACCTGGTTCACCTTCTGGCTGGTATTGGCTGCGTATCTGCTGAGCGTCCCGAAGGCCCGCCGACGTGTACTGCTGGGCGGAGGGGTGGCCATCGGCCTGGCTGCCCTCACCCGGCCCGTGGGCCTGCTTTTCTGGCCGGCCTTCGCCCTGGTGGCGTTGCTGACAGCGCCCCGGGAGGGCCTGCGCCGCAGCCTGTGGGTGGGTCTGGCGCTGGGAGCGACCATCCTGCCCTGGACGGTGCGCAATTACCTGGTCCACCAGGCCCTGGTACCCATCTCCACCCACGGGGGGTTTATCCTGGCGCGCAGCAATACGACCCAGCCCGACTGGCGCCAGGAGCGGGGTTGGGGCATAACGCGGGAGATCTTTGTCCAGATCCCTTCGGAGGTGGAGCGCGACCGCCGCTGGCAACAGCAGGGCCTCGAGTTCATCCACACCCATCCGGGTCTCTACCTGCGTTTGTCGGCAGAGCGCTTGCTGCGCTTCTGGTACTTCTTTCAGCCGGGTTACAACTTCTGGTTCACCCTGCTCCTGCCCTTTTTTGCCGTGGGCCTGTGGCGCTACGGATTGCGGGAGGAGTTTCTGCTGTTGAGCGTATTCTCGGCCCTTTCCCTGGCGGCTTTCTGCCTGGTGCTCTACGGCTCGGTGCGCTTCCGGCTGCCCCTGGAGCCCTTCTTCATCCTCTTTGCCGCCGCTGCCGCTGAGGATCTGATCCGGCAACAGGGGCGGCGCGCCTGGCTGCTGCTGGGAGGGGTGGTGGCAGCGAATCTGATCTTCTACTGGCGGGACGAGGCCCTGCGCGCCCTGGTGCTGGACTTTTTGCGCCAATGGCAGCTCAAATGAGGCCTCGGCTCTCCATTGTCATTGTCAACTGGAACACCCGCCAGCTGTTGCGCGACTGCCTGGAGGCCCTCCAGGCCGACCCTGCCTCCAGCCAGTGGGAGGTGTTGGTGGTGGACAACGCCTCGGCGGACGGCAGCGCGGCCATGGTGAAGAGCGTTTTTCCCCAGGTGCAGTTGCTGGCCAGCCCGGAGAACCTGGGTTTCAGCCGGGCCAACAACCTGGCCCTGGAAAAGGCGAAGGGAGAGTACCTACTGTTGCTCAATTCGGATACTCGGGTAGAGAAAGGAGCACTGGAGGCGCTGGTGGGTTTTATGGAGGGCCAGCCCCGGATTGGGGCGGCCGGGCCCATGCTGCTCAATACAGATGGATCACTACAACTATCGTGTGGTATCGCCCCCAGCCTGTGGACCGAAATTGTGCATAAATTGTTATTGCACAGACTCTTCCCCTTCTTTAAATTAGCCGGCTGGGATCACCGCTCAGCCCGTGCGGTGGGCTGGGTTTCGGGGGCGTGCCTGCTGATCCGCCGGCAAGCCCTCGAAGAAGCAGGGACTCTGGACCCGGCCATCTACATGTGTTGCGAAGACCTTGAGTGGTGTATGAGGTTGCGCAAGAGGGGTTGGCAGATCTTCTACTATCCTTTCAGCCGCGTGGTCCATCTAGAAGGCCAGAGCATCCGCAAGAACCTGGGAGAGATGCTGGTGGTCAGCCAGCAGAGCCTGTACTACCTTTTCCAGAAACATTTAGGCCCGGGGCAGCTGCTCATCCTCCGCCTGCTGACCCTCATCGAGATGGGGTTGCGCAGTGTCTTGTGGGGTGTTCTCTGGGTCTGTTTCCCGGCCCGGCGGACCGAAAGCCGGCAACGATTGCAGGCCTACCGCCAGATCCTGCGCCGGTCCCTGCTCGACCGCGCGTACTGGTCGCCGATGAAAACCCCCGCTGACAAGGGAAGTTCGGAGAGCTGAGATGGCAGGTCATATCCAATTGTTCAAACCCTGGTTCGAAGCGGCGGAACACGAGGCCTTCCGTCAGCCGCTGGAGACCGGCTGGGTGGGTCCCGGACCCAAGGTGAAGGAATTCGAGCAACGCTTTGCCCAGTACGTCGGCGCCAAACACGCCATCGCCCTGAATTCGGCCACTGCCGCCCTTCATCTGGCGATGCTGGTGAGCGAGGTGAAGGACCGGGAGGTGCTGACCACATCCATGACTTTTGTGTCCACCAACCACGCCATCCTCTACGCCGGTGGCCGCCCGGTGTTCTGCGATGTCGAGCCGGGCACCCTCAACATCGACCCGCGCGACCTGGAGCGCCGCATCACCCCGCAGACCCGGGCGCTGATGGTGGTCCACTATGCGGGGCATCCCTGTGCTATGGATGAACTGGTGGAGATCGCGCGTCGGCACGGGCTGGCCCTCATCGAAGACGCCGCGCAGGCCTGCGGTGGCACCTACGGCGACCGCCGGCTGGGCAGTATCGGCGACATCGGCTGCTTCAGTTTCGAGTCGAAGAAGAACCTTTCCACCGGTGACGGGGGCATGTTCACCACCAACGACGACGCGGTGGCCGAGCGGGTGCGCAAGTTGCGCTGGATGGGCATTTCGCGCGGTACCTGGGACCGTTTCAACGAGGGCCATTCGGCCCGCGTCTGGGAGTACGATGTCGAGGAGGTGGGCTTCAAGTACGGCATGAATGATCTGGCCGCGGCCCTGGGGTTGGTGCAGCTGGACAAACTGGAGCGGGCCAATGCCCTGCGCCGGCGCGTGGTGGAGCGCTATCGGGAGGCGCTGGAGGGGGTGGAGGGCATCGAATTGTTCGCCCAGCGCGCCTATGGTCATAGCGCGCACTACAGCATGGTTATCAAGGCCGATGAGCGCGATGCGCTGTGTGATTACCTGGCGGCGCACGACATTGAGTCGGCGGTCCACTTTTACCCCAACCATTTGCTGCCCATCTACCAGCCCTACACCACTCGTTTGCCGGTGGTCGAGGTAGAGTGGCGGCGCATCCTGACCATCCCCCTGTACCCGCACCTGGCCGCCGAGGCCCAGGAGCGGGTGATCGCCTGCATCCGAGGTTTCGCCGCTGGCCGGGCGGCTTCCCGGCGTTGAGGCCGGCCCGCGGCCCGCAGCAGGAGACAACTCCGGTTTTGAAGGTGCTTTTTGCCACCCAATACGGCATGTTGGCTGCCAGCAGCCGGACGCGGGTTTTTCAGTACCTGCCCTATCTACAGGCCCAAGGCATTCAGGCCCAGGTCATCACCTTACTTCCCGACCGAGCCCTGGGGGGCTCGCAGATCCAAGTGACCCGCAGCCCCTGGAGCAAGCTGGGTTACTATCTCTGGGCTGCCTGGCGCACCTTGGGTTGCGGTCTACAAGTTTGGTGGGCGGCCCAGGATGCCGAGGTGCTCTTCATCCAGAAGATTATTTTTCCGGCCCCGGTACGTTGGTTATTGCGCTGGCGCCGGCCCCCGGTGGTCTACGACTTCGACGACGCCATCTTCACCACCGAGGTGCGCGGTCAGCACTGGCTGGCTGCCTGGAAGCAGCGCCGCAATGCTGCTGGCCTGCCGGCCATGCTGCGACTGGCCGACCACGCCTTGGTCGAAAATGAGTACACCGCCGCTTTTGCCGCTAGCTATTGTCCTCAGGTCTCGACGATCACCGGTCCCATCGATACCCGGCGTTACGCTGCCGGCAGCCGGCCTGCTGGCGAGCGGGGCGAAGTGGTTCTGGGGTGGATAGGCAGTGCCACTACCTTGCCCTATCTGCAGCTACTCCGCGTCCCGCTGGCGCGATTGGGCCGGCGCTTTCCCCAGCTGCGTCTGCGGGTGATGGGAGCGGCGGCCGTGGATCTGGAGGGCCTGCCGATCGAGGCCCGCCCCTGGTCGCTGGAAGGGGAAGTGGAGGAGTTGCGCTGCTTCGACATCGGTCTGATGCCGGTGCCCGATGATCCGTGGACCCGCGGCAAGGGCGGCTACAAGGTGCTCCAGTACATGGCCACTGGCCTGCCGGTGGTCACCAGCCCGGTGGGGGTCAACTGCCGGATCGTCCGCGACGGCGAGACGGGTTTCTGGGCAAGTACCCCCGAGGAGTGGGAGGAGCGCCTGGCGCGCCTGATCGCCGATCCAGCCCTGCGCCGGCAGATGGGACAGCGGGGGCGGGAGGTGATGGAGGCAGACTACGCCCTGGAAAAACACAGTCGGCATCTGGCGGAAATCCTATATCAGGTGGCTGGCAAAAGGGGCGGGTGAACCCTTCCACGACGTCGGTCGGGAAGGATTTCCCTGGGGAGGGGGTGTCCGATTGCGTTTATTTCCTTATACTTTTAGTATAGTCCCAACTGTCGGTTGCCGGCGATTTTATCGCCTTGGGTGATACGGGTCACTTCGGCGCCCGGCCGGCGGCCTGGACTTTTAAGTATCATGCCCCCCCCGGAGTTATCGTCAACAGCCTTTCGACCTTGTCCGGGGGCCGGCGCTGTCTGTTGCTGTGCGCTGTAGATTACTGGGGTAGGGTGTATGAAAGTTTTGATCACCGGAGGAGCAGGTTTCATCGGGTCCCACCTGGCTGAGCGTCATCTGGCCATGGGCGACCAGGTCTCGATCATCGACAACCTCTCCACCGGCAGCATCAAAAACGTCCAGCACCTCGAAAACAACCCCAGGTTTTCCTGCACCATCGACGATATCCTCAACGTCGAGGCCATGCGCGTCTTAGTGGCCGAGTGCGATTTGATCTACCACCTGGCTGCGGCAGTGGGGGTAGAACTCATCATCGAAAACCCCCTTCAGTCCCTAACCACCAACATCCGCGGCACCGAGATTCTGCTCGAACTGGCCAACGAAAAAAAGAAAAAGGTGGTACTGGCCTCTACCTCCGAGATCTATGGCAAGCGCAACGGCCACGTGCCTTTTAAGGAGGATGCCGACCGCCTGCTAGGCCCCACTACCGTGACCCGCTGGAGTTATTCCACCTCCAAGGCGGTGGACGAACTCCTGGCGCTGGCCTACTGGCGCGAGAAGCGCCTGCCCTGCGTCATCGTCCGCCCTTTCAACATCGTGGGGCCGCGCCAGAGCGGGCACTACGGCATGGTGGTGCCCCGTTTCATCCGCCAGGCTATGCTGGGGTATCCGATCACGGTGTACGGAGACGGGGAGCAGCGCCGCTGTTGGACTTACATCGACGATGCCCTCGACGGGCTGGTGGGGCTGGCGACCAGCGACAAGGCGGTGGGCGAGATCTTTAACCTGGGCTCGCATTTCGAGACCAGTGTCAAGGACCTGGCCGATAGGGTCAAGGCCCTGGCCAAGAGCAAGTCGGAGATCGAACTCATCCCCTATGAGCACGCCTGGCGCGAGGGTGTGTACGAAGACCTGCTCTACCGAGCCCCAGATCTGGAAAAAATTCGCAACTGCGTGGGCTACGACCCCAAGGTGGACCTCGACGAGGCGCTCACCCGCATCATCGCTCACTTTGAGCGTTGATTATCGGCCCAACGTTTCGGCCAGGCGGGGGATGAAGAACCACTGGAGCCGGCCCTGGCCGGCCCGCACCTCGGACCAGCGCTCCGCCTCCAAGGCGAGGGCGGCCAAGCCGGCGGTGGGCAGATGGCAGACGCCGCCCCCCAACAGGGCCAGCCATTCCTCCAGGCCCGGATTGTGGCCCATCACTAACAACGGATCACAGCGGTCGTCCTGCTCGCCCAATACCGCACCGAGCGTCTGGGGGGGTGCCAGATAGAGCCGCGGGTCAAAAATCAGATCACAGTCCAGGGCCGCGGCCAGGCCCTCGGCGGTTTCCCTGGCCCGGGCTGCAGGCGAGGACAGGATCAGCCGCGGTTTCTCCTCCAGGCCGCTCAGCAGATGGGCGACCTGCGGCACGGCCTGCCTGCCGCGTTTGTTGAGGGGGCGGTCGAAGTCGGCCCCAGCCGTGGACCAGTCGGACTTGGCGTGGCGCATGATCAGCAGGGTTTTCACCGTTCGCAGCACTCCAGTAAATAAGTTGCGCCCCATCCGCAGAGGCGGTATTTTCTAAAATATACCCTCCCCGGACTCAACCCTCCACCCAGGGATGTCGCGGATGTCTACCAGCCCTCTCGAAATCGAGCTGGACATCAACCCCGCTTCGCGTTTTGAACTGATCGACATCAGCGCCAGGATTGCCCAGGACCGGGGCGATGTGCTGACCGGATTCCGCAAAGCCCTCTACTGCTCCTTCCACACCACTGCCGGTTACCTCGAGCAGGGCTTCTGTGAGCGGCTGGGCCACAGCCGCAAGCAGCTGGACCCCTTCTTCAGGGCCATCCAGCGGATCTTTCCTCCCAATGCAGGTTATTTTCACGACCGCATGCAGCTGCGCGACGAGCTGAGTGAGAGCGAGAAGGAGCGCGAGCCGGTCAATGCCGATTCCCACCTGACCTTCATCAGCGCCGGCCTGAAAAACTGTGTCACCTACCTCAACCGCCCCGGCCAGCCGGTTTACTTTGTCGAGCTGGACGGGATCTACAAGCAATACCGCCGGCAGCGCCGCACCGCGGTGCTGGCCTATAACGACGAAGAGATTGTCTTTCGCGGGCGCCTGCCCATCCCGGTGGAGTCGGCTCACCAGATCGACTCTTTCAACCTCAAGGACCCGCGCTACGGTCTCTTTGCCCAGCTCGAGGAATGGATTGCCGTCTACGGCATTGAGAAGGGGCGTATCGACCTTCGCCTCGACCCCCGGGATCGGCACGTGGGTCTGACGGTGAACGAGTATGAAACCTTGTTAATGCGCAACGACCTGCCCCAGGCCCTGGGCGATCCGTTGCGCTACATGGTGCAGCACGGCAAGAAGCTGTTGCGCAACCCGAGCACCATTCCCGGCAAGACCCGTGACTACGCCGCCTACGACCTGATTCACCTCTACAACGAGCTGCTCGACAGTGTGCCGGTGGGCCGTGCGGTGATCGACAAGATCTTCTCGGTGCTGTCCACCCCGGCTTCGCGTATCCTGCGTCTCAAACGCCACATCAGTCTGCTGGTCTCCGACCGCGACGCCCCTGGCCAGGGGCGCATTGTGCAGGGCACCTACCAGAGTCCAATCCTGCTACAGCACCAGCCGGCCGCCGAGGGGACCCGCTACCTGGACATCACCCTCAGGCGCTTCAAATAGGGAAGAGCCTTCAGTGCGGGTAGATGCCTCCATCTTCAAAGCCTACGACATCCGGGGCACCTACCCCGACCAACTCGACGAGCAGGTGGCCCGCGCCATCGGTCGCGCCTTCGCTACCTTCCTGAAGGCCGAGCAGGTGGTGGTGGGCCGCGACATGCGCCTCTCCAGTCCGGCCATTTTCGCTGCGGTGGTCGATGGGATCACCGCCCAGGGGGCGGGGGTGATCGACATCGGCATGGTCAGCACTGACCAGTACTATTTTGCCTGCGCCGAGCTGGGCCACCCCGGCATGATGGTGACCGCCTCCCACAATCCCCCCCAGTACAACGGCTTCAAGATGGTGCGGCGCATGCCTTTTCTGCTCAGTGGCGACGAGGGCATCCAGGATTTGCGCCACATCGTCGAGGACGACGCCTTTGCCCCGGCTGCGGCCAAAGGCCAGGTGCGCACCCTGGACCTGAGCCAGGGCTTCGTCGATAAGGTGCTGAGCCTGATCGACGTGCAGGGGATCAAACCGCTCAAGGTTATCGTCGACACCGGCAACGGCATGGTGGGGCCCATCCTCAAGAGGGTCTACGCGCGCCTGCCGGTGCAGTTGACCGGCCTGTACCTGGAGCCCGACGGCCGGCTGCCCAACCATGGGCTCGATCCCATGCAGCCGGAGAACCGGGCCGAGCTGCAGCGCCGGGTGCGCGAGCAAGGGGCAGACGTGGGTTTTGCCTTCGACGGGGACGGGGACCGTTTCTTCGCCATCGATGACCGGGGGGAGTTCGTCTCCGGGGACTTCCTCACCGCTTTGTTGGGTTGCTACCTGCTGGAAAAGGATCCGGGCTCGCGGATTCTCCACGATGTGCGCGCCTCCTGGGCCGTGCCCGATCTGATCGGGCAGGCCGGTGGCACCGCCCTGATGGAACGGGTAGGCCACGCCTTCATGAAGGCGCGATTGTCCCGGGAGGGAGCGGTGTTCGGCGGCGAGGTGACCGGGCATTACTATTTCCGCGACTTCTTCGGGGCCGACTCCGGCATCGTGCCTTCGCTGATCGTGCTGGAGATGCTCTCCCGCAAAGGCAAAAAACTCTCCGAACTGCTGGCCCCCCTCGAAGCTACCTACTTTATCTCCGGCGAGATCAACTCCAAGGTCGCCGACCCCCAGGGCCGGCTGCAGGCCCTGGCCAGCCGCTACGCGGGCGCCCGCATCGAACGCATGGACGGCATCTCCATCACTTATCCGGACTGGCACTTCAACGTGCGGGCCTCGAACACCGAACCGCTTCTGCGCCTGAATCTGGAAGCCCGGAGCCGGGCACAGATGGAGGCGAAGCGGGACGAGGTACTCGCTTTGATCCGCTCATAGCAGTTGTATGCGCGACGGGGGGCGACCCACTCCGGGCTTTCCCCAGGCGCGTCCCGCAGCACCCCAATGTATGGGGTGCTGCGTAATACTCGCTGCCATCCCCAAGACCCTTCCCCCGCAACGCCATCTATATGGCGTTGCGCCACGCGGACTTCCCTGCCCAGCCATTCCCCGGGAAAGACCTCGGGGTCATCTCCCCGCCGCTGACCGCCCAATCCCTCTGTTGCTGTCTTCCTAATCGATGAATTTTCTGCGCGGGTTTTCGTTCAATGCCCTGTGTACCGGCATCGTTTTTGGCCTGGGGTTGCTGAATCAGTCCCTGTTGGGCAACACCCTCAGCAGCGAGGATTTTGGCCGTTTGAGATGGTGGGGCACCACGGCGATGCTAGGGGCATTGGTCTTTGGCGAATGGCTCAACCGAGGGAATGCGTACGCGGCAGGTAAGGGCGCGGCACGGGGGAAGTTGGCCGGCAACACCATGATCTATGTATTGATTCTGGGGATTGCGCTGACAGGAGGGGTGCTGACGGCAGGGGCTGGGGCTTATTTCCCCTCTGCTGAAGCCCAGTACTGGCTGCTCTTGGCTGGTCTGATCGCCCTGCTGGTGCTGCAGAAAGCTTTTGACTCCATCTTTCTGGGGCAGGACCAACTCAAGCCCTATTCTCTTTTGCCCGTGCTCTTCATCTGCTGCTATCTGGGCGGAAATTTGTTGGTGCTCAAAGGGTGGCAGGGAGGGTTGGACTCGGTATTGGCAGTGTGGGTCGCCAGCACCGGCTTGGTGACCTTGGTTGGGTTGGGGTTGCTGCAGCGCGGCCAAGGGCTGGGCGTGGACCGGCCACTGTGGCGGCAGATGAGGGAAGTGGGAGGCAGGGGCGGGATGTCGGTGATCTTGGTCTATTTGCTTTTCCGCAGCGACCAGTACTTGGTGAAGTATATGCTGGGCGACTCGTCCCTGGCGGTGTACAGTGTGGCAGTGACCTTTGCCGAGATGATGCAGCGCCTGCCCAACGTGGCCGGCGCGGTACTGCTGCCCAAGGTGATCCGCGGGCAGCAAGGGGAGGAGGGTCTCAGCCTGCGGGTGGCCCGCAATGTATTTTTCTTTTCTTTGTTATGTGCGATCAGCCTGGCCGGTGTCGGTAAACTCCTCCTCTTCCTCTTCTTCCCCAAATATCCCGAGGCGTACGGACTCTTGCTCTGGATGCTGCCGGGCCTAGTGGTCGCCGGCTTTGGCTCCGTGCTCAACACCCGGCTGGCCGGCCAGGGATACCCAGGGATCACCCTGGGGGCACCGGCCCTGGCTCTGGCGCTCAATGTCGCGCTCAACCTGGTGCTGATTCCGGCTATGGGGCTGACCGGGGCCGCCCTGTCCACCTCGCTGGCCTACGCTTTGTGGGGCCTGCTGGTTGCCCGCCACTGTCTGCGGCAACTGGGTTGCGGTTGGGGCGCCTTCTTGCGCGGGAAGGCCTCCCCCCCTAGTATTGAAAAGCGATGACTGCTCTCCTTCAGACCAGTGAACTGCGGCTGGATCGCCGCTGGTTCGTTCTTTTTGTGGCCCTGCTGGCCCTGCTGTTGCTGGCGGTGCTATTGGTGCCCAACCGCCTGCTGCTGATCGCCTGCGGCGGCCTGGCCGGCGGGGTCTTTCTTGCCTTCCTGCTGGTCTACCCCTGGATCATTGTGCCGGCCCTGGTGACCACCACTGCCCTCGACATCACCGGGCAGCTGCTCAAGGAAACGGCCATCGGCATTCCGCTCACCGGTTTCCACCTATCCCTGGGCCTGATGTTTCTCGCCCTGCTGGGCAACACCTGCTTGCGGCAGCGCACCCTTTTCCCGGAGTTCGAACTCAAGGAACCCCTCTTGCTGCTCCTGGGGGTGATGGCCCTGTCGCTGACCTATTCGCCCAACCAGCCCGAGGCCACCATTGGCTTCATGCGCACCCTGGTGCTGGTGTTTTTTCTCTACGGCGCCCAGATGCTGATCGAGTCCAGGGCCGCGGTACATACCGTGGTGATCTCCATGGCCCTGGCGCTGATCGGCGGGTCCATCCTGGCGGTGGTGCAGATCGCCACCGAAAAGTTCTTTCTGCCGGCCAGCTTTGTGATCGCCGTGGGTGCCAACGCGCCGCGCGCCACTGGCACCTTTCACAACCCCAACACCTTCGGCACCTTTCTCATGTGCGGGGTGGTTTTCCTCTCGGCAATCTTATTGAATTACCGCATGTCCTTCTGGCAGCGGGTCCTGCTTTTGGTGTCGCTGGCTTTTGGCTTGGCCGGGTTGATCGCCACCTTCAGTCGTTCCAACTGGCTGGCGGCCATCGTGGGGGTGGTGATCCCCCTGTACCTGGCCCGCAAGTTGCGCTACTTTTTCATCACCCTGGCCATCGGCGGTCTGCTGGTCGTGGCGATCAAAGAGTTCGTGCCCTTCGCCGAGCACATCTTCCTGCGCTTTCTCTCCATCTTCACCTTTGTCGAAGAGTTCGGCCAGGCCGGCAGGGAATCGGGTTCGGCGCGCATCTACTTCCTGATCGCCGGCGTCGAGATGTTTCTCGACCACCCGCTGCTCGGGGTGGGCTGGCGCGCTTTCCCCGTGCTCTTTGAGCAGTACAAGCCGGTGGACTTCCCCAACTGGGTGCCCACCCGGGAGTCGCACACCCTCTTCGCCAATATGATGGCTGAACTGGGCCTGGTGGGCTTGCTCGCCTCGGCCTGGATCGTCTGGCGCACCCTGAGCCGGGGTTTTGCGGGACTCAAGGAAATGCGCGACCCCTATCTGTGCGCGGTGCTCATCGGACTGCTGTCGATGTTTATCGCCTTTCAGGTGAGCCTCTCCTTCACTGCTGATTTCAGCAACAACTTCCTGTGGTTCTTTACCGGCATGATCTTTGCCGTGCTGCGGCTCGAGCAGCCCCGGCGCGCGTGAACCTGCTGGTAGCCTCCCACCTCTACCCCAGCAGCCTGTCGCGCACCGCCGGCAGTTTTGTCCACAACCAGACCCGTTTCCTGGCCGCCCACGCCCAGGTGCGGGTGGTTTCGCCCACCCCCTGGTTTCCCCTCCTGCCCGGTTTTGGTCGTTGGAGCGCGTACGCGACCCTGCCCTGCCGCGAGCAAATAGACGGGGTGGAGCTGGAGCGGCCGCCCTATCTGACCTTTCCCCGCCGGGTGCTCTTCTCGCAGGTATGGCGCTTTTATCTGCGCGCCCTGGCCCGGGGCCAAGGGGGTAGGCCCCTGCCCGATCTGATCCACGCCCATTGCGCCTATCCCGACGGTCTGGCAGCAGTGGAGTACGGCCGGCGCCTGGGCCGGCCAGTGGTCATCACCGTACACGGCCACGATCTAAAAGACCTCCCGCGCCATCCCAAGTGGCGGGCGCTGGTGATGCGGGCCCTGCAGGGGGCCCAGGCCGTGATTGCGGTGAGCCAGGAATTGGGTCGCCTGGCCCAGGAATTGGGGGCGCGGGGATTGCGGGTGATTCCCAACGGGGTGGACTGCCAGCTTTTCAAGCCCGGGACGCGCAACCCCGGAGCGGGCGGCTGGCGCCTGCTCTATGTGGGGCGTTTTGATGTGGCCAAGGGGTTGGGGGTGCTGCTGGAGGCTATGGCCCTCTTGCGGCAGCGCCGCCGCGATATCTCCCTCAAGCTGATAGGGGGCAATGCGGCCACCGGTACCGAAGCCCCCTTCCGCGCCCAGGTAATCCGACTGGGGTTGGAAGGGTGCGTGCAGTTCGCCGCCGAGGTGCCCTGGCAGGAAGTGCCCCACCACATGGGGGAATCGGATGTGTTCGTCCTCCCCAGTTTTTCCGAGGGGCTGCCCCTGGTGTTGGTGGAGGCTTTGGCCTGCGGTTTGCCCCTGGTGGCCACGCGTTGCGGTGGACCGGAGGAGTTGGTGCAGGCAGGCATGGGAAAGTTGGTGGAGGTGAGAGAGGTGGAGGGACTGGCGCGCGGTATCGAGGCGGTGCTGGACCACTACGGGGACTACGATCGGCAGACCATTCGCCAATGTGCCGAGGAGAATTACGATTACCGCCGCATCGCCGCGCGTCTTTTTGCGGTGTACGAGGAGGTGCTCAGCAATCCTCTTTGAGCAGCGCCCGGTAGAACTCCACCAGGCGCTCGCCTTCTTTTTTCCAGTTGTATTTTTCCAGCACCGCCGCCCGGCCCCGGCGGCCCATTTCCCGGCGTAGGTCCACATCGCCCAGCAGCCGGCGCAAGTGTTGTTCCACCGCGTCCAGGTCGAGCGGATGGGGGGCGTAGCCGCAGCCGGCCTCGGCGACGATCTCTGCCCACATAGGGAAGTTGGAGACCACCACTGGCCGGCCCATCATCATGTACTCGAACATCTTGGTGGGCAGGGAATTGATATAGTTGGGGTCGGGGTGGAGCAGAGCCAGGCCCACGTCGGCGGCGAGGATTTGGCGGTGTACTTCCAGGTGCGACACCAGGCCGGTGAATTCCACATGCCCGCCCAGGTCGTGGCGGGTGATCAACTCCTCGGCTCGGGTTTTTTCGGCCGCTGAGCCCACAGGTCCCACCAGGCGCAGCAGCAGGTCGGGAAAGACCTGGCGCAGACGCCGCACCAACTCGATCATTTCGTAGAGGCCGCGCAGGGCGGTGATGCTGCCGGCGTAGACCAAGGTGGGGCGGCCGCCGGGCTGGCGCTCCTCATATAGATCGGCGTAGGTCGTCAGCGGATAGTTGAGCACCGTCAGGGTGTGTCGGCCCCGGTAGTATTTCTGGTACGCGTGATCGGCCAGGGTCAGGCCGTCGATGAAGGGCAGGGCCAGGCCTTCGAACAGCTGGTAGAAGCGGGCGATTAGGGGGCGCAGGGGCCGGGGCAGCCAGGCCCGGTTGCGGATGGAGGCCGGCACGTCCTCGTGTACGTCGTAGACCAGCCGCCGTCCGGTGAAGAGCTTGAGCAGCAGGGCTGCCGGCAGCAGTTCGGGGTCGTGGAAGATGTAGAGTCCCACCGGCTGCGCCTTGGCCAGCCGCAGGACCCGCAGGGTGCCCAGCATGCGCTGGAGGCGGTGGCGCGGTCGCGGTTGGGCGAAGATGTGGATCCCCTCGGTCTCGCTGGGCGTCGGATCTTCCAGGGCGATGAGGGTCAGGTCGAAGCCGGCTTTGGCCAGGGTGCGGGCCTCGGCCTGGAACATGCGCACATCGAAACACAGATGCACGGTGCTGAGGATGCAGATACCGGGGGCACTCATCGGAGGTTGTCTTGTCAAAGTTTGGCTTATTGTGGAAATTTGATCTGGACTGTCAATAACAGGAAAGTGTGATCTAAGATACGCATGGGTGTCTATCTAGGGATATTCGACGGCCACAACGCCGCTGCGGCTCTGTGCAGCGAAGGACGGGTGCAGCAGGTGCTGCAGGAAGAACGACTGACGGGGATCAAGAACTTCTACGGGCCGCCCGCCCTGGCTGTGGGCCGGATGCTGGAGATGGCCGGCCTTGCCGCTTCGGCGGTGGACCGGGTCTGCCTGGCCTCGCGCTACGTGGCCACCCCGCGCCATCCCCATGCGGTTAAGGAGGGCTTTGACCAGCGCTACGCGGGAGGCCTGCGCCAGGGGGTGGCGGGACTGCTGGCGTCGAGACGCGGGTACCGGCAGTGGCGGACCAGGCAGCGCATGCAAGCGCGGCAGGAGGTGGTGGCCGATTGGGGTTTCAGCCCTGAACGCATCGACTTTGTTGACCACCATCAGGTCCACGCAGCCACCGCCTACTATGGCCTGCGCCGGGATGAGGGGCCCTACCTGGTGTTGACCCTCGACGGGGGCGGCGATGGGCTCTCGGGTTCGGTGTGGCGCGGCGAGGGGGGCCGGCTTGAACGCCTGGCCGCCACCTCCCAGGCAGACAGCCTGGGCGAGATCTATGCGGTCACCACCCATCTGCTGGGCTTCATGCCTCTGGAGCACGAGTACAAGCTGATGGGCATGGCCCCCTATGCCTCCCAGGAGCGGGCCGCCAGGGTTGCCCAGATATTCCGCCGCTACCTGGATCTGGACCGCACCCAACCCATGATGTTCCGGCGTCTGGTGCCCGAAGCCCTCTCGCAGTTGGGCCCGCGCCTGCAGCGGGATCTGGAGCGCCTGCGTTTCGACGAGATCTGCGCCGGCCTGCAGCAGTTTACCGAGGAGCTGATGGCCCGCTGGGTGCGGGTTTGTGTAGCGCAAACCGGCATTGGTCGGGTGCTGGCCGCCGGCGGGGTCTTCATGAACGTCAAGGCCAACAAGATCATCTCCGAGCTCGACGAGGTGGAGGTTTTTGAGGCCTTCCCTTCCTGCGGGGACGAATCCCTGCCCTTGGGCGTCTGTTATCTGGCGGCCCATGCTGCCGGCGAAACGGTGCGGCCCCTGGAGCACTGTTATCTGGGCAACGATCTGTCGGCAGCCGAGTGCCGCCAGGCCCTGCGCGCGGTGGAGGGCTTGGAGGTGGAGGAGCCGACAGATATGGCTGTGCGGGTGGCCCAACTGCTGGCCGCCGGCGAGGTGGTGGCCAGGGCCGCCGGGCCCATGGAGTTCGGGGCCAGGGCCCTGGGCAACCGCTCCATCCTCGCCGATCCGCTCAACCAGGACGTGGTGCGGGTGATCAACCGGATGATCAAAAAACGCGATTTCTGGATGCCTTTCGCCCCGGTGGTGCGCCGGCAGGATGCAGAGGCGTATTTCCGCAATCCCAAAGGGCTGCCCTCGCCCTACATGATGAACACCTTCGACTCCACCGACCGGCGCACTGAGTTGATGGCCGCCGTACACAACGCCGATCTGAGCGCCAGGCCCCAGCTGCTGGAAGCGGGACAAAATCCCGGGTACGAGGCCATCCTCGATCACTTCGCCGCCCTCACCGGGCGCAAGGTGTTGCTCAACACTTCCTTCAACCTGCACGGCTTTCCCATCGCCTGCTCGGCGGCCGACGCGTTGCAGGTGCTGATGGACTCGGGGCTCAACCGCCTGGTGCTGGGGCCTTTCCTGGTCTCCAAGCGGGGAGCTGCCGGCTGACATGGTCGCCCTTTTCTGGGTCTCGGTGCTGGGAGTGGCCGGCACCTATCTGCTCTATCCGCTGTTTTTGTGGCTCCTGACCTGCTGGCGCCGGCCCCCGACCTACGCCGAATTGGGTGAGCTGCCCGCGGTCTCCCTGATCATCAGTGCGTACAACGAAGCGGCGGTTATCGGGGAGAAACTCGACAATTCTCTGAGCCTCGAGTACCCCCCCGGCAAGCTGCAGATCATCGTGATTTCGGACGGTTCCCAGGACGGCACCGACCAGCTGGCCGGCCAGTACGCCGACCGGGGCGTGTTGCTGCAGCGCATGGAGCCCAGATCCGGCAAGACCGCCGCCCAGAACGCCGGGGTGCGCCTGGCTAACGGCGAGGTGCTGGTTTTTACCGATGCCAACAGTCTGTACACCCCCACGGCACTGGTGGAGCTGATGCGTCCCTTCGCCGACCGGGGAGTGGGCTGCGTGTGCGGGGAGCTGGAGTATCTCAACCTGGGCGGCGAGGGGGCCGGCAAGGGCGAGGGCTTCTACTGGCACTACGAGCAGTTCCTCAAGAACCGGGAGAGCCAGTGGTGTTCGCTGGTGGGGGCCAATGGCTCCATCTACGCGCTGCGGCGCGAACTCTTCGACGAATTACCTCCGGAGATCATCAGCGATTTTGTCATGCCCCTGCGGGTGTGGCGCAAGGGGTTCAGGGTGGTGTACGCGCCCCGGGCCCGGGCCCTGGAGCACAGCGCCAAGAGCTTCAGGGAGGAGTTCAGGCGGCGCACCCGCATCATCGCCCGCAGCCTGCACGGCCTGCGCAGCGAAGCCGGGGTCCTCAATCCTTTCGTCCATCCCGGATTTGCCCTGCAGGTGTTTTCGCACAAGGTGCTGCGCTGGCTGGTGCCGCTTTTCCTGCTTTGCGCCCTGACCAGCAGCGGGTTGCTGTACCGGGAACAGCCCTACCGCGCCCTGTTCTGGTCCCAGGGGGTCTTCTACCTGCTGGCCCTGGCCGGCAACCTGGCCCCCCGGTCACTGGGCCGAGTGGGACTCTTCTACATCCCGGCGCACTTCTGCGCCATCAATCTGGGTGCCCTGGCCGGGGTGTTGCAGTTCCTGGCCGGAAACCGCTACACGGTATGGGAACCCATCAAGCGCGTCTGAGTTGATCATGTCGAAGGTCCAGGAAAAAATCTTGTTGCTGCTCAGCGACGTGGTCGCCATCAACCTGGCTTCGCTGGTTTTTTTGTGGATGAAGTCCACCAGCGGCGGCCTGCCCGGGGTGGTCGCCTATTGGCTGCGCACCCATCCGGCGCACACCCGCCCGGACTTCTTCTATATCCTCAACTACTACCTCTACGACGCGCTGCCGGTTATCTGCCTGTGCTGGCTGCTGCTCTTTATCTTATTCGGGCTGTACCGGGATACCCAGTCCAACTCCCGCCTCGACGAGGGGATCGAGGTCTTCAAGATCATCAGCCTGGGGACCTTGTTTTTCTTTGTGGCCACCTTTGACCTGGAAAGAGTGCTGGTATTTACCCGGGCGCTGCTCTTCTCCTACTGGCTGGCGATGATCGTCTTTGTCGGTGGTGGGCGCATCGCGCTGCGCAGCCTGCAGCGGGCCCTGCTGGTGCGGGGTATAGGCCGGCGTCACACCCTGATCGTGGGCAGCGATGCGCGCGGGTTGCGGCTCCTGCAGGAGTTGCGCGTCTCGCCGGCCCAAGGGTATGAGGTGGTTGGTTTTGTGCGCGCCAGTGGTGAGGAGGAGCGCAGCGCCGTGGGCGGGGTGCCGGTGGTGGGTGGAGTGGGCCACCTGGCTGGACTGATTCCTACCCATCACGTGGAGGTAGTGCTGATCGCCCTGCAGTCCAATTCGCACCAAGAGGTGCTCCAGATCGTCGAGGGGGCGGCGGGTCAGTCGGTGTCCTTTGGCATTACCCCAGACCTGTACGACATCGTTGCCGGCCATGTGCGCACCCACCAGATCTACGGTGCCCCACTGATGGAACTGCGCTCAGGGCTGATGTCCCCCTGGGAGCGCAGCATCAAACGGCTGGTGGACGTGGGAGTGGCCCTGGTGGTGCTGGTGGGCCTGGCGCCCCTGTGGCTGCTGGTGGCCCTGGCCATCAAGCTCGAATCGCGGGGCCCGACCTTCTTCAAGCAGGAACGGGTGGGCAAGGACGGCAGCATCTTCACCATGTACAAATTCCGTTCCATGATGGTAGATGCCGAAGAGGGGACCGGGCCGGTGTGGGTGAAGGGGCGCGATCCGCGGGTGACGCGCATGGGCCGGGTGTTGCGCGCCCTGCACCTGGACGAGATCCCCCAGTGCCTCAACTTCCTGCGCGGTGAGATGAGTCTGGTGGGGCCGCGGCCCGAGCGGCCCTATTTCGTGGAGCAGTTCAAAAAGCAGATTCCGCTCTACATGCGCCGCTTCAACGTCAAACCGGGTCTGCTGGGCTGGGCCCAGTCTAAACACGAGTTCGACATGGATGCCAAGGATCTGACGCGCATCGCCCGCGAGCGGCTCGAGTACGATCTCTACTACATCGAGAATATGTCGCTGCGGCTGGACTTCAAGATTATGATGCAGACGATCTGGTTCGTGGTGAGTGGCAAGAGCACTAGGTAAGCGTTACTGCCCCCGCTCCTTCCGCATTTTCTCCACCCTAAAATCAACTGCTCGGTAGTCGGCGAAGATGGCTTCCTCGTCGGTGCGGACCTGGTGGGCCAGGCGCAGCACTTCGGCGGCGCTTTCGACCGGGATCTTGACGCAGCCGTCCTGGTCGGCCAGCAAGAGATCTCCGGGGCGCACGCGCAGTTGGCCAACGGTGAGGGGATGGTTGAAGCGGGTCAGGTGGAAGGCGCCGTGGCCGGGTACCGTGCCCAAGGCAAAGACGGGCAGGCCCACCCGGCGGATGCCGGCCAGGTCGCGCACCGTGCCGTCGACCAGCACTCCGACAACCCCTAGCCTTTGGTGCACAGTGGCCATGCCGTCGCCGAAGCTGGCCCCGCGGCCCGGACGAGAATCCACGTCCTTGAGCACCGCGATCAGCGGCCCGGGGGTCTTTTCGAGCAGGGCGTAGTAGTCGAGCCAGTCGAGGGCTGGAGAGTCCGGGTCGTTGGTGGTGACCTCGGCGGTGGCCGCGTAGCCGATCACCGCGTCCAATTCGGGCAACAGGCAGCGGATGGTGTGGTCGGTGTAGTCCTCGCCGGGGGTCCCGCGCAGACGGGTCACCGCGTTGAAAAGGGTGGGGGAGTCGAATTGCCGGAGTTCTTCTAAAAGTTTCTGGTCGAGGGTTGGCATTGGGGTGTTCTCCTTGGTGGTGCCGGTTAAACCATGCTGAAGATCAACGGTCGCAGTCGTATAAGCCTGGGCGGACTACCTACTTTCCTTCTCTCAATGGCTTTGTTGCATGACTCTGGAGGTCGTTGGTCTTTCCCTTAGCCATGTTGCTCAGGCAGGGATCTCGACCTTATAGGATTCCGACTTCCCCAGATGGATCATGCGATTGAGGATGCTGCAGCCGATGCGCGCTTCAACTTGTTGGCTGGGTAATTTTCTGGATCGCAACGTGGGCCCGAGGATGCCTTTGAAACGGCAGACGCCAGTTTCCGCCAGACTGCGGTGATGGTACCCACTCTCCCGCTTCCATTTCTTTGGTCCCTTGCGGTCGATGTCCACCACCCGCTGATTGCGGCCCTCGATGTGGCGATATCGCCGTTTAGCCTTTCGCACCCGGGCCTGGCGCTGGGGTGGAATCACCGCTTCAATGGGCGTCGCCTGTCCCGAAGGGTAGGCCAAGGTGCGCAGCATCCGCCAGCGATCATAGGCGCCATCGCCCCCCAAGCGGTCGACGCGACCCTCGATCTGTTCCAGCATCGGCTTGACCTGAGAGGCATCATCCACCCCGGCCAGGGTCAGGGTCTGGGCGACGATTTCTCCCGTCTCCACGTCAAGGCTCAGATGCAGCTTGCGCCAGGTGCGTCGATAGCTCCACCCATACTGCCGGGTACGCCACTCGCCCTCACCGTAAACCTTCAGCCCACTACTGTCCACCACCACATGGAGACCTTCGCCCTTGCCCTTGACCGGCAAGGTGATCTGCAAATCCCCCTGCCGGCGCGACAACGTCGAGTAGTCCGGGGCTTCCAGGTCGATGCACATCAGTTCCAACAGCGACTGCACCAAACCCTGGGTCTGACGAAGGGGCTGATGCAACAGCTTGCCCAACGTCAACGAGGTCTCAATCGCCAGGTCCGAATAGTAAACTGCGCTCCCCGTTGGGCGGGGCCTGCATCGTGCCAGGCGCTCAAGACCTCTTCGCTCAACCACAAGGTGATCCGGCCACGGCCGATCAGCGCCTAGTTATACCCCGACCCGTTCTTCACCCGATTGACGGTCTTGGTCTTGGCTTTGCCCTTCTTGCCTTTGGCGGGGACCTTACCAAAAGGGGCCTTCTTGTTGGGAGAGCGCGGCGAAGCTATCTTTTTCTCTCACAGGCTTTCGTTGGTGGACGGAATGGCATTCTTGGTCGGATACCCTTCCAATCTACCCGAGAGCCTGTACCTTTTCAAGACCGCAACGGCGAAAATCACC
>SICG01000198.1 GCA_009691525.1 Candidatus Latescibacterota bacterium | reverse complement strand
TCCAGGAAGTTGAAAAACGCCCGGTCTTTTCCACCCAGGCCGGGTACGGGTACACCTCCGAGGTGGCCCTCTTGCCCATCGCCCTGCCCGGGGTTGGCCGACTGGCCGCCGGGACCCGCAACCGCTACGAGGTGGCGGCGGTGGTCGAGCAGCCGCTGTACACCGGGGGCCGCCTGGGCCAGCAGAGCGAAGCGGCCCTCCAACTCCTGCGCGCCCAGGAATCCCAGCAGCAGGTGGTCAGCCAGCAACTGCTGCTCCAGGTGGGCCAGCTCTACTACCAGATCCAACTCAACCAGGTCCAGCAGCAGATTCTCGCCGAGGCGATGGAGCGGGCCGGGTTACACCTGCAGCAGGCCCGGGCCCGGTGGGCTGCCAGCCAGGCCACCCCCTTCGACACCCTGGAGGTGGCCAACCGCCGGCTCCAGCTCTACACCCAGGCCCAGGAACTGGGAGACCAGGAGCAGATCCTGTGTCTGAGGTTGGGCCGCCTGTTGGAGCTAGATCCGCTCCCCGGCCTGGCCACCGAATCCGCCGCCGAGGAAACCCTCCCCGCTGACGCGCTCGAACATTTACAGGATGCCGCCCTGCGCCTCCGCCCCGAGCTGAGGCAGTTGGCCGCCCTGCGGGAGGCGCAGGCGCGGCGTCTCGCCGCCCTGGAGTCGGTGCGCCGGCCCCAGGTGTACGCCAGCGCTGCCTACCGCTACGGCCGGCCCGGGGTGGATGTCTTCCGGGATGATTGGATGGGTTATTACACGGTGGGCATAAACGCCCGCTGGCAACTGTGGGACTGGGGACAGGACCAGCGTCAGGTGGAGAAGGCCCGGCTCGAAGGCCGACGCCTGGAGGTGCAGGACCGGCAGCTGCGGCTCGAGGTTCGCCAGCAGGTGGCCGAGGTCCACACCCAGTTGCACAGCGCCGCCGAACAGGTTGGGTTGCACCGCCAGCTGGTGGAGCAGGAGCGAGAACGGGAGCGGTTGGTGGGCCAGAGTTACACCCAGGGCCAGGCCACCTCGCTGGATCTGAGCACCGCCGAAAGTGCGTTGACCGCCGCCCAGCTGGCTTTGCAACAGCGCCGAATCCAGTGGCGGCAGTTGCGCCTAGCGCTGGGCTTTGCCACGGGTGAGTTGGTCCCGGAAGAGGAGGAGTAAAATGAGGGCGGCGCTGTGGGGGCTGGTGCTGCTGCTGGCATGTCAGCAGGCACCCAAATCAACGACCTATACCGGGGTGCTGGAGGGTCGCAGCACCCGGGTGCCGGCCCTGTTGGGGGGCCGGCTCTTGGAGGTGCGCGTGGAGGAAGGGGCGATGGTGGCGCTGGGGGATACCCTGGCGCTGGTGGATACCCTCGAACTATCGATCCAGGCCAGGCAGGTGGAGGCGGTCCGCGAGGAACTATCCGTCCAAGAGGAGATCGCCGCCACGGCGCTGGCGCGCACCGGCACCGACCTCGGTTACGCCCAGGAAAAGGCGGGACGTATCCGCGCCCTGGCCGAGGACCAAGCCCTGCCCAGGCAGAACGCCGACGATCTGCACCACCAGGTGGAGTTGGCCAGCTCGGCCCGCCAGAGCGCCGGGCAGCAGCTCCGCGTGTTAGAGGCCAAGGACAAGCAACTCCTGGTACAATTGGAACTGATCCGCAAGAAGGAGGCCGACGCCGTGATCCTGGCCCCGGTGGGCGGGATGGTGGCCAGCCGCTACTTTGAGCCGGGGGAGGCGGTCCTGCCCATGCAGGCGGTGGTCGAACTGCTCCAGGTGCGCCAGTTGGAGGTCAAGATCTATATCCCCGAGGAGCAGCTGCCCCAGGTGCGGTACGGCCAGCAGGTGCGGCTGCGGGTGGACGGGGTGAGCGAGCCCTTGCCCGGCCAGGTGACCTGGGTGAGTGAGCGGGCCGAGTTCACCCCCAAGACCATCCTCACCCCGGAGACGCGCGCCGCCCTGGTCTACGCGGTCAAGGTGCTGGTGGCCAATCCGGAGGGCGTGCTCAAACACGGCATGCCGGTAGAGGTCGAGCTGTGAGCGAGGCCCTCCGGCTCGAAGCCTGCGCCAAGCGCTACGGCCGGGTGGAGGCAGTGCGGGGGGTGTCGCTGGCGGTGGAAAAGGGGGAGTTGTTCGGCCTGATCGGTCCGGATGGGGCCGGGAAGACCACCCTGATCCGCATGATCTGCACCCTGCTGGAGGCCGATGAGGGCCAGGTGGTGGTGCTGGGTATGGATGTGATGCGGGAGCGGGCGGTCATCCGGGCGCGGCTGGGGTACATGCCGCAGCGTTTCTCCCTGTACGCCGATTTATCGGTGGAGCAGAATCTGCGCTTCTTCGCCGACCTCTTCGAGGTGCCCTCCCACCAGCAGGAGGAAAGGCTGGCGCGGCTCTACGCCTTTTCGCGGCTGGAACCCTTCAAAAAACGCAAGGCCGGCGCCCTCTCCGGGGGCATGAAGCAGAAGCTGGCCCTCTCCTGCGCCCTGATCCACACCCCCGAACTACTGGTGTTGGATGAGCCCACCTTTGGCGTGGACCCGGTCTCGCGCCAGGAATTCTGGGAGATCCTCGGCGCCCTGCACCAGGAGGGGGTGAGCATCCTGGTCTCCACCGCGTATATGGACGAGGCCGACCTGTGCCAGCGAGTGGCGCTCATGCACCACGGGCAGATCGCCGCCCTAGGTCCGCCCGACCAGCTGCGGGCCGCCTTTCCCTATCCTCTCTACCGGGTCAGTGGGGCTGAGTTGCCCGTGTTGCAGGCCTTCTTCAGAGATAAATCCCAGGTCTGGGATACCCAGGCCTTTGGCGATTGCCTGCACGTCAGCTTTCGCCAGGCCCCTGCCCCGGCCGAGTGGGAGGAATGGCAGCGCCAGGCCGGCGGGCGATTGCAGCAGTGGCAGGTCCAGCCGCCCAGCATGGAGGACGTGTTTATGGAACTGGCCCAGGATCGGGGATGAACACCCCGGCCTTGAGGACCCAGGAGCTGAGCCGCAGCTTCGGCCGTTTTGTGGCCGTGGACAAGGTCAGTATCGAAGTGGCCCAGGGGGAGATCTTCGGCTTTCTGGGCGCCAACGGGGCCGGGAAGACCACGGTGATTCGCATGCTCTGCGGCCTGCTGCGGCCCTCGGGGGGGCAGGCCTGGGTGGCGGGCCTGGACGTGTACAAACAGAGCGAACAGATCAAACGCCGCATCGGCTACATGAGCCAGAGATTCTCGCTGTACGAGGACCTGAGCGTGGCCGAGAATCTCGAGTTTTTTGGCGGGGTCTACGGCCTGGAGCGGCAGCGCCGCCGCCGGCGTCAGGCGGAGATCTGCGCCGAGTTCGGCCTAGAAACCCACCTGGGAGACCTGGCCGGGGCCCTACCCCTGGGCTTCAGGCAGCGCCTGGCCCTGGGCTGCGCCTTGTTACACCAGCCGCCCATCCTCTTCCTCGACGAGCCCACCTCGGGGGTGGATCCCCAGGCCCGCCGCAGTTTCTGGGGCCTGATCCAGCGCGAGGCCCAGCGCGGGGCTGCGGTGCTGGTGACCACCCACTTCATGGAAGAGGCCGAGTACTGCCACCGGGTCTCGATCATGGCGGCCGGCAAGCTGATCGCCCTGGGGGCGCCGGCGGAACTGAAGCAGCGCTACGCCCAGCCCACCATGCAGGGGGTGTTCATTTCCCTGCTCAAGCCGGAGGCGGCCGCATGAGCGGCGCCCGGCGCCGGGTGGCGGCCATCGCCCGCAAGGAATTTCTCCACATCCTCTATGATTATCGCACCCTGTTTATCCTCTTTCTGATGCCGATGGTCCAGCTGGTGATGTTCGGCTACGCCCTCAATATGGAGATCCAGGAGGTGAACCTGGCCGTGGCCGACCAATCCAATTCCCCGGCCTCGCGGCAATTGGTGGCACAGTTCCGCGGCAGCACCTTCTTCCGCTTGTTGCCCTGTGAAGGCGGGACCGGGGAGGTCGAAGCCCTCTTCGCCACCCGGCGGGCCCGGGCTGCCCTGATCATCCCCGCCGACTTTGAGCGCCGGCTGGCGCGCGAGCCCGAGGCGCCGGTGCAGTTGCTGGTGGACGCGGCCGACGCCAACGCCGCCACCCTCATCCGCAATTACTGCCAACAGGTGCTGCTGGAGTACGACCAGGGACGAGGAGTGCGGGCACCCATCCCCTTTGAAGTGCGGCCGGCCATCCTCTTCAATCCGGATCTGCGCAGCAGTTTTTTCTTTGTGCCCGGGGTGATGGCGTTGATCCTGGTGATGATCTCGGCGCTGCTGACCAGCGTGGCTATCACCCGCGAGAAGGAGAGCGGCACCCTGGAGCAGCTGCTGGTCTCCCCGGTGCGGCCCTGGGAGATCGTGCTGGGCAAGGTACTGCCCTATATCGCCCTGGCCTTTCTCGACGCGGCGCTGATCCTGGGGGTGGCTCTCTGGCTCTTTGCCGTGCCCTTCAGGGGCAGCCTGCTCCTGTTGGTGGGGCTGACCACCCTCTATGTGCTCACCGCGCTGAGCCTGGGGCTGCTGATCTCGACCCGGGCCCGCACCCAGCAGGTGGCGATGATGGCGGCCCTCACCGCTACCCTGCTGCCGACGATCATGCTCTCCGGGCTGATCTTCCCCATCGCCTCCATGCCCCGGCCCTTGCAGATGGTGTCGATGCTGATTCCGGCCCGCTATTTTTTGCTGATCGTGCGCGGGGTGCTGCTCAAGGGCAGCAGCCTGGCCCAGCTCCTGCCCTCGGCCCTGGCCCTGGGGGCCATGACCATAGTGTTGCTGATGGTGGCCATCCGCCGCTTCAGCGCCAAGTTGGAGTAAGGTCATGCTGCCCATCCTCAGCATGATCCGCAAGGAATTCCGCCAGATCTTCCGCAACCGGCAGATGCTTTTCCTGATCTTCTTGGTGCCCCTCGTCCAACTGGTACTCCTTGGCAATGCCATCACCACCGAGGTGAAGCACCTCAAGTTGCTGGTGGTGGACCTGGACCAGAGCCGGGAGAGCGCCGCGCTGGTGCGGGCCTTTGCCGCTGCCCAAGGGTTCGATGTGGTGGGCCACACTGCCGACCAGGGGCAGATCAAAGAGGGCATGAAGGCCTGGCAGGTGCAGCTGGCCCTGGTGATTCCGCCCCATTTCGGCCGGGATATGGAGCGCCGCCTGCAGCCCCAGCTTCAGCTGGTGGTGGACGGGGTAGACGGCAACAGCGCCGGGGTGGCCTTGGGGTACGCGCGCGGGGTGTTGACCGGTTTCGGCCAGGCCTGGGCCCAGGAGCGGGGCCTGGCGCCGGTGGGCCTGCACCTGACCCGCATGGAAGAGCAGATGTGGTACAATCCCGAATTGAGCAGCCGGCAGTACATGGTCCCCGGCATCGTGGTGGTGCTGCTCACCCTGCTGCCGATGATGCTCTCCAGCCTGAGCCTGGTGCGCGAACAGGAGATCGGCACCCTGGAGCAGCTGATGGTCACCCCCCTGACCAAGTACCAGCTCTTGCTGGGCAAGCTGATCCCCTTCCTGGT
>SICG01000197.1 GCA_009691525.1 Candidatus Latescibacterota bacterium | reverse complement strand
CACATTTTTCCATAATATCAGAGCGCCCGATACCTGGCCCTGCGGGTCGTGCAGGGGCGTGAGGGAGAGTTCCATCTGGACTTCGTAGCCGAAGTCGTAGACGAAGCACTCTTTGACGCCGGCGTTTCCCTGGACCAAGGCCCGGCGCACAAAGGCTTCGCAGCTCCGGGGGTCGCGCAGGAGGGAGGTGTCCCAGAAAAGCCGGCCGATCCAGACCTCCTTGACCTAGGCGTACCCGTGCCGGTGGGCCCGTTCCAGGAAGGCCTGGTTGAGATCGGTGAACCGCCCCTCTGTGTCGATCAGCGCCGCGGGGTCCTGGAGGGCGTCGAAGAGGGTGGGAACCGTAAAGGGATGGGTGGGCATGGCCTCAAACTCCTGGCCAAAGATAGCTGATACAGATTTTGCGCGCCCTATTCAGGCGAGCAGGGCGCGGACCTTCTCGCCCTTCAGGTGGTGGAGAAATAGGGGCTGGGCCCCGGAAGCCACCGAGCGCTGCCAGGTGGCCCACAGTTCGCCCTCGCCCTCGGCCAGCACCGAGACATAGCGGTTGCTCCCAGTGCCCTCGGGGGAGACGAAGAGCGGGTTCAACTGGCTGAGCCGATGCAGACGGGGGAAGTCCTGATCGAAGCCGTAGGCCAGGCCGCCCAGTTCCTCGCAGGAATATCCCCGCGGCCGGTCCACGGCGTAGCGGTGGGATTCGAGCGGCCGCAGGCATTCGGCCCCGTCGTAAAAATAGAGGGAAATCCTGGGCAGTTTGGCAAAGGCCCCCACCCGGGGCAGGGGCAGGCGGCAGGTGATGCGGCAGGCGGCCACGTCCCAGGCCGGGCCGCGCGGGAAGAAGTCGTGGTGTGCTTGGGCTGGGGCCTCGCCGGCCAGCAGGGCGTAGCCAGAAGTGGAGGAGGTCCAGGCGAAGGGATGGGCGCAGTAGAGCAGCAGCAGCTGGCCCGGGGCAAAGCCGGGCGACAGGCTCGGGTCTTTGAGATGCAGATAGGAAGAGTCCTGGCTGTGGAGCAGCGGATGTAACTGTTCCTGGGGGGCCAGCGCCTCGATGCCAGTTGCCGAGAAGGTGTCGATGCTCCACACGCCGGTGCCCGGCTTCTGGTAGGAGGTCAGGCCGCGTGGATAGGGGTGGACTTTTTCGGTGGAGACCAGCACCTCTACCCAGCCGCGGCTCAGGCGCAGGGCGCTGCCCTCGATGCTGAGCACCGCCGAGCCACAATAGAGATCTGATTTATCCCAGGAGCGGATCTTGGCAAAGGTCTGCCCTTCGTCGGTGGAACGGAAGAGGGCCAGCTCGCGGCCCCGCGCCCCAGGCCCCAGCCCGGATCGGCTGTCGCCGGCGTCGCGATAGCGGCCGATGAGCAGCAGGCTGTGGTCGCGGGCATGGCGCACCAGGTTGCCGGCCCCGAACCAGAAACCGGGCTGGTCCTGGGCCGGGGCGATCAGCAGGCGGGCGCGCCGGTGATCAATAAGGGTGCTGCCTAGCCTGATGAGCTTGCGCTCCAGGCTTTCGGGCAGTCTTTCCATTCAGAGGTGGGGGCGAAGGGGAGGGCCAATAAACGAAATAGCCCCCGCCTCTGTCAAGCGCGGGCTAGCGCTAACCTAGGTCCACCCGGCGCTCTCCTGGCGGACGATGGCGGCCATGGCTTCGAGCCAGGCCGGATGGCTGTTGAGACAGGGGGTCAGATGCAGGGTCTGGCCGCCGCCTTCCCGGAATTGACGGCCCCCTTCGTGGCCGATCTCGTCGAGGGTTTCCAGGCAATCGGCGGTGAAGCCCGGGCAGGCAGCGGCCAGGGTGCGCACGCCCCGGCCGCCCAACTGGTGCAGGAGCTGCTCGGTGTAGGGCTCCAGCCAGGGTTCCTTGCCGAAGCGCGACTGGAAGCCGAGGGTCCACTGGTCGTCGCGCAACCGCAGCGCCCGGGAAAGGAGCCGGGCGGTGACTTCGCACTGCCGGCGATAGGGATCGCCTTCGGCGATGTAGCGGTTGGGGATGCCGTGAAAGGTGAGCAGGTAGTGGTCGGGCACCAACCCGGTCTGGGCCAGATCTTCCTCGAAAGAGGTCTTGAGGGCCCCGATGTACGCCGGGTGTTCGTAGTAAGGGGGTACAAAGCGCAGGGTGGGCATCTGGCGCCGGCGGTCAAAAAAGAGAGGGCAGCGCCGGCCAAAGGCGGCGCGAGTCACCCCGTCGTAGATGGACCCGGTGGTGGCGCCGGAAAACTGCGGGAACATGGGGAAGATCAACAGGCGTTCGGCGCCGGCCTGCTGCAGTTGCTGCATGGCTGCGGCGATGGTGGGCTGGCCGTAGCGCATACCCAGGGCCACCAGATAGCCCGGACCCAGGCGCTGCTGCAGGCCAGCGGTCTGGGACCGCGAGTGGAGGAGCAGGGGCGAACCTTCCGGCGTCCAGATCCGGCGGTACAGGGCGGCGGAACGGGCAGGCCGACGAGTGAGCACAAAAAGATAGAGGATGGGCAACCACCGCCACCGGGGCAGGTCGACGACACGTGGGTCGGAGAGAAATTCGCGCAGGTAAGGGCGCAGGGCGGCGGCGGTGGGGGCCTCGGGGGTGCCCAGTTGGGCCAGCAGCACGCCGATGGGGGCGCGGGTCTTTTGCTCTTGGGCGGTCACCGGCAGCGGGTTGATGGCGCGCAGTGGGTTATGTACCTTGGTCGGGTCCAGGTTTCCCTCTCTATTCGCGGAGGTCTTCGCACATGCGAGCCATTCTCGCCGGCATCGAGTACTCGGGCAAATCGACCCTGATTCAGTTGCTAGACCAATACTACCGCCACCACAAGTGCCCCACCCACACCGACGATCACTTCAGCATTCCCGACGCTTCGCTCAGCCCAGCCTCTCAGGCGCTGATGGTGGGGTTCCCGGACGATGTGAAGGAGCGGTCCCAGCGCATGCAGATCCACTACCATGTCGAGGTCATCAAGAATTACGCCCACACCTTGATCGGCGGCTGGCACCTCGAAGAAGCAGTGTACTCCGCAGTGTATGGAAGTGATCCGGAGAACACCTATTACAAGAATTACGGGTATCGGTTCCAGCGCCTGTACGAATCCCAGGTGCTGGAAGCCCACTTGCCCGACATCGTCCTGGTCCACCTCACGGCCAGCGACGAGGCCATCCGCCAGCGGATGCAGGCCAGCCCCCATCCTTATCAGATCATCAAAGAAAAGGATATCGCCCGGCTCAAACAACTCTTCGCCGAGGAGATCGACAAATCCCTCTTCACCCACAAGGGATTCAAGATCGAGTTGGACACCACCGGTAAGACCCCCCAGCAATCCCTCGACGAGTTGCTGCTGCTCTCGGAGCCGCGCATCACTGCCGGAGAACTGGCGATGCGCGCCATGCTGGTGCCGGCCGGCGAGTACGAAGTCAAATACGAGGGCGGGGTGCGTCACACGGTGCCCAAGAGTTGAACCCGGCGCTGCGGCGGACGGTTCTCTGCCTCTGCCTGTGGGCGCTGCCAGCCAGCGGGGCGTTGCCAGGCACCGTACTGCTGCGGCAGGATTTTCAGCGCCTGTACCGCCCGGCCAGCCTGGGGCTGATGGTCACGGCCATGGCCGGCGCGGCCCTAGCCCATCCGTGGGACGACCAGGTAAAGGGCCCCCTGGTCGACGAGGCGGTGCTGAAGCGGCTGCTGGACCTGGGGAATATCTACGGCGCCAGCCTCAATGCGCTGGGCGCGGCAACGGGGATCTGGATAGTGGCCAGGGCGACGAACCACCCCCTCCTCCAGGCCACGGCTTCGGATCTGGTCCGGTCGCTGCTGCTGGCCAGTTCGATGGTGGTGCCGCTCAAGCAGGTCACCGGCCGGTGGCGGCCCGACCACCGCGACCGGCGTTCCTTCCCTTCGGGCCATTCGGCCAATGCCTTTGCCATGAGCACGGCCCTGGCGCGCCGGTACGGGATGCGGGCCGGGGTACCTCTCTACGCGCTGGCGGGGCTGGCCCCCTTGGCGCGCATCCACTACCGGCACCACTACTTGTCCGACGTAGTGGCCGGTGGGGTGCTGGGCTTGGCGGCCGGTTGGGCGGTGACCGAGCAGGGGGCGCGGGTGGCATGGTTGCCGGCCGGCCCTGCGGGCGGGTGGGGCATCGAGCTGCGGATTGCTAGTAAATGAGGGCGAAGCGCCCGTCGGGTTTGGCGACCACGGCAACGCTGCTCCATACCGGAATGGCCTCGGGCAGGTGGCCCTGCTCCGGACCGGGTTTGCCGTCCGCTTCGTAGAGCTGCCAGGCCAGGGCCCCACCCTGATTCCAGCCCGTTCCCTCGGTCCAGGCCAGCAGCACCTGTCCCCGGGCATTGATGGCCAGGACCGGATGTTTGCGACCCTTACCTTCGCCCGGGGCCGGCATGGGCGGGGAGAGGGTGCCGGTGCGCTGATCGGCCCGCGCCCAGTAGACCTGGCCCGCCGTCTCCCAGGCCAGCAGGGTCTGCCCTCCCGGCAGGGGCGTCAGCGCAGCGCTGCTCATCGGGCAGGCGTTGATCTCCCAGGGATGGACCGGCAGGTCGCCGAAGGAGCCGCCCTGGTCGGCGGAGAAGAGCAGGTGCATGTCCCGATGGGTCCCGCCGGTGGCGGCCCGGTAGAGCAGGTAGAGGGTGCCGTCGCGGCCGGCGGCGGCGCGCATGCCGCAGCAGCCACAGGCCCCGGTCTCGATGGGATTGGCGCGGGTCTCGGCGGCGAAGGTCTGGCCTTCGTCGGCAGAGCGGGCCATCCACACCCGTCGGGTATCCTCCCCTTTGCTGCCGGCGTGCCAGCTCACGTACACCTGGCCGGCCCCGTCGGCGGCCAGCGAGCCGCCCCCGTCCAGGCCATAGGCGGTGTGGATGAGGTTGCGCTGGGGCTCGAAACGCTGTCCCGGTGCATCAGACCGGGTATAACACATCTCGCCTTCTGTTCCCGCACCCATCCAGGCCACGTGTACCCGTTGCCCCAAGGCCAAGTGGCCGCCGCGTATGGTGCCGACGGCCAGGGCGCTATTGGGCTGACTGTTGACCTGTAGGGGCGGGGAAAAAGCCTCGGCCCCAGGGGGGCGCCGCTCGTAGAACAGGTCGCCGTTGGCGGGTTTGCCCTTAAAGTAGAGCAGATGGAGTACGCCGCTGGAATCGAGGGCCGCCTGGGGCTGGAGGCTGCCTGTGGGTAGGTGTATTAGTTCGAGTTGGTCAGCCCCAGCGCTCAAAACGCCGGCCAGCAGCAGAGCCCAGCCGGTGCTCCAGGTCCGCATCGCATCCATGGTTCTTTAGCTCCATCACCGAAAAAGCATGTTGCCTGAGGATCAAGGATTTGTTTTCTTGGCTCTACTAGCTTTTCTATGGGTGATTTTGGCGATTTTCAGGGGTCTGGGATGAAGGAGGTGAGGACCTTGAGCATGAGGTATCGCTGATCTTTGATGCCGTAGGCTCGGCGCTGGATAGCGCGGATCTTGTTGTTGAGGCCCTCCATGAAACCGAGCG
>SICG01000038.1 GCA_009691525.1 Candidatus Latescibacterota bacterium | reverse complement strand
CTGGGGCTGAGCACCTACCGCCCCTCCCTCAAAGAGGTGCGCGAGCAGCTGCAACAGGCCGGCGGCGGTAAACTGATCCCCCTCGACGACTACCGGGGGAAGAGTCTATACCTGGCGGTCGCCTTGGCCCAGGAATCCCCAATCCGTGGCACCCTGCCCACCCTCCGCGAATTCTCCTACAGCCGGTACCGCGCCCGCTCGGCCAGCCAGGACTACCTGATCGAGATCGAGAAATTCACCGGCGCCCTGGTGAGGCCCTTGAGAGGGAACCCCCAGGCCAAGCTGCAGGCCTACTGGGGGGGTGGCCCGGCCTTGATCCGCATGAGACGCGAAGGTGCCCTGACACTTCGCGGGGCACCCGCCCTGACCCAGCAGGACTGGCTGTGGAGCCTGTGCAGCTTTGCCGGGGTGGTCTGCATGCTTACGCCACAGCTCTCCCTGGATCTCAGGTACCTGCGCGATTTTGCGCCCGTCTCCACCTTCAACGGCACCGAGTATCAGTTGAGCGGCCAGGGCCTGGTTTATGCCCTGGCCCTACACTTCTAGGGTTTGAAAGACTGGCCGGTGCGGTGCAGTTCCTTGGTGATGGCGATCTGGGCGGTCACGTACACCCCATTGTTCTTGTAGCCGCGACAGAGCAGGGTCCCCGCTGCAAAGCCGGGCCGCGCGTCGCCGATGGTGCCCACGATCAGGTTGGCGTGTTCAGCGTTGGTGTTATATAGATGGCAGAGCAGCACCACCATGTCGGTCCAGGCCAGCTTGAGCGCCTCTTCCCAGTTGGCGGCCATGCCGCTGGTGAGGAACTCGTCGGCGGTCTCCACCACGATGCCGTTGGTGGGGAAGCCGGCCACCTTCTCCACCTTGAGGGTGATGATCGAATCAATCTCGATGCCGGTGCCGGTCAACTCCCCGTCGCCCATGCGGGCGTGTACATCGCCCAGGGTGAGGTAACCGCCCTCCTTCTGGGCGCGGATATAGACCGTGCTGCCGGCGCGGATGGAGTTGTAGTCCATGTTGCCGCCGGCAGCGCAGTAGTTGTTGGTGACCTGCTCGAGCTGGATGACCCCGATCATGGGACGGGCGGGCACCACGAAGTCGGGCGGGAAGTACACCAGCCCGTCGCGCACCGGGGCCACCGAGCGCAGGCCGCCGCGGAAGGGACCGCCGTTGTTGTAATACCCGTACGGACCCACCTGCAGGTCGAGGATGTGGATGGCCACCCAGTCCCCGGGTTTGATATCTTCGATGATGAAGGGACCACCGGGCCGCGAGCCGCGCGGGGTGGTGGTCTCGGGGACCACGCCGGGGTACAGGTCGCCGTCGGCCCCGCCGGGGGTCTCGATGATGACGGTCTCGCCCAGTTTGAGGGTGCCGCGCACCTGGCCGCGCTCGGGATCGTCGGGGCCGGTGTAGTAGGGAGTGCGGGAAAAGCGCCTCATTGGTTGCTCCTTTTAACGGATTGAAGTTCAGGAGGAAGGGACATGCGCATCGCCATCGCCGGATTCAGCCACGAATCCAATAGTTTCTCCAGCAAGCCCACTGCCCTGGAAGACTTCGGGGTGCATACGGATGACCAGCTCATCAGCCACTACCAGGACACCTTCAGCGAGATCGCCGGCTATATCGCCGGGGCCCGGGAACAGGGCTTCGAGCTGGTGCCCTTGTTCTCGGCCGGGGCCACCCCCGCCGGCCCCTTGACCCGTCAGGCGTACGAGGAGTTTGTGGGCCGCCTGCTCGCCGCGCTGGATCAGGCCGGGCCACTGGACGGCCTGCTCCTGGCCCTGCACGGGGCCATGGTCGCCGAACACTTCAACCACGCCGACGCCGAGACCGTGCACCGCCTGCGCCGCCAACTAGGACCGGCTTTCCCCATTGTAGTGACCCACGACTACCACGCCAACGTGCCGCCTTCTTTAGTAGAGGAAGCCACTGCCTTGATCATCTACAAGACCAACCCCCACATCGATCAGCGGGAGCGGGGCCTGCAGGCGGCCGGCATCATCGCCCGGGTGGTGCGGGGAGAAGTACGGCCCGTCAGCGCCCTTGTCAAGCCCGAGCTGCTCTTCAATATCTACCACCACAACACCAGCCGGCCCCCCATGCAGCCGCTGATGCAGGCGGCCATCGAGCTGGAGAAAACCCCGGGCATCCTGGCCTGTAGCATCGCCGCCGGGTACCAGTACGCCGACGTGCCGCACATGGGCCCCTCCATCGTGGTGGTGGCCGACGGCGACCAAGCCCTGGCCCGGCGCGAGGCCGAGCGGCTCGGCGAGCTGATGTGGGCCCGGCGCGAGGAGTTGAAGACTGTGGTGCCTGGGCCGGCCGAGGCGGTCAAAATGGCGATGGCCAGCCAGCATTTTCCCGTAACCCTGCTCGACTTTGGCGACAATATCGGCGGTGGGTCTGCCGGGGACTCCACCTTTCTGCTGGCCGAGCTGCTGCGCCAGGGCGCCCAGGACTGGGTGATGACCATCTGGGACCCGGCCTCGGCCCAGCAGTGCAATAGCGCCGGGATCGGGGCGCCGGTGGCCCTGCGGGTGGGCGGCAAAACCGACACCCTACACGGTCCCACCCTTTCGGTCCACGGGCGGGTGCGCACCCTGCACGAAGGCAGCTACGAAGAGCGCGAGCGCCGGCACGGGGGCGGGCGGTATTTCAATCAAGGCCTGAGCGCAGTGGTGGAGGTGGGCGGCCCCGAACGCCGGGGATTATTGGTGCTCAATTCGGTACGGAGTTGCCCCAACAGCATCCACCAGATCACCTGCGTGGGCATTCAGCCCCAGCACCAGCAGATCCTGGTGGCCAAGGGTGCGGTGGCTCCGCGCGCCGCGTACGAGCCGGTCTCGGCCCGCCTCATCGAGGTAGATACCCCCGGCGCCACCGCCATTGGCCGCACCCCCGCCGAGTACAAACTGGCGCGGAAGACGCTCTACGAATGGAGACAGGGCTAGAAATGCACGTCCGCCGCGTGCGGAACGCCCAGCCCCTTGTGCATACGCAGCAACTCCCGCTGGCGCGGGGTGAGACGCTCGAACCAGGCGGGCGGAAAATTGTCGTGCGGATCGAGCTGAAAGACCAGCATGCGTTTGCGGTAGTGGCCAAAGAGGGCGTGCCGGTCCGCAGTGCCGGTATTGGCACCGCCGGCGTGCCAGCACTGCCCGTTAAACACCAGCACACTGCCGGCCGGCCCAATGGCCTGGTGGATGTACTTCACCGCCAGCCCCTCGGGCGGCGCCGCCAGGCCGCTCTTGTGGGTGCCCGGCACCACCCGGGTGCCGCCGTTGGCGGTGGTAAAATCGTCGAGCATCCAAACGGTGTTCATCATCACCGGCGAATCCATATTGAGCATGTCGGCCGGGATATCGCTGTGGAAACCCTGCTCGGTGTCGCCGGGCCGCACGATGCGGGCACTGAGGCTGCCCAGGATCAGTGATTTATTCAGGAAATGCTCCAGCAGGGGCATGATGCAGGGATGATCGATCAGGTCGAGAAAGAGCGGATCGAGGGTGGGCAGGTTGGCCACGTGGCGGGCCGGCCCCCGGTGGGTATGTTCGGTGCCAAATTCCTGGGCGCAGCGGATCAGCGCCTCCTTGAGAGCAGCCACCTGGGCGGCCTCCAGCACCCCTTCGACGACGGTGAAGCCATAGACTCTGATCTCTTCGAGGCCTTGCTCCAAGGTGTTCATGCAGGATTTTCACCTATAGTGTTGAGGAAGAACAATGATCCGGCATCCGGATGCCGGGGGTTCCGAAAAATAACCGGAGACCCCGACCCGGTCCAGCACCCCGGAAGTGCGGGCAGCAAACAGCACTCCCGCGCCGCGCCACAATAGACGACTTTATCCACATACCCCAACCAAGGAGAAACCCTATGTCCCTGCGCATCGGCATCGTCGGCGCCGGCGCCAATACCCGCCTGCGCCACATCCCCGGCTTTCAGAAGATCAAAGGCGTCGAGGTGGTGGCCGTGTGCAACCGCTCGCGCGAATCCGGCCAGAAGGTGGCCGACGAGTTCAAGATTCCCCAGGTGTTCACCGACTGGAAGGAACTTGTCCACCATAAAGATGTGGATGCCGTATGTGTCGGCACCTGGCCCTACCTGCACTGCCCCATCGTGCTGGAGTCGCTGGCCGCCGGCAAACACGTGCTCACCGAGGCGCGGATGGCTATGAACCTGGCCGAGGCCCGCCAGATGTTCACCGCCGCCCAGAAGAGCGACAAGGTGGCCATGGTGGTGCCGGCCCCCTTCTGGCTTGAGAGCGAGGCAGTACTCCTCGAAAAACTGCGCGAGGGCTTCTTCGGGGATCTGCTCGAAATCCAGGTGCGCGGCCTGGGCGGACAGTACAACCCGGAGGTCCCCCTGCACTGGCGTCAGCGCCGCGACCTGTCAGGCATCAACATCATGACCCTGGGCATCCTCAACGAGACGGTGCGCCGCTACGCCGGCCACGACCGCAGCGTGGTGGCCCAGAGCGGCCTCTTCACCCCCCAGCGGCAGGACCCCGAAAGCGGGCAGTTGCGCCAGGTAGACGTGCCCGAGAGCATCGGTGTGGTTTCGCGCCTGGAGGGCGGAGCCACCGCCGTGTACCACGTCAGCAGTGTGGCCCGCTTCGGCGACAGCAGCATGGAGGTCTACGGCACCAAGGGCACCTTCAAGGTGAGCAGCGACCAGTGCCTGGTGGCCGGGGCCGGCGACCAGGCACTCAAGCCCCTGGAGATCCCCACTGCCAGGCGGGGCGGCTGGCGGGTGGAGGAGGAGTTCGCCCAGGCCGTGCTCGAAGGCAAACCCGTCACCCACACCAGCTTTGAGGACGGGGTCAAATACATGGAGTTCACCGAGGCGGTGAACCTCAGCCTGCGCGAAGGCCGCAAGGTCGAGTTGCCGCTGGCCTAGATACTAGATTAGGAGATCAGAAACAAGGGGCCAAGTCCGCCATGGACTTGGCCCCTTTGGCAATTCTCCGCAATCCCACCCCCCCGAAGTGTGCGCACAAAAAGGTGCTGGCTGTGTGAAACAGACAGCGCGTACGCCCCGGCATACAGCAATCTCCCCCCTCCCCGATTTCCGGCGCAGCCTGCGATCTTCCGGCCATTCAAGCCTGCTATAGGATTAGCACGAACTCAGGGCCATTGGGAAAGATGGACCTAAACCGGCACCCTCGCGGGTGTGACGCTGGCGCCTGGGACCTACTGTTTCGATGCAGCAGCGGCGTTGACGGGCGTGTTGACGCTCAATGGGCCTGCAAACGGGACCTGGCTCTTCAAGGTCAGAACCCTCGGGACCGGGGCCCTGACGGGCACCACCTTCTCGGTGGTCATGACCAACGGCGGACAGGCGTGCAACGTGACCTGGTGGATCGCCGAAGCCGCAACCATGAACATCTCGGCCTTCCAGGGAAACATCCTGGCCGGGGCAGCTATCACCACGACTGGTGGCACCTTTGACGGGAACGCCTGGGCGAAAGCCGACGAGCCGGCCACCCGCTCCCGCTCAATACCCCAGTTCGATCTCCACCAGCCTATTCTCCCGCGCCGCGGTCTCGCAGCCTTCGATACACTGGATCGGGCCTTTGGCCCACTCGCCGGTGATGATCAGCGGCAGCCCGGCCAGCAGGTGGTCGGCCACGTTCTTGTAATACCCCACCCACCGGTCCTTGGCCTGGATGGCCGGCACCTGCGAGGCGGTGACGCGGCCATCCTCCCCGGGAACAGAGACCGTGGCGGCCCCGTCCCAGCCATCCATCACCACCGAGCCTTTGGTGCCCTGCACCGTCCACAGCGGGCGCGGGGAAGCGTGCATATTCGACTGGAGCAGTTGCGCCTCCAGCCCGGAGTCGAAGCGCACGAAGGCGCGGCAGAAGTCCTCGTTGGAGACACTCTGCCATATCCGCTTGAGAAAGTTGCCGTACAGGGTGGCCTTCTTGTTGATGCGGTTCCCGCGCCCATCCTTTTGCGGCACCAACTGGAGGATCTTCTCGAACTGGTGTGCCCCCATGTCGTAGAGCATGCCGCCGGAGATCTCCTTCTGTGAGCGCCACGCCTGGCCCGGATACCCATACCCCACCATGTTGCACTCGATGGAATACAACTCGCCGATCACCCCGGTCTCGATGATCTGGCGCAGGGAGACGATGTCCGGGTCCCAGTGCCGGTTGTGGTACACCGAGATCATCACCCCCTTTTGTTTGGCCAGAGCGATGAGTTCATCGGCGTCCGAGACCTGCACGGTGAAGGGCTTTTCGGTGATCACATGAATCCCCGCCTCCAGAAAGGGCTTGGCCACCGGGGCGTGGTACACGTGCGGCACAATGACGACCGCTAGATCGATGAGGTCACTGCGGATCATCTCCCCACTATCTGTAAACGTGGCGAGATGATCCCCCTGTTCCTGTTTGGCGGCCTCCAGACGGCGCGGGTCCTTGTCGCACACCGCAGCCAGGGTGAAACCATAGGTCTTCGCGATCTGCTCACTGTGGTGTTTGCCCATATTGAAGAGCGGGCCGTACCCCACCAGGCCGATACGAATCGTGCCTTGGTCCTTCATCCGGCACACGTAGCGCAGCCCCTTGATCAGCTGGTCCTGGAAATCGGGATTGGCGAAGGCCCGCTTGTCGTGTCCCAGGGCAGTGTAGCACACCAGCCCCTCCCCGTAGTCCCGCACGTACCCCAGCGGCTTGCGGTCCAGGCGCCAGTGCCCGTGCTGAAAGTACCGCAGCGGCGCCTCGGTGTGGATCTTCATATTGTAACACTCGTCGGCGATACGGAAGGTCTTGCTCAGGCGCGGTAGGATGTCGTCGATGTCGGCCACCGTCTCTACCTCAAAGAGGGCCAACGGGTCGTGGCCGACGAACTCCGAGCCGATCATCTCGGTGTACTCTTGGTACTGGGCCAGGCCGGCATTGGCCCCGTGTACCCCTAACAAACCACCACCCTCACGCACAAAACCGGTGATGCCTTTTTCCTGGGCCGGGGTCATCTCTCCCCCGCCGATGTACAAGGCGACGGCGTCGAATTCGGACAGGTTCTCCAGTCGGGCCCGGTCAGCACTGACCTCCAGTTGGAACTGGCCGGAAGCCTCGACGATCCGGGTGAACATCGCGGCAAAGTCCGCAAACACCCCGCCGGAGGGGTTGATCAGCAACAGGACCTTTTTCATCAGCAAACCTCCATAGGGGTCAGACTTCAACTACTGGGCGATTGGGCCGGAAGGGCGGGGTCAGCACCGCCCGCTGGTTGGGGGTGAGTTCGTCGAGGAAGTCCTGGGGAAAGGCAGGCACCCCACCATAGGCGAGGAATCCGGGCGACATTTTGTAGAGGATGGACCGGCGCTGCCCCTGGCCGCGCCAGGGCAGGGTGCCGTGGGTCAGGGCCTCGGTGAAGATCACCGCCGAGCCCGCTGGGGCCGCCACCTGCACCACGCAGTCGCGGTGCGCCTCCCAGCGCTTGATGTCCGGCGGGCAGGCCACGTTGCCCTTGTGGCTGCCGGGAATACAACAGAAGCCGCCATCGCCGGGCCGCACTTCGGTCAGTTGCCACGAGACCACGGTCAGGCCGTTGTACATACGGCCGTTCTTGTGGATGTAGAACTGCGAGGGATCGTACGGCTCGCTGCCCCCATGCAGGACATGGCCCTCGCAACCCTGCTCCATGGCGATCAGGCCCGGGCCGTGGTCGAGGCGGAAACCGGTACCGATGAGGTCGTGCAGGTACGGGACGATGCGGGGATGGGCCAGCATCTGGCGGAAAGGCTCACACCAGGGCTTTGCCAGGCGCAGTAGCTGGAGGGCGGCCTCCAGCCGGCCCTTCTCCCCCCGCAGCGCCTCCGAGCCGCCGGATAGCGAGGACTCGCGGGCCCGCGGTCTGACCTGATCCCAGTGCTGGTCGAGGGCGGCATTGGCCGCCTGCACCTCCTCGGGGCCGAGCGCGTTCTCCACCACCAGGTACCCGCGCAGGTCAAATAGATAGCGTTCGTGCTCGGTCATCTCCTCACCATTTCTCCTGGGAAGCTGGGTTGCTGTGCCGGTATTAGCCGGCGCGAAAGCGCGCCTTCGAGGTACTGGCGAAAGGCGGCGTGGTCATAGATCAGGCGTTCCAATTCCATCGAAGGCAGCCGGTACGGGTTCGACTCTTTAATAATATAACGTGCCGCAGCCGGCGGCCCGCAGCCCTTTTTCGATGGTTGCCCGTCCCTCGGCCGGAATATGCGGATCGCGTTCCCCCCAGATCAGCAACACCTCCCCTTTGATCTGCCCGGCCTGCTGCAGCGAGCCAGCGTCGGCTTCTTTGCCCAGCCGACCATTGTGGATGCCGGTCTCCGTAGCAACACACCGCAGCCCGCACCCCTGGCTGCAGGGCAGCGCGGAAAGACAGATGCCCGCCCAGGCAGAAGCCGGCCGCGCCTAGTTGCCCAGGCGCCACCAGCGGGTGGGCCGCCAGGTACGCCAGGGCCGCACGGCAATCCGCGTCGAAGTGGGCAACCGGGGTCTGGGTGGCGTCCTCCATGCCGCGGGTGCGGCCCGCATCGTCGAAGGGGATGGCAATGCCGGGTGCTTCGCGGCGGTGGTAGATCTCGGGGGCGGCCACGACAAAGCCGTACCCGGCCAGGCGCGCACAGGAGCGCAGCATGGGGCCGGTCAGCTGAAATATATCCGAATAAAACACGATGCCCGGATAGCGGCCCGCCTCCTTGGGCGCAGCCACCAAGGTGCGCATCGGGCTGCCTTCGACCGGGAGGTCCACATACTCACTGTTGATGATCATCGGTTTTCGCTCCTCACAACGAACTGTTGATACCCGGCCCGTAGGGTGCCCGCTCTGGGGCACTCCCACCCCCCTTGCAAGCCATCAAATCAAGACTGACACACTACTGGTGGTCCACCATGAGGATTTTGCCAAGTACCCCAAGCGGCGGGGAGATGACCCCGGAGGACTTTCCCGGGGAGTGGTCGGGCAGGGAAGTCCGCGTGGTGGGGCGGCGAGGCAGCGGAGCCAGAGCGAGCGAGGGGGCAGGACGCGCCTGGGGAAAGCCCAGAGTGGGTCGCTCCCCGACGCGGCAGAACCCTGTGATCATCCACTATTCTCCGTACTCCAACCCCAACATCAGCAAGGTCTCGATCTGGGGCGCCTCGAACTCGGCATACCCATCCCGCTCGGCAAAAGGAATCTCCGCGCCCTCGGGAAAACGCACCAGCCGTTTTGGCCGGCGGCCATCGAGCCGCACCCCGATACGCACCCCGGACACGGGGATGGCCGGCAACTCGGCCTGGTGATTGAGCACGGTGATCAGCAGACGCTGCGCGGTGGCCTGGTCGAAGACGAGGATCTCCACTGGCTTGGGCGCGTCGGTCTGCACCAGGGGCGGCGCCGGGTTGAGCAGGGCCAGCAGCCGGCGGAAGAAAATCCGGTGCGCCTCGTGCTCCATGCGTTCGAGACACCCTGCCGCGTACAGCGCCCGGCCCTTCCCATACTGGTTGAGGACGATGGCCGGGTCTGCAGTGGCGATGCCATTGGGATTGCTGATCGCCGAACTGAACTTGGTCGGGTCCTTGGGATCGGTGTAGGGCAGGGAGAGGGTCGCCAGCACCTGAGCGCCATCCCTAGCCCGCACCTTCAGCTGCGAGCTGGCGATGAGCAACGGGTGACTGCCGGTGTGCGGGGCAAAGAGCGCCTCGCTTCCCGGTGCCGGGGCCATATAGGTGATTTCCTCAGCCGTCTGCCCGACCCAGGAGATGCCCAACACCTCTCCCAACATGAAATCCGCCTGCCGAACCCCGTCCTTATTTAAGAGCGAGGTAGACCTGGCCACGTACAAACTGCCTCCCTGTTCCACGTATTGCCCGAAGGCCGCCACCTCCCGCTCGTCCAGCATGAACAACTCCGGCAGCACGATGACCTGATACTGCCCGAGTTGGTCCAGATTCTTCGGGGTGAGCAGCGCGTGCGCCACATGCCCCTGCATCAGGGTGCGGGCGATATTGGTGATCCCCGAGATCACCGGCGGCCTGCCGCCCATCTCGGGGACGGGTTGCCCGTTTTCGCGCGGGTCGATCAGGGACTCGAAGTTGAAGTAGATGCCCACATCTGCCAGGGGTCGGGCCTCGGGCAAGAGGAAGGACTCGTACGGGGCCAGCTCCGCAAAGACTGCGCCGATCTCGTCATAGACCACAGGGTTAAGGGTGCCAGCCGGGTCGATGGCGTCGATGAGCAGGATGCGCCCCCGATGGGCCAGGGCTGCAACGGCCTGCGCGTTTAGTTGCGCCCGGCTCTTGGTGGTAGTGTGATCGGTCAGGTCGGGGCTGCGCGAGGTCATGAACTCGAAGAGGGGCTTTTCACTCAGATTGGTGAAGAGCTTGCACACCAGCGACTGCTCGACCGCCCCGCCGTAGAAATCCCCGGCCAGATAGTCGCTGTGCCGGAAGAATTCCGAATTGAAGCCGCTGATCCAGCCCACCGACCAGCCGGCGCACTGGTGCCCCACCGAAGCCCCTGGTTTGAGGCGGCGCACCGTCGCGGTGATTGCGCCCACCACCTCGGACATCCACTGCTCGCGTCGCCGCTGGAAGGCCACCCACTCGGGGTCCTCCCAGTTGACGATCTTGGGCAGATCCCGACCCGCCTCTTGCCGGTAGCGCCGCCGACAATGGCCGCAGTAGCAGACCGTATAGGGCCAGAAAATCATGTCCACCCACAACCCCGCGAAATCGTAGTCAGTACAGAGTTCCTCGATCTGGGCCAGCACCAACTCGCGGTGCGGCGAGTTGAAGCAGCAGACCCCGTAGTGCCCTGGGGTCCACAGATAATCAGCGGTGTTCTGCCCTTTGGCCGTGACCACGCGCCAGTCGGGGTGCTGGTCGTAGGCCCACTTGGACCACCAGTTGTAGTACACCACCACCTCCAGCCCGCGCCGCCGGCATTCGTCGATGTGCTCGCCCAGCAGATCGCGGCCCCCTATCCCCTGGTGCTGGTGACCCACCCTGGTCGGCCAGTAACAGATGCCAAGGCAGGAAGAGGCGTACAGGTAGGCGACCTCGACCCGGGCCTTTTCCAGCATCTCGACGTAGGTCTGGGTGTCGAACTGGGCGAGGAAGTCCGGGTGCCAGTCGGGGATGTGCATGTCGATCAGATTGGCGCGGAAGCGCCGCTCGTGCCAGGGCTGGGTCACAGATACTCGTCCAGGAAAGCCAGCACCTTGTCGAAGGCCTCCTTTACCGGGGCATCGTCCATTTTCCCGTCAAAGCCGTGCCCCAGGCCGGTCATGGTGATCAGCTCGTGTCTGACCCGATGCTGGGACAAGGCCGCGGCCATCAACACCGACTGCGCATAGGGCACATCGGTATCCACGTCGCCGTGCAAGAGCAGGGTGGGCGGATAGTCGGAGGAGATATTCTGCACCGGGCAGTAGGGGGTGAAGAAGGAGGGCTCTGCGGCGGGATCTACTCCGCCCACGGCCAGCGGCCAAAGACCGTGCTGGCGGCAGTAGAGGTACAACCCGCCCTTGCCCCGGCCTTCGTAGAGCTCGGCGGTTTTTGGCCCGCCGCGGTGCCATTCCGACCCCTCCAAGGAGACCGCCGGCTGCTGGCAATAGAAAGGGTCGGGCTTGCTGTACCAGTCGCCGATAATATCGCCGTATCCATAAAAGGAGACGATGGCCCGGGGCCGGGGCTGCGCCATACAGCCAGCCATCTGCGCCAGGTACCCCCCCGCCGAATGCCCCACCACGGCGAGGCGCTGTGGATCGGCATTACACAAACCCGGCCCGGCCTCGGCGATCCAGCGAAAGGCGTCCTGCAGATCCTCGATGATCGCCGGCAGCTTGGTCTCGGGTGCCAGGCGGTAGTCGATGGAGATCACCGCGTAGCCCGCCTGCAGATACAACTCCAACTGCCGGGGGTCAATACTCTTGCGGGAGCCGTACATCAGGCAACCGCCGTGGATATAGACCAGGACCGGCACCAGCGCCGAGCCCGCAGGCGGGCGGTACACGTCGGCCTTGATCTGGCAGTCGCCGACGGTCTTGTAGATGTGGGTTGCTGGTTCCCGGCTCATAGTCCTCCTGATATACTCCTCGGAATCTAGCTCCTGCCCTGCCCCTTTTTCCCGTCCAGCCGGGCCAGCTCCTTCAACATCACTGGCCAGGCATCCTCGGCGTAGAAGCGGTGCCCGCCCTGACCCACGACATGATGGCAGTGGTCGGCGGCCCCGGCCGCCCTATAGATGCGCTGCAGTTGTTTGTATGCTTTCCGGGCGCCGGCGATGGGGAAGATGGGATCGTCTACTCCGGACACCAGCACCACCGGCTTAGGAGCGAAGAGGCCCATGATGTCCGCCATCTCCGCCCACTGCAGCACCCCCGGCAGGTAGTTGTCGGCGCAGTGGTAAATGGACATCAGCGAGTCAGCGAAGGTGCAGAAGTAACACGAGGGCATGGCAAAGGACAAGCGCTTGAGCAGCACCGCAGCGAAAAGGGCGGTGGTGCCGCCACCCGAATTGCCCATCGCCCCGATGCGCTTCATCTCGGCATCGCCGCGGCTGGCCAGGTAATCGATGCCCCGGTCCACATCGTACACCCGCTCCCCGATCAAGGTGCGGCCCAGCAGCAGTGCCTGCATGGTCGCGTCGTGGCACCCATGGGGAGAGAGGGCCTGCTGACATTGCTCCTGCCGCTCGCCCAGGGAGCGCTGCTCTATACACAGGGCGGCGATGCCCCGCCGCATACAGCCGATGGCAAAATCGCGGTCGCCCGGTGCCGCATAGGGCTTGGTCTCATCCTCGCGCTGCACGCCGATGGAAACGTGCATGCCCGTCGAATGACCCTGCACACAGATCATGAAGGTATAGGGCGGCTTGACCCCGGCGGGCAGGCACACGTACGCCGGCACCTCGCAGTGGGACTCGGCAGTGAACACCACCTTCTCGCTGGTGCCCAGCGGGTGGGGCCGCAACCACAATCGCCGGGGCCGCAGCGGCACGCGGCGGGCGGGCCACTCGCCGATCAGGCGGCGCAGCCGGGCCCGCAGCCGGCGCTGCCACACGGCCACCTCGTCCCCCTCGTAACGCAGCTTGGGAACCGTGCACCCCAGCAGGTGGCGATGGAACTCCGAAGGCGAAAGATACCGTTTGGATTCAGCAGCAGGCATGGATCACCATCCGCGTCTGGCAGACCGGCGCTCAGTGGCCGTGACCATGGCCGTGGCCGTCGTGGACGTGGCCGTGGTCTAACTCCTCGGCGCTAGCGCTGCGCACCGCTTCCACGGTGATCGAAAAATGCAGTACCTGACCGGCCAGCGGGTGGTTGGCGTCGATGCTCACCTCCTCACCCTTGACCTCCTGGACCATGATTTCCTGGATATGGCCTTCAGGGTCCTCCATCTGGAATTGCATGCCCGGCTCCAGCTTGTCGACCCCCTTAAAAGCGCTGCGCGGCACCACCTGAATCAGCTCAGGGTCGACGGGGCCGTACGCGTCCTCCGGCTGCACGATCACCTCGCGTTGGTCGCCCACCCCTTGGCCCTCTAGGGCATCCTCCAGACCGGGGATGATGTTGCCGGCCCCATGCAGATAAATCAGGGGGTCCCCGTCCGACGACGAGTCGAGCTCCTTTCCTTCATCGTCGGTCAGCCGGTAATGGATCGACACGACGCAGTTCTCGGCGATTTTCATGGAGTGCTCCTCTCACAGGTCAGGGAGATACGTAGTACTTCCTCAATTGTGCGGCTCAAAAATAGCCCCCCGCCCCGTCCCCGTCCAGCGGGACACGCCTGAGGAAAGGCCGGAGCAGGCACTCCCGCGGCGCTACTCCACCTCCGGCCCGATGCGGATGGAGTGGGTCTTGATCAGGCAGGTCACCCGCTGCCCCACCTCCAGCCCCAACTCGTCGATGGCCTCGGCCGTGACTTTGACCGCCAGGCGCTTGCCCATCTCCACGTAGACCAGCCCCTTGCCCCCCACCCGCGAAATCTCCACCACCTGCCCCTCCACAAAGTTGCGCACACTCAGCCCATGGGGGCGCTCCCGACAGAGGATGATGTCGTCGGCGCGGATGCCGATGAAGATCCTGCTGCCAGGGGGCCGATCGCAGAGGGGGATCTTGATTTGATGCACTCCATGGCGCACCAGGGAGAAGCCCCGCTCTGCCTCGGTGCCCAGCACCTCCACTGGCAACACATTCTCGAAACCGTGTTCCTCCACCAGGGGCAGGACCCGGGGATGGTGGGCCAGATGGAAAAAATCGCCCTGCGCCACCACCTCGCCCTGGTCGAGGAAAATCACCTGCCCGGTCAGCTCCAGGATCTCGGCCACCGAGTGGCTCACATAGAGGATGGGGATGCCCAACTCTGAGCGGATGTGGCGCAGGTACGGGATGATGCGGCTCTTGAGCCCCTGGTCCAGCGAGGAGAGCGGCTCGTCCATCAGCAAGAGGCGGGGCGAGGCCAGCAGGGCCCGGCCCAGGGCCACGCGCTGGCGCTCACCGCCCGAGAGCTGGGCGGGCCGGCGTTCGAGCAGTGGACCCAGTTCCAACAACTCGACGATCTGGCCAAAGGCAAAGCGCCTTCCAGCCAGCGGGACCAGATCGTGGCCATAGCGCAGGTTGCCGGCTGCTGTGAGGTGGGGGAAGAGCAGATCATCCTGAAAAACATAGCCGATGCGCCGCTTTTCAGGGGGCAGGTCCACTCTTTTTTCAGAGGAGAAGAGCAGCTCGTCGCCCAGGCGGATCTCGCCCCAATCCGGACGCCGCAACCCGGCCACCAAGTTGAGCAGGGTGGTCTTGCCCGCCCCCGAAGGTCCAAAGATGGCAGTGACCGGATAGGCACAGTGCGCCTCCACCGCGAGGGTGAAGCTGGGCAGGGCGCAGGACAAACTCAGCGAGAGCACCTCAGCCTCGCTTCAGCCGGCGGGCCATCCACTCGCTGGCCACCAGAGCGCCGAGCGCGATGGCGATGGAAACCAGGGCGAGGCGGGCGGCCCCCGCCTCGCCGCCGGGCTGGTTGAGGTAGGTGAAGATGGCCGAGGGCAGGGTGCGGGTCTGGCCAGCGATATTGGCCACAAAGGTGATGGTAGCGCCGAACTCCCCCAGGCTGCGGGCAAAGCTCAGCAGGGCACCCACAATCACCCCGGGAAAGGCCAGGCGCAAGGTCACGGTGAAAAAAACCCGCAGTCGGCCGGCGCCCAGGGTGCGGGCCACCTGCTCCAGACGGGGGTCCACCCCTTCGATGGCCAGACGCACAGCGCGCAACAGCAGCGGAAAACCGACCACCGCCGAGGCCAGCACCGCCCCCTTCCAGTTGAAGGCCAGGCTCAGCCCAAGGGTGTCTTCTAGAAAGGCTCCCATCACGCCCCGTCGCCCAAACATCACCAGTAACAGGTACCCGGTCACTACCGGCGGCAGCACCAGGGGCAGGTGGCACAGCCCGTCCAGAAGCAACTTGCCCCGGAACTGCCGGCGGGCCAGCAGCCAGCCCAGCAGCACCCCGGGCGGCAGGCTGACCAGCACGCAGCACAGGCCCACCCGCAAAGAAAGATAAAAGGCCTCCCATTCCTCGGGGGTCAGGGACAAAACCGCCTCCGCTGCATCTACCGGCTCAACTTCTCCATGAACTTCGCGCGGAATTTCGCCAGTTTCGGCGCGATGATGGCCTGGCAATATCCCTGGTTGGGATTGCGTTGGTAGTAGTGCTGGTGGTAGGCCTCGGCGGGGTAGAATACCTCCAGGGGGGCGACGATCGTCACCAAGGGCTGATTCCAGATCTGGCTGTCGGTGATCTCGCGGATGACCTGTGCTGCGACCGCCTGCTCTTCGGGGCTGTGGTAGAAAATCACCGACCGGTACTGGGTGCCGACGTCGGGCCCCTGCTGGTTGAGGGTGGTCGGGTCGTGGATGGTGAAATAGACATGTAATAGATCCTGATAGGAGATGAGGGCGGGATCGAAGGTGACCTGAACCACCTCCGCGTGCCCGGTCTGACCAGTGCAGACCTGCTCGTAGGAGGGGTTCTGGACCTTTCCGCCCGAATACCCGGACACCACGCTTTCCACACCCTTCAGCTCCTCAAAGACGGCCTCCAGGCACCAGAAGCAGCCTCCCCCCAAGGTAGCGGTCTCCCGGGCGCTGCCGGAATCCGGAGGAGCGGAAGCCGCGCCCTTCTCCACAAAGATGAGGGCCGCAGAGTTGATGCAGTAGCGCAGGCCGGTGGGCCTTGGGCCATCGTCGAAGACGTGGCCGAGATGGGCGTCGCAGCGCTTGCAGAGGATTTCGGTGCGGCCCATCCCCAGCGAGTTGTCGGAGCGCAGTTGGATGTTCTCCGGCGCGATAGGCGCGTAGAAACTAGGCCAACCCGTGCCGGAATTGAACTTGGTGTCGGACTGGAACAGCGGGGTGCCGCAGCAGATGCAGCGGTAGATCCCCTGCTCGTGGTTGTCCCAATACGCGCCCGTAAAAGCCCTTTCGGTACCTTCCTGCCTGGCGACCTCGAACTGTTCGGGGGTCAGCAGCTTCCGCCACTCCTCCTCAGTCCTGACAACTTTATCCACGGCGACCACTCCTTTCCGCTGTCCGTCATTGCCGAATTCGACGATAGAGACCTTGGGAACCTTTTGTGGGAGCGATACCCGGTCGTCCCCGGGCACGACGGAACACGCCGCAAGATAGACGATGACCACGCCGAGCGCTTCCCACGGAATCCTGGCGACACTGCTCATGGCGACGAACTCCTCTTCCTCAGGGTGCTGAACTCCTCAGAGAATATAACACTCACCAGCGCCAGGGTCTTATTCCGCAGGCGGAGTCTTTTTCTTGAGAACCGCAAAACCGTACTGCTCAAAGACCTGCGCCGCCTCCGGGGACTGCAAGAAGGCCAGGACCTGAGCCGTTTTATCGGTGCGGTGGCCTTTGACGATGGCCACCGGGTAGACAATGGATTTATGTGACTCTTCCGGCAGGGTAGCCAGCACCTTTACCTTGGCGCTGCGGACCACATCGGTGGCGTACACCACGCCGGCAGCGCACTCCCCCCGCTCCACATAGGCGAGGGCCGCGCGCACGTCGGCAGCCGGGGCCAGCCGATCCTGTATGGGCACCCACCATCCCAGCCACTCAAAGGCCTGCTTGGCGTAGATCCCGGCGGGGACATGGCCAGGGTCGGCGATAGCCAGCCGGCCCTTGAAGGCGCCGGCAAAGTGGAAGCCCTTACGGGCTTCCACCGCAAAACCCTCGGCAGCGGGTGCGATGACCACCAGGGTGTTGCCCAGCAATTCGGCGCAGGAATCCTTTTCGATCAAACTGAGCGAGTCGAGGTGGGTCATCCACTCCATATTGGCAGAGAGAAATACATCGACCGGAGCCCCGTTTTCGATCTGCTTGGCCAGGGCAGAAGAGCTGCCGGGCACTATGGTCATTTCCCCCTGTCCGCTGGTCTTGAAGCGCTGTGCCAAATCTTGGAGTACATCCGTCAGACTGGCAGCAGCGTACACATTTACGGATTGAGCCGTGGCGAGGGTGGGACACAGCGTCAGGACTAGGGCAATGGCAAATTGACGGAAAGAGCGCATGGCCGGTTCTCCTTTCAGCATTAGAAGACCACTTGCAGGCGAGCGAGGACCTTGTTCTCCCCGTCGCTCAGACCGGGGGCATCGCTGCGCTGGTAGTCGAGTTGGAGTTTGAGGTCGTCGGGCACTACGAGATCTGAAGAGTGCGGCGGGGAGATGACCCTGAAGGCCTTTACTGGGGGCGCCGGGGCCGGGAAAGGGCCTGCGGGCCGGGCGTCGGTGGCAGGCCCAGGCATCGGGAAAGGCCGGAGTGGGTCACTCCCCGACGCCTCAGAACCACTGTGATTGACTACTAGGCGGTCCACTGCTCCAGCCACGCGTACTTCGCCGGCAAATAGGAACCCTGAGCCCGCTCCGCTGCCTCGGCCCACAACTGCAGCAACTCTGTCTCCGCCTGCGACATCCCACTCTGCACCGCGCCGACGTTCTCCACCACCTCGTCAACCGAGTTCATCGACGGGATGGCGCTGGTAATCTCGGGGGCGTCTAGGACAAAACGCAGCGCCGCCTGTGGCAGGCTCAACTCGGCGTGCTGCAGCTTTTCGGCGATGAGCGGATCGGCCATTCCCAGCTCTAACAGGCCACCGGAAGCGAAGGCCTTGATGGCGATGAGCCCCACCCCGGTCTGCCTGACCAGCGACAGCAGCCCCGAATCCGGGCAGGGATAGTACTGGCAGTCGACGCTGCTGGCCTTGGAGAGGCCGTCCAACTGCGGGACCTCCTCAGGAGACGGGGGAGCGGGGGCTTTGGCCTTGGCCTGGTTCCAGGACAGGGGCTGGACTGAGGTGACCGGGGAGAACTGCTGGTGCCGGAAATTGTACGGCAGTTTCAGGTAATCCAGTTCAGGATAGGTCCGCAACATCTGGGCCAGTTGCACGTGGTCGTGGGCCACCAGTCCGACCGCCCGGATCTTCCCCGCCTTCTTGGCCTGCTGCAGGGCCTGGAAACGCGTCTCCACTTCGTCGTTGGCAACCCCGGTTTCCGCGTAGATGCGGTACAGGTCGATATAATCGGTGCCCAAGGTTTTCAGCGCGTACTCCACCTCCTGGTGGACCTGGTCCGGTGTCCAGGTGGTGATCAGCGAGATCACCACCTGCTGGCGCACCGGCCCCAGGATCTCACCCATCGGCGCGAACTGGTGGAGGCCGTGGTCGTAGATATCGAAGAGGGTGATACCCAGTTCCAGGCCCTTGCGGATGTGCTCGGCCCGGACCAGGGGGTTGTTGAGGGCCGCGTCGTTGAGGTGCGAGCCAAAGCCGATGGCCGAGACCTCGATCCCGGTCTTGCCCAGGGTCCGGTACTTCATGCCCACGGCGTCCGCAGTATCCTGCACCGTCTGCGCCAGCAGGCGCTGCGGGTTCAGCAGCGCGCCCGCCCCCAGCAGGGCGGCCGCCATTTTGGGGATGAATTCCCGGCGGGTGAGTCTTGACGATGCCTGCGTTGCGGGCCGGTGCCCCGACTTCGCCCCGTCCTCCATCCCTCAATACTCCTTCCTCGACCGCTGCACGATTGGCCTGCTGGCTGCATATACTACAGGAATATTCCGGCCTGTCAAAGCAGTCCTCATGGCGAAACGCAGCGCACCCCTTGCGGGCAACCAGTCCACCTTCCTCGTTTTGAAATGGTCTCCGACATACGCTCAGGCTTCGCCGTAGACCGCCTGAATCATGGCATTGATGTAACCAAAGCAGTAGGCATAGGACTGATAGTAGCCCTTCGGATCGTCGTCGGTGCGCGGGACGTGGTCAGGGTCAATGCCGTAAGAGTAGCCCACGTCCTTGAGGGCCTTTAATACCCGGTAGAAGTCCATATGCCCTTCATCGGGCAGGGCTTCGCGGAAGCTGTAGCGCCGGCCGAGCAGGTTGCGGTAATGAACCAGGAAAATGGTGTTACGGCGGCCAAAATATTCGATGAAAGGGTAGATTTCATTGGCCGAATCTTCGAGCATTTCAGCGATGGAACCGACGCAGAAGTTCCAGCCGTGATAGGGACTGCGCTGAAGCTCGATGAACCGCTTCATGCCTTCAAAGTCATTGAGGACTTTGTCAACGCCCATATACTGAGGGGGGGTGGGAGGGTCTTCCTGGGAATTGCCCATGCGAACCTTGAATTCTTCTGCTACCGGAATCATGCGTTCGAGCAGGTACTCAATGCGCTCCCAGTGCATCTCTGCAGTGACTCGCCCGGCCTCGGTCAGCCGGGCCTGCTCCTCTGCGGGGATCTTGTCCAGGCGGAACGCGGTGTGGTAATAGCCGCCGCGACCTTCCTCCTGTTCGGTGCGGTCGATGGGCAGGATACAGGTGTTATAGCGCAGAGAAGTGATGCCGGCACGCGAAGCGGTGCGGATCATTTCGCATACCAGGTCGATTTCCCGGTCGCGCTCCGGGCTTTTGCCAAAATAGATGATGTGATGAAATTTCTCGTAGATGGGCAGGGCGCTCATGTCCAGCGTCAGCCCGAAGGCCTCGTGGCGCTCCCTTTCCTGGACCAGCTCGTCGAGATCCCAACCGCGACCGGGGTGGAAGGGAAAGGCGGCGGCCTTGTGGCGCACGCCACAGCGCTGCAGAAAGCGCAACTCGGCATCGGTTGATCCAAAGCCCTGGGTGCGCACATACATGCGCCCGCCCTTCGCCGATGTTGGTGATGCGCCCCCGGCAGCAGAAGCCGCTGCCTCGCCGGCGGCGAGACCTTTTTCGAATGGATCGGATTCCTTCATGTGATTCCTTTCGTCGGTATGGCGTTGGTCTGGTGAGCCAGACGATGCAACCCTGATCGAGTCGGCTGTCGGGCGCTTACGTATATTGGCAACGAGCGCAATAACGGCGAATTGGACCCAACAAGCAATGTAGTCTCAAAACGCGCCACGGCGAAGGGAACGCGTGCTGCATGACACAAAAGCACCTCGCTTCTTTGCCCTTTCCAAGCAGAACTTCACGCTACCTCCTAGGCCCGCAACTTGCCAAGACCTGGGCCCTTCCCTATCATCAACCCGCCGAATCCCATTCCCCGAAATGATCCTACCCGAGCGAAAACCCAATGAACAGAGATCCCTTCCTAGACGACAAGGGCCAACCTCGCCGGCTGCGCGGGGTGACCATCTACAGCGGTTCACCCCTCTTGGCCGGCCTGGCGGCCAAGGCCGGCTTCGAGGTGGTGTGGATCGAGATGGAGCACGGACCGGCCAGCTTCGAGCGGGTCGAGAGCCTGTGCCTGGCGGCCAAAGCCAACGGCGCCGTGCCGCTGGTGCGCCTGCCCGACGGGGAACGGCACCACGTGTTGCGCGCCCTCGAGTCGGGCGGGCAGATTTTGGTAGTGCCGATGATCGATACCCCCGAGCAGGCCCGCCGCCTGGTCGAGTACGGCAAGTTCGCACCCATTGGCCGGCGCGGCTTCAACCTGCGCACCTGGGGGGTGGAGTTCGGCCTGGCCGGGCCAGAAGCCGCCTTTGCCCAGGCCAACGAACGCAACCGCATCTTCGCCCAAATCGAGACGGTGCAGGCGGTGCAAAACCTCGACGCTATCTGCGGGGTGGAGGGGCTCGACGGGATCTTCATCGGCCCGGGAGATTTGTCGGTGAGCCTGGGCCATCCCGCCCTGGTCAACCATCCCGAGGTGATCGAGACCGCCCTCAAGTGTATGCGCCGCGCCAAGGAGGCGGGCAAATACACCGGGGTGCTGGTGGCGTCGGGTGCGCTGCTGAACGCCATGCTCGAAGCCGGGGTGGATCTGGTCTTGTGCGGGGGAGATGTGGTCGAACTAGCTGCGGCCTGGCCCAAACTGCTGGCCAGTGTCAGTCCCAAATAACAAGGAGAGCAAACCGAGATGACCGAGGAAGAGCGCTACTTCTTCGACGTGCGCGGCTATTTGGTGATTGAAAATGCCCTGAGCGCGGACGAACTGACCGCCCTCAACACCCTCTTCGACGAACAACAGGCCAACGCACCCGACCCGCAGGCCGGGCGGGCTCGCTACCTGGAGCTGATCGGCTGGGGCAAACCCTACCGCGACCTCATCGACCACCCCTCTGTCGCGCCCCATCTGCAGGAGATGCTGGGCGAGGGCTTCCGCCTCGACCACGAGTACGCCGAACACATGCGCGAAGGCGGGGCCGGCGAATTGCACATCAACGGCACTCCCTATAGCACCATGTTCCACTACCACGTGGCCAACGACAAGATCCACTGCGGCCTGGTGGCGGTGGCCTGGGCCCTGAAAGACGTGCCTCCGGGGGCCGGCGGTTTCTGCTGCATCCCCGGCTCCCACAAGAGCAGTTTCGCGCCCCCCACCAGCATCACCTGCGTGGGCAATCCCACCCCCGGCGTGCAACAGATTGCCTGCAGCGCCGGCTCGGCCATCATCTTCACCGAAGCCCTGCGCCACGGCACCCTGGCCTGGCAGGCGCCCGCCCAGCGCCGCACCCTCTTCTACAAGTACTCCCCCCGCCACGCCTCCTGGTGGGGCACCTTCTACGACCCCGAAGCCTACGACTACACCGAGCGCCAGCAGCAGATCCTGCGCTCCCCGTACCACAGCCGGGTCTGGAAAAATCCGCCCGGCAAAGGCTACGTGGTCAGTCCGGCCTAGGTCTCATCGCGAGAGCCGCACTTCCAGCAACACTGCGCCCGGCCCAGCACGCGGCCCCAGACTCACATCGAAGCCGGCCAACTGGGCGTCCACGTACGCGTCGATACCCGCCAACGTGGCATTGGCCACCAACAGCAACACCCGAGTGTTGCGGCCAGCGGCCAGATCCTCCAACTCCAGATCGGGTGCCCCCCGACTGTCGGCGCGGTTCAGGCTGCGCTGCTGCGCCACCACCCGACCCGCCAATACCACCGCCGCCACACCAAAACCCAGCGCCTTGAAGGGCCGGCCATTGGTGTATTGACCCCAACCGGGCAAGAGCAGCGAGCGGACCAGGGCCTTTCTGGGGGCTGGGGGCTGCATACTGTCCGCCGGCACCTGGGCCATTGCCTGGCCCGCCAGCAGCAGGATTAAGAGCAGCTCAGCGGCCCAGACGGGTGCCGACCTGGACGGGATATCCCCGGACAAAAGCGCTACCCTCCATGGGTGGTTTACCTGCAGGTTGGACCTCGGTCAGCAGCAGGGCTCCGTCCCCGGTGGCCACCACCAACCCCTGGCGAGGGTCCGCCAGCAGCGCGGTGCCCGGCACCTTCCCCCGGTAATCCGCAGGCCGGCTGCGGTGTACCTTGAGCAACCCGCCCTCCCACTCGGTGAAGGCCCCCGGCATCGGATTGGCCCCGCGGATGTGATTGCGCAGCGCCTCGGTGGGCTGGTGCCAATCGAGGCGGCCGTCCTCCTTTTGCAGCTTGGGCGCGCGACTCACCCGGCTCTGGTCCTGGCGCCGGGGCGCGATGCTGCCCTGGGCCAGCCTGTCCACCGTCTGCAACAAGAGATCAGCGCCCAGTGGGCTGAGGCGCGCCTCCAGCTCGCCAGCCGTCTCTTCTGGATCGATGGCTACTCGTTCTTGCAGGAGCAGATCTCCGGCGTCCACGCGCGGATTGAGCAGAAAAGTGCTCAACCCAGTCTCGCACTCGCCCCGGATCACCGCCCAGATGATGGGCGCCGCACCCCGGTAGGCCGGCAGCAGGGAAGGGTGGAGGTTGACGCTACCCAGGCGGGGCAGTTCCAGCAGCGGGCGGGGCAAGATGGAAAAAGCCACTACCGCGAAAAGGTCGGGCTGGTACTCGGCCAGGCGGTCGACCAATTCTGGTTCGTCGAGGGCGGCCGGCTGCAGCACCTCCAGCCCCAACGCCAGGGCCACCTCCTTGACCGGCGGGGCGGCCAGGCGCTGCCCCCGGCCCCGGGGCCGGTCGGGATTGGTGACCACCGCCACCACCTGGTGGGAACTGGCGGCCAGGCGCCGCAGGCAGGGGACCGCGAAGGCGGGCGTCCCCATGAAGACCAGCCTCATCCGCTCAGGAACTGGCTTCGCCGGTATTGCCCTTGACTGAGGACACCGCCGAACGCGACAGATCAACCTTCACGTTGTCGGCGATCTTGAGGACCACCACGTCGTCCTTGATATTGGCCACCACCCCGTGGATGCCGCCGCTGGTCACCACCTGGTCTCCCTTCTTCAGCTCGTCGATCATCTTCTGGTGGGTCTTTTGTTTCTTGATCTGCGGCCTGAGGATGAGCAGGTAGAGGACCAGGAACATCAGGATGAAGGGCAACATGCCGAGAATGGCGCTGCCGCCCCCGCCGCCCTCGGTGGGCAGGCCACCCATGGCGTGGGCGGCGTCGACTAGAAAAGTTAACACGTGTCTGTCCTTTCTTTAGGTGGGAATGGAGGTCTCAGAAGATATGGCTTCAGCACCGATCGGCAAACCGGCCCAACCGGCAGATTCAGTCCTGGTACGCGGCCAGGAACTCGGCCTGCCAACGGGCAAAATCGCCCTCGATGATGGCCCGGCGCATGCGGCGCATCAGTTCCAGATAGAAATGGAGATTGTGGTAGGTGGCCAGCCGCAGGCCCAGGATTTCCTTGGTCTGGAAGAGATGGCGCAGGTACGCACGACTGTAGTGGGCGCAGGTCTGGCAGGAGCACTCGGGGTCCAAGGGGCCAGGGTCCTCGGCCAGGGAGGCGTTTTTCAGCCGCACCCGCCCCAGGCGGGTGAAGGCGGTGGCGTTGCGGGCGTTGCGGGTGGGGATGACACAGTCGAACATGTCGACCCCGGCGCTCACCCCCGCCACCAGGTCGTGGGGCAAGCCCACCCCCATCAGGTAGCGCGGCTTGTGCAGGGGCAGCTGGGGCAAAGTGGAGGCGAGGATCTCCCGCATCAGGGCCGGCGGCTCGCCCACCCCCAGTCCGCCCACCGCATATCCGGGCAGGTCGAGGGCGGCCAGTTCGGCGGCGCAGCGGGCGCGCAGCGGGGGAAACACGCTGCCCTGGACGATCCCGAAGAGGGCCTGGGGAACTTCCTGCTCCTGCTGCAGCTGGGTATGTCGCTCCAGGCCGCGCCGCGCCCAACGCAGGGTCAGCTCCATGGAGTTGCGGGCGTATTCCTCGGTGCAGGGGTAGGGAGTACACTCGTCGAAGGCCATGATGAAATCCGCCCCCAGGTGGTGCTCGATCTCCATGACCTTCTCGGGGCTGAAGAGGTGGCGCGAGCCATCCAAGTGCGACTGGAAGTAGACCCCTTCTTCTTTGATGCGGGCCAGGCCAGAGAGGCTGAACACCTGGAAGCCGCCGCTGTCGGTGAGCATGGGCCGCTTCCAGCCCATGAAGCCGTGCAACCCCCCGGCCCGGGCCACCAGCTCGGCGCCGGGGCGCAGGTACAGGTGGTAGGCATTGGCCAGCAGCACCTGGGCCCCCAGGGCCTCCAAATCTTGTTGGGACAGGGTCTTGACCGTCGCCTGGGTGCCCACCGGCATGAAGAAGGGGGTTTCGATGGTGCCGTGCGGGGTGTGCAGCAGCCCGGCCCGCGCCCCGGTGCGGGCATCCTGGGCCACCAGTTCAAAAACAAAGTTTCGGGCCTGGTCTGAGCGTAGGTTCATTCAGCGGGCCAACTGGGAGAGCGAGATCAGGCGGAAGCCGCGCGCCTCAAGGCGGGGCAACACCGCCTCCAGGGCCAGCAGGGTGGACTCTCGGGTCTGGCCCAGGCCCAGAGCCTGGCCCCGCTGCGCGGCCAATTCAGCCAGCTCCCACAGCTTCTTCTCCACCTCAGCGCGGTTGTCCACCTCGTCGATGAAGAGATCGCGGTGTACGGTGCGCACCCTGGCCTCCTTGGCCATAGCGCCGGCGTCGAAGTCCAGCGCGGTGGCGCGGTCGACAAAAAGCAATTCGTTTTTCCGGGCCTCACGCACCACTTCGGCGGTGAGCAGCGCATTGGCAGCCGGCACGTCCACCCCCACCGCCTCGGGTACTCTTTTGAAGGCCAGCCGCAATTGCTGGCGCAGCGCCTCAGGGGCGGGAGGCTCTTCGGGATCCACCGGCAGATGCACCAGTACCTGGTGGCCGCGTGCCTGGGCCAGGTCCAGTACCTCGCCCAAACGCTCACTCTCGGGGCGCAGCGCCAGGCCCAGGGGCGGGCGCAGGGCACAGAAACGCTCCAGTAGCCGCCAGCTTCCGGGCCCCTCCCCGCTTTCCTCGAGCAGCAGGGCGATGAGTCCGGCGCGCCGGCGCAGTTCGGGATCGCGCTGGAGCACGAAGAGGGTGAGTTGGCCGGCCTCGCAGTAGATTTCGACCTGTTGCCCGCGCTGCCGTTCATTGGCGCCCAGCACGCGACCCCCGCAGCGTTCCACCAGGCGGCACAGGTAGAGGTTGACCTCGGTGAGTGGCAGATCCACCGGGACCCGCACCACAATCCGGTCACCCATCCCGCCGGCCGGGGCCAGGGAAACTCCGTGTGCCTTGTGGATCAGGCTGGCCTCCAGCCCCAATTCGGCCAGAGCCTCGTCCACCTGTTCGTACAGACTGCCCGCCGGCCCCTCTTGGTCTTCGACTACGACGGCCCGCGAGGAGGACGATTCGGGCGCCTGCAAGGGCCACTGGCCATAAAAAAAGATTCCCGCCCCTGCGGTCAGCAGGAAAGCGGTCAGCACCAGATGTAGGGCGGGGGAGTGCTGCCTGCGGGTCAGGCGCACCCCCCGCTTCGCGCTTTTTTTCAACGGCCTTTGGCCTCGGCCCAGGAGGCCCGGCCCTCGGCCACTAGCTTGCCCTGGGCAGCAGACCCGCACTCGGTCCCCCCCGACAGCGGATCATCCACCCAGCGGATGATCCGCCACAGCCCATCGGCGGCGTCCTGGCGCAGCTTGAAATTCATCACCTGGTCGACCCGGAAGCCGTCGTTGTTCTCGTCGATGATGAGCATGTGGGTCCGCCCGCGGAACACCACCCAGTCCTCGTCTGGATGGCCATCCGGATCGCCTTCGAAGGCTTTCGGGTAGTCGCGGCCTAGCTCGATGCTGCGCGAGATCAGGGAGAATTCGTACTCAAAGGTGCGGAAGGTCGTGAAGAGCCCCGGCTTGCTGCCATCGCGGCTGCCCCCCATGATGGCCAGTTCAAACTCGCGATCGTTCTCGAAGACGATTTCACCCAGACAGTTGGTCTCGGTGAACCAGAAATTCGGGTCGATGACCGTCTCGTACAATTCCTTGTCGCGGTCGTTCATAGCCCGGCTCAGGTTGTCGAGCAGGATCTCCGGGGTGGTAGCCGGCGGGGCCGGCACCTGCTGGGGGTCCTGGCCCTGGCGCTTTTGGGGCGCAAAGGGGTTGGAGCAGCCGGCGGCCAGCAGGATCAGCAGGGAGAAAAAACAGGCGAAATATCGGGTGTACCTCATGGCCTACTCCTCTTTCATGTTTTTCAGCGGGAGAAAATCGCCCGCGCTTCGGTCCAGGTCCGCTTGGCAGAGGCCGCGTCGCGAAAATCCTGCCAACGCCGCAGCGACCAGACCGGGTTCTCGGCGGTGGGGGTGTAGATTTCCACCTCCATGCGCCCCTTGATTCCTAAGACCTCCTGGTCGCCGCTGCCTGCCTGGGGGACAAAGTCGAGTTCGTAGGGAAAGAAGAACACCTCGCTCCGGCCGTCCTCCGAGACCGTGCGCTGGTCTTTGGAGGACTCGTACCAGCGGCGGAATTCGACGCGCTGGAAGCGGCTCCGATCGAGCACTCCCACTGCAAAGGTGCGCTCCTGGGCCCGCGTCCACAGGGTGTCCTGTTCAGCCACGTACCCTTCGGGAGGATGATACACCTCCAGGTACAGATCCATGCCCTCCGGCTCGGGGATAAAGAAAAATTCTTCAGCCAGCTGGTCCAAGTATTGCAAGGGGCTGAAGCCCTCGACGGTGGTCTTGATATTGAAAAGGACGAATTCGGCCCGCGTCGGTTCCAGCAGCGAGAGGCGTTTGCCGCTGGGACAGTCGGGCAGGCGGGCCGCAAAGGGGTTGGCGGCATCCGGGCGCTCGGCGCTGAGGACCGCGTCGAGGCAGGCGGGGAAGAGGATCACATCCGTGTCCACCGTGCAGCGGCACTCCACCCGGGCGTCGTCGGCCAGGCCACAGCCGGATAGGCTGCCTGATAGCAGCAGCGCGGAAAGACAGAACCGGGCTCCCATAGCAGCATCTCAGGCGCTGAAAGGCACGGGGGTGAAACAGAGCACGAAAACGATCAGGCATCCATAACCCACCAGGCGCCGCCGGGGGTCAAGCGGAGTCTCCGGATCAGAGGGCGTCGGGTGGCCCTTGCCAAAGAGCGCCAGGAAAAGGGCCAATCCCAGCCACCCTGGCCAGCCCTGTGGCCAGTTCCATACCAGCGATAAAATACCGTAGATCCCCATGGCCAACAAGCCGGCAAAGGTGAGCCGGCCAATGAGGCGATGGCGACGGCCAAAGAGGGCGTAGACGATGTGGCCGCCGTCGAGCTGGCCCACGGGAAAGAGGTTGAAGGCGGTGATGAAAAGCCCCACCCAGCCGGCAAAGGCCACCGGGCTGAGCAGCACCATCTGGTTGGGAGCATGGGCGGGCAGGATCAGGGCCGACAGACCACTGAAGAGCAAGGGAGCGCCCAGCTGGATGGGCAGCTGTTGAAGTTCGGGGTGGAAGTAGCCGGACGCCACCACCGCCGACTGGGACAGGCCCACCAGGCAGGCGACCAGCGCCACGACAAAGCCGGCCAAAGGTCCGGCTGCGCCGATGTCCAGCAGGGCCCGCCGGTGGGGGATGGGGGAGCGCAGGCGGATCACCGCACCCAGGGTGCCCAGCAGGGAAAGATAGTGAAGCATGGGGAGAAAGTAGGGGAAAGAGACCTTTAATCCCCAGCGGCGGGCGGCGAAGTAGTGGCCAAATTCGTGAACGGTGAGAATGCCCAGCAGGGCGACAGCAAAAGGAATGCCCTCGCTCAGATGGACCAGACTTTTCAGATCCGCCAGCGGGTCCACCCCCTGCTGCATGGCACCGGCGGCGGTCATCGAAAAAAGGGTGAGGGCAAAAAGCAGCAAGTGCAGCCAGGGGGAGTGGTGGACTGGGGCCGGCTGGCGGAAGAACTCCGGGGGCAGGGGCTCCCAGATGGCCAGGGGCGGCGGGCGGAGCGGTGCGGGGGTCTTGCGCCAGAACTTCACAACGCCGCCCGCCGGTGCAGGTGGAGACTGAGGCGGTGTGCGGCACCCAGGTCGGCGACCAGGGGGACAAAGGCGTAGTCCAGGGTCCAGGTTTCCCGCCTCAGGCCCAGCCCCAAGGCCAGGCCGCGCCCGTCGGCGCTTTGGTACCCGCCGCGCAGCAGCAACTGGGAGGTGGCCTCCCATTCGGTCCCCAGATGCAGGGTGGTGTGCCGATCGGTCCGCCGCACCTCACTGCTCAGCAGCAGGTGGGGCAAGCCAGTGTACGCCAGGCCGGCGGCCAGGGTGCGGGGCAGCGGGGTAGCCACCTGGTCCAACTTGTGCATGCGCCCCAACTGCCGCAGCGCCGCGCCCAGGCGCAGGCCTGAGCGCAACTGGAGGAGCATGCCCAGGTCCAGGGCAGCCCCGGTGGCCGTGGCGGTGTAGATCGACTGGCGCAGCAATTTCAGGTTCAAGCCCAGGCGCAACCGCTGGTTCCAGGAACCGGCCCAGGCCAGATTCAAGGCCCCTTCGTACACCCCGAATTCCCCCAGGGGTTCAGCGCTGGGCCCGGTGCGGTGTTCAAGTTGGCCGGTGTGGGAGAACTGGAAGGCCAGGCCCAAGATCTGGTGATTGTGGCCCCAGAACATGCTGAGGTACTCGTGGCGGATGTCCTGCACCCATTCGCTGTGGCTCAGGCCCAGGGTGCGGGCAGCGGATTGGAGCGCCGCCGGATTGGCCGAAAGGGCATCCTCGTCGGGCAGGGCCACCCCGGCCTCGGCCAGGGCCGCGCCCCGCGCCCCAAAGGGCAACTGGAGGAAGTCCAAACCAGACCGGGCCCAGACTGGCTGGACCAGGCATAAACCGAGAAGGAAAAAGAAAACCATCAGAACTTCAGGCCCAGACCGGCGTTCACTCGGTTGCCGGCCCCCAATTGGTCGGTGGTGTAGGCGTAGTGGAGTTGGAAACGGTCGCGGCGCATGGGGCGCAGGCTCAGGCCAAAGGCCAGGGTCGCCCCCTCGCTGCCGAGCCGGTTGAGGCCGGCCCGCAGGGTCAAGAGTGGGGAAGCCTGCCACTCGCCGCCCAGGTCGAGATAGGACTCGTCGTCGGCGTGATGTCCCTCGGCCGCCAACACCAGGACTGTCCACGGGCGATAGGCCACTCCAAGTCCGGCATCGAGGGCCAGGTCGTCGGTGGTGGCGCTGGTCTGGGCCGAGGCGCGGTTCACCTTCCAGTCCAGGCCGCCCTTGAGATTGCGCAGGGTCGCCGCCAGGGTGAGGTGGTCGTCCACATAGACCTGAGCGCCCAGATCAAAACCCGCGCCCTTGCCGGTGGAAGTGCCGGTCTGAGGGGTGTCGATGGTATGGCGCAGCACCTTCAGGGCCAGGCCCAGGGAGGCCCGCTTGCCCAGGGCCCGGGCCACGGCCACATAGTAGGCATTCTCCCCATCTTCGATGTTGCCCAGCGGCGTGCCGTCGGCAGCGCGGGCCAGCAACTCGCCGGCCCCGGCGTGTTGCCAGGCCAGGCCCAGGGCCAGTTCGCCGCGCACGTTGAGGGCATAGGCCAGGCTGTGCTGCCAGCGATCCAGGGAGAGGGGTTGCATGGAGGCCAGGAATCCCTGGCCCTGGCTGCGTATCAGCCCGGCCGGGTTCCAGTACGCTGCCGCCGGGTCGTCGGCCAGGGCGCTGAAAGCCCCGCCCATGCCCGCGGCCCGCGCCCCGATGCCGGTCTCCATAAAAGCACCCGTGTACTGGGCCG
>SICG01000196.1 GCA_009691525.1 Candidatus Latescibacterota bacterium | reverse complement strand
GCGGCGCTGCTGTAAGGCCCTTTGCAGGGCGTTTAGACACATAAGAACTCGTCTTGCGGACCTCGCCACGATGACGAGGCCCTTGGTGCTGCCCACCAGACCTTCTGGGCAGCCTACTGGCTGGAAGCCGGTTAGCCGAAACTAGAGTTGGCGTGATATAGTAATATATCCGACATGGCCTCTACGGCTCTACGTTTCTGTCACTCAAGATTTTCTGTCAATAAAGATCGCTGCAGGAGGCTCAGCCAGCCTTATAACAAGAAATTCCATCTTCAGGGAGATACTGTTGGCCGTTTTGCGGGCCAATAACCAATAAGAATCAGTAAACCCTGGAATACAGGCTATAGTTCGGTGACTCAGCACCTACAGGTCACTACCCTGGAGACAGGTACGCAGAACGCACCGAGGGCCTGCTCTACTTGGAGAGTGACGACGGCCGTGTTCACCCTGCCAGAAGTCATGAATAGGAGGTCCTCTATGTCCGATAAACAAATGGTGTTCAATGGCATCAACGGGGCTACCGGCGATTATCTGCTTCCCCCGCTGTCGCCCAAGGAGATATCGCAGGTTATCCAGGGGGAAAGCCTGGACAAGTCCCACCAGCAGGAGCTCAAGGCCTGGTTCGAGCGCGTCACCAATGTGTCTCTCGGCCCCAAGGAGGGGGTAGACCCCAAAGACCTGGCCCAGTCCGGTTGGGGAGTGATCTTCGCCTTCCAGGACCAGGAGCGGGTACCGGCCCTCAAAGAAGCGCTCAAAGAATTGCTGGATCTGCGTAAACAGCAGGCCGGCGACCACTACCGGGAATACACCGGCCCGGATGCGTACCGGCCCGGCGAGTCGAAAAATGATTTCCTGGCGCGCCACGGCATCGGTCCGGGCCCGGCCGACCCGGAGAAGGTGCCCTACTATCTGTTGATCGTAGGCGACCCGCAGACGATCCCCTACCGCTTTCAATATCAGCTCGACGTGCAATATGCGGTGGGCCGCCTGTATTTTGACACGCTGCAGGAATACGCGCGCTATGCGCGCAGCGTGGTGCTGGCCGAGACCGGCCAGGTGGTGCTGCCCCGCCGCGCCACCCTCGTCGGGGTGCAAAACCTGGACGACCCGGCTACGGCCCTGAGCGCCACGCAGTTGGTAGCGCCGCTGGCCGAGGCGATAGCAGCAGATCAAAAAGACGGGAAGAGCGATGGCGCGCCCTGGCAGATACAAACGCTGCCTCCGGCGGAGACCAAGAAGGCGCGGCTGGCACAATTGCTGGGCGGGGCCGACACCCCCGCATTGCTGTTCACCGCCAGCCACGGCATGGGCTTCCCCAACGGCGACCGGCGCCAACTGCCCCACCAGGGGGCGCTGCTGTGCGGCGATTGGCCCGGCCCGCTGATCTGGCGCAAGGAAATCCCCCAGGATTTCTACCTGGCCGCAGAGGATGTGGCGGATGGTGCCCGGCTGCTGGGGTTGGTGTCGTTTCACTTCGCCTGCTACGGCGCCGGCACGCCGCAACTGGACGACTTCGCGCACCAGGCTCTGCAGGCGCCGGCGGCGATCGCGCCGCACGCCTTTCTGGCGCGCCTGCCGCAGCGCCTGCTGGGCCACCCCAACGGCGGCGCGCTGGCCGTGGTCGGCCATGTGGAGCGCGCCTGGGGCTACTCTTTCACCTGGGACCAGGCGGGCAGGCAGATCGAGACCTTCCACAGCACCCTCAAGCGGCTGATGGAGGGGCACCCGGTTGGCTCGGCCCTGGAGTACTTCAACGTCCGCTACGCCGAGCTGTCCACCGTGCTCAGCGCCGAGCTGGAGGATGTGAAATTTGGCAAGCTGGCCAATGACCTGGCTCTGGCGGGCCTGTGGACGGCGAACAACGATGCCCGCAGCTACACTATCATCGGCGACCCGGCAGTACGGCTGCCGGTGCGCGCCGGGGTGGAGACCGCCGTGCGCCCGGTCATGGAAGCAGTGCGGATTGCCGGAGCGGCCAAGGCCGCCACTCCGGCTAGCGCCGCGCCCCTGGTAGATGCCTCGCCTAAGGTGGAAAACGGTGGCGCGCCCCCAGGGGCAGCCAGCGCCTCAGCGGCGGCGAAAGCCGGCCCGGGGGCGCCCTTGGGGGCGGGCGTGATGTTTTCGCCTGTGCCGCAGGTGCCTGGCGGCTTCAAGGAAGACAACCCTGAGCTGTATCAAGCCTGGGTGGACCACATCAAGTCCGGTTATACCAACACCGACCAGGTGTTCCAGCGCGTGCTGAACGCCTTCATGCGATCCCACAACTCGACTCTGATCATGTATTGGATCATTTTCGGAGTTGGCGTCGGTTTCTTCGTGACTGCCGTGGTGATCGCGCTGCAGACGCAAGCAGCCCTCACCAGCGCGGTTTTCGGCGGTCTCAGCATCGCGTCCTTCATCACCTACTTCATCAGCCGCCCTACCCAGGCAGTGGAAGAGAACCTGCAGTTCATGACCTGGCTGGGGGTGATCTACAACAGTTACTGGACGCACCTGGCCTGGTCGTTTGATCCGCAGCAGGCGCAGCAGGAGCTAGACAAGGCCACCGCCGATGCCATCAGCCAGATACAACAACTGCTCGACAGGTACGCCCAGGCAGTTAAGAACCGGCCGGGATTGGTAGAAGGCTTGACCGGCCAGCGCGAGGGAAAAGATAGCGGGGGAGGCAGCCCGTCGAAGGTGGAAAAGGGGTAGGCTGTCTAGAGTCGGCACGCATTAACTTGAGGTATGGGGAGGAACGGTATGCCCGATATGTACACCGATATCCTGATCCACATTGAGGCCGCGAAGGAGAATGGCGCGTATGGGGTAAGCGCCGACCTGGATGATGGCAGCCACTTCGCCGGGGAGCTGCGCCTTGACAGGCAGCGACTGCTGCTGGCTCAACTCGACGGTGAAGGCTATGGACTGGATTTGTTCGATGCCCTCATAGCCGGACCGATCCGGCGCGCCTACGATAAAGTCACCGGCCGGGCTGAAGCCGAGGCGGAAGGGAGGGTGCGCGTGCGGCTGTGGATCGACGAGCGAGCGGCCGAGCTGCACGCCCTGCCCTGGGAGCGACTCTACCACATGCACAAGGGGCAGCCCCTCCCCCTGGCGGTTTCCACGCTTACGCCTTTCTCCCGTTTCACGGCATTGGAAGCGGCTGAAGGGCTTCCGGTGGCGGAGCGCCCTATTCGAATGCTCTTCGCCATTGCCAACCCTACGGATCTCAAAACCCAATACAACCTGGCCGCGATTGATGTGGAGGCGGAAGTGGAAAACCTGCACCAGGCCCTGGGTGACTTGCGCCGCACCAACCAGATGCAGGTCACGCTGCTGCCCGGTCGTACCGGCCTCTCACCGGAATTGCAGCGCCGGCTGCAGGCGGAGGGCTACCAGGTTCAGGCAGGCGTCACCAGCCTGCAGAATGTGCTGCGGTATCTCCCCGGACCCCATGGGTCCGGACACCATGTGCTCCATTTCCTGGCCCACGGCCACTTCCGGCGCACGGGCCAGGGCGGCCCCGGCGCGGCGGCCCTCTACCTGGAGCAGGAGGATGGGACTTGCCGGGTAGAAGTGGACGAGGACCTTAAGACCAAACTCACGGCCCAGTCCCCCCCGCCCCACCTGGTGTTCCTGGCCGCCTGCCAAAGCGCGCAGCGGGACGCCGGAACCAGGGCGGAGAACCCCTTCGTGGGCCTGGGGCCGAAGCTGGTGCAGGCGGGCATCCCGGCGGTGGTAGCGATGCAGGACCTGGTGCCGATGGCCCTGGCGCAGCAGTTGACCCGCGACTTCTACACGAAGCTGCTGGACCACGGGGTGGTGGACCGGGCTTTGAACGAGGCCCGCTTATTGCTCTTCAACCGGCAGCAGGTGGAGTGGGCAATCCCGGTGCTCTTCATGCGGCTGCGGCATGGACAATTGTTTGAAAAGGAAACGGCCCGCCCGCCAGAAATGCTGCCGATGCAGGTCCCGCCCCCCCCAAAAACCTTCGCCGGCCGCCGCGCGGAGCTGCAGCGTCTCCGCGACGCCCTGGCGCGGACCGGCGACGTGAGCGTGGCCATCCAGGCCATGGGGGGGATGGGCAAATCCGCCCTGGCGCGGGTGGTGGCCGGGGAATTGGCGCCCCACTTCCCCGGCGGCGTGTTGTGGGTGGACGTGGGCTATGAAGCCAAGGATAGCGTGCTGGCCCGCATAGCGCTGCGCCTCGGCATAGATCTCCAGGACGAGCCACGCCTGGAACAACGGGCCGCCAGGGTGCAGCAGGCCCTGGCCCGGCGCGGCCGCCTGCTGGCGATCCTGGACGACCTGTGGGATATAGACCTGGGACGCTGGCTGCTGGAGTATGTACTGCCCCCCGACCGGGGTGTGCTCATCACCAGCCGGGACCTGCCGCTGAGCAATGCGCTGTGCCAGGGACAGGGAGTGGAACGCCTGGGGGTGCTGTCTGACGCCGAAGGGCGGCAGATGCTGGCCAACTTCCTGGGGCCGCTGGAGAGGCAGGGCGAGGCGGCCGGGGCCGTAATCACCCTGACCGGCGGGCTGCCGCTGGCGCTGGACCTGGCGGCCAGGCTCTGCGACAACGGCGCAGAGGACCTGCCCTGGCTGGCGCGCCAGCTACGAACCCAACCGGCGCTGGACATCCTGAAACTGGAAGGGCGCGAAGTGCGGGAGAGCAGCGTAGAGGCCTGTCTCAAGCTGAGCTACGACCGGCTGAGCGATGATGACATACGGCGGCGGTTCCGCGCCCTGGGCGTGTGTGCCGCAGCACCCTTTGACCTGGCGGCGCTGGCGGCGGTATGGGGAGATGGAACGGTGGAGAAGGCCGAGGCCGCCGCGCGGCAGCTACAGCGCCGCGGTCTGCTGGAGCGGATGGAAGGGGCAGCGGCCGGGGAGATACCGGTCTTCCGCCAACACAACCTGTTGCGGGCCTACGCCCTGGCCTTGCTGCAGCAGGCGCACGAACAGGGCGAACCAGCGCAGCGCCACGCCGCCTACTACCAGGCATTGCCAGGGCAGGATTGGCGCGCGGGGGAGCAGTTCTGGGAGCAAGTAGATCATGCCTGGGAGTGGAGCTGGGCGGGCGGGCCAGAGCGAGCGCTGGCGTTCTATTACGATGTGCGCCACTTTCTGAGCCTGCGCGCCCGGCACCAGGAACACCTGCGCTGGGCCGGCGCCCTGCTGGAACTGGCAGGAGAGCAGGCGCTGGCGCCGGCAGACCGGGCCACCACCCTCACCAGCCTGGGAGGCGTGTACTCCGCCCTGGGGGACAAGCAGCAGGCGCTGGCCTACTACCAGCAGGCGCTGCCCCTCTTCCGGCAGGTGGGGGACCCCTCCGGCGAGGCCGCCACCCTCACCAACCTGGGCCTGGTGTACTCCGCCCTGGGGGACCAGCAGCAGGCGCTGGCCTACTACCAGCAGGCGCTGCCCCTCTTCCGGCAGGTGGGGGACCGCTCCGGCGAGGCCACCACCCTCACCAACATGGGAAGCGTGTACGACGCCCTGGGGGACAAGCAGCAGGCGCTGGCCTACTACCAGCAGGCGCTGCCCCTCTGCCGGCAGGTGGGGGACCCCTCCGGCGAGGCCACCACCCTCAACAACCTGGGAAGCGTGTACT
>SICG01000195.1 GCA_009691525.1 Candidatus Latescibacterota bacterium | reverse complement strand
TCGGATGACCATCGCATACCTCCAACACGGACGGGAACGGTATACGATAAAAAGCTTTTGCTTGCCTGCGGCAAGCAGAACTTTTCCTCCCCTTTCAAAGGAAGGGGCTTCCAAGTTCTAAGGGATAGTAAAGACGATGGGCTTGCCGCTTTTCACCTGGCCGGCCTTATAGCCGACCCGCTGGCGCTCCTGCCCTTGGGGCGAGATCAGCACCACCTCGTCCCCCGCGTTGTTGAGGGACAGGGTGCCGGCAGGCAGGGTGAGGACCAGTTGGTGGCCGCCTTTGACGCTGTCGCTCAACAGATACTCCTTGCCCGAACGATCGCGCAGTTTCCAGCCTTTCAGCGCCACGACCGCCGCCGAAGTGTTCTCCAGGGTGACCTGCTCATGCCCCTCGTCCGCCCCCTCCGGATCGGGGAGCAGGGCGGCGATGCGCAGGCCCTCTGCCCCCTGGACCACTGCCTGGGCCAGCGCCTTGGGTGCCACCGGGGAAGGCACGGTGACCTGCGGGACCACCGGCCGGACCGGAAACGTCGGCACCGGGATCGCCGGCACCATGGAAGCGGACACCGCCGCCGGTTGACCGGCAAAATCGAAGTCGGCGTATACTGGCAGGTGGTCCGAAGCCCGGTCCCGATCGTTGCCGCGCACCGCCACCGGTTGGTCAAAGATGCCGGCCGAGCCTTTGACGTAGGCAGCAGCCAGTTCGGGCGACACCAGGATTTGATCGAAGAGCAGGTCGCCGGTGTTCATGTTGGTGTGGCGCAGTTCAAAGTTGCGCTGGCGCGTCCCCGGCGCCACGGTCACCACGCGATTCCCGTCGATGTTCGCCGAGTTTCTGCCAAAACTGACCCGGTCGGCGGCGAAGAGCGGCTCAGTGAGGTTGGCCAGAAAGGTATCTGGTTCGTCCTCCATCAGCGCTTCGGCGTGGGTATCGCCGCTTTCGAGGATGTTGAGGGCGCGGTCGTCCGGGCTGTCGTTGAAATCCCCCACCAGCGCCAGGGGCTGGTCCCCAAGACGGTCTCGGAGGAGGGCGACGATGCGCTGGGCAGCCCCGGCGCGGCGCCCGTCGCTGTCGACCCGGCCCTCGGCCCGCGACTTGGCGTGGTGGACCAGCACCCACATCCGGTGCCCCCCCGCAGTCTCCACCTCCACCGCCAGCAGGTCCCGCCGCCGGGGAAAGAATTCGTCCGGTTCCCCCGCTGCCAGAAAATTGCCCTCATCGGCGTCGAAATTCGGTGGGGTGAAGCCGCGCACCTTCAGGGGGTGGCGCACCGCCAGGGCCACGTCCTGGCAGTCCTTGCTGTCGTCGTCGATGACCAGAGTCCAGTGCTTCGGATCGAAAAGTTGCTCCAGCGCCTGCCGGTCGTCGATCTCCTCCAACCCGATTACCTGGGCGTCGAGCAGGCGGATCACCTCCCGCAGCTTTTCGAGGCGCGTACCCTGGGTGCGCACGTCCTCCACCGGCAGACGACCGCAGGGCGAGTGGCGGATCGAGAAAAACTTGATGTTGTAGGTGGCCACCCGCATGCGTTCGGCCCGGACCGGCAGGGCGCAGAGCCCCAGCAGGACCAATACGACCAGGGTACCGTGGACCCATTTTGGGTTGACTTTATCGGAATAGTAAATCATCTTCTTCGTACTAATTACTAAGAAGTATTCAAAATTGTCGCCAAGGAGCACTGCCATGGCCGCCGCCCCCAAAGCCAAGAAGACCCCGGCCCCTAAACTGGAAAAAAAGCGCCACACCTTTTCCCTGGACACCCCCGAGGCCCAGGAAGTGTTCGTCGCCGGCACCTTCAACAACTGGAACCCGGAAGGCCATCCGCTCAAGAAGGACAAGAAAGGGATTTGGAAAGTGGCCCTCAGCCTGCCGACAGGTTCCCACGAATACCGCTTCGTCGTCAACGGCGAATGGCAGGAAGATCCGGCCTGCGAAGAACGCTGCATGAACGCCTTCGGCACCCACAACTCCGTCCTCAACCTGTGAGCAGGGCTCAGGACTGAGTGCCCATGGCGGCGGCCCGGGCCGCAAAAGCCAGCAGTTCCTCCTGCAGGCTGGCGGGTAATTCCTCCAGCCGCGCCCGCACTGCCCCTGAGGATAACGTGGCCCGATCTAGGGCCCACGCCTCACCCTCCCGCCGCCAGCGCCATGCACTCGCCTCACCCTCCCCCGTCAGGTACCAGGTTTCACCCTCAGTGTAGAGTTCCACGGCATGCTCTTCAGCAGTGCGGACCGCGCTGGCGGATGATGCGCAAAGCCAGGTCGGGGTCGATCTGCACGATCATCTCCGGCTCGATGCGGCAATTGCCCGGCAGGTCGAAGCCAGCCACCGCGCTGCGGGTGTGCCAGCCCCCCAGCGACTGATCCATGCCCTCCACAGCCCACTCCGAGAGCGGCCCCCCCAGCGCGTCGTGGAAGACCTTGGTGTACCCGTCCACCACTCGGGGCGACTGGGTGAAAGCCCCGCCGCCGTGGGAGTTGACCATGCCGATGCATTTGACGCAGTACCAAATATCATTCAACGTGCCAAAGGGATGCAGAGCCCAGTGCAGGATGCGCAGGTGTTTGATGCCTGCCTCCCGGCCCGCCACGTACCCGGCCTCCACGTCCTCTGGAGCGTTGGTCACCGGGCCGGTGCCGCCGCCAGTACCCGAGGTGAAAATCAGCCCCGCCGGGGTGAAGGTGGCCATACAGATGCGCCGGCCTTGGGGTCCAGGGAGGATTTCTTCCTTCTTGCCCAGGTCGATGTCCAGTTTGGTGAGGCGTTCGTACACGTCGAAAGGACGTTTGGGAAAATCCATATCGCCAACTCCTGATGAGGGGTCTTTACTCTGAGAAGATAGCCCACCCGCCCCGTCTCTTCAAGCGAGGTACAGGCCGGCCTTGTGGTTTTTTCTTTGGCGTCCTACCTTCCTGGCAACCTCATCCGTCTCTATTTAGAAAGGAACGGAAGGCATGCAACTCGGCATGATCGGCTTAGGCAGAATGGGCGGCAACATGACCACCCGCCTGCTCCAGGGTGGCCACCAGCTGGTGGCCTTTGACCCCAACCCCGAAGCAGTGAAAACCGCCGCTGCTTCCGGCGCCCGCCCGGCGACCTCCATCGAGGACTTGGTAGGCCAGTTGCAGGCCCCACGCGCCGTGTGGGTAATGGTGCCCTCCGGCGACGCCACCGAGAAGACGGTGCAAACCCTGGCCGGTCTGCTGGCCAAGGGCGACACCATCATCGACGGGGGCAACAGCAACTACAAGGACACCGTGCGCCGCGGCGCCGAACTCGAGGCCAAGGGCCTGCATTATGTCGACGTGGGCACCAGCGGCGGGATCTGGGGTTTGAAGGAAGGGTACAGCCTGATGGTCGGCGGGGAGAAAGCGGCGGTCGAACATTTGCGCCCGCTCTTTGAGACCCTCGCCCCGGCTGCCGACCGGGGGTGGGGTCGGGTGGGGCCCAGCGGCGCCGGACACTTTACCAAGATGGTCCACAATGGCATCGAATACGGCATGATGCAGTCCTATGCCGAGGGTTTTGCCATCATGAAGAAGAAAGAGGCCTTCCACCTCAACCTGCACCAGATCTCGCAGATCTGGCAGCACGGCTCGGTAGTGCGCTCCTGGCTGCTGGACCTGACCGTCGACGCCCTTGCCCACGACCAGGATCTGAAGGATATCGCCCCCTATGTCTCAGACTCGGGCGAGGGCCGCTGGACTGTGGCCGAGGCCATCGAGCTGGATGTGGCGGCCCCGGTCATCACCCTCTCCCTCATCACCCGCCTCCGCTCGCGCGACAGCGAATCCTACGCCGACCGCCTGCTGGCCGCCATGCGCAACCAATTCGGCGGCCACGCCATCAAGAAACAATAACCTCCAGACCTCTGGTCCTCCGGGGCCAGAGGTCTACACCTCCCCCACCCGCTCTTTCAGCAACGCCACAAAAGCCGCCACCACCGGCGAGCGCCGGCGCCCCCGGTGTTCGACCAGACCGACGGCACGGCGCGCCAACCCACGCACCTCAAGGGTCTGCAGACGTCCAGCCTCCACTTCCACTGCCACGGCCACCTGCGGTACCAGGGCCAAGCCCATCCCGATCTCCACGAAGCGCTTGAGCACCTCGATACTGCCCAGATCCATGGTCGTGTGTAATTCCAACTGCTCCTGACGGCAGGCCTCCTCCAAAAAACGACGGCTGGTGCTGCCCTGCTCCAACGCCAAGAGCGGGTACTTCAGCACCTCCTGCAACCGCACCTTCTTTTTAGCCGCCAGCGGGTGCCCCGGCGGACAGATCACCACATCCTGGCGGGCGAATAACTCCGTTGCCACCAGGTCTCGGTGTTTCACCGGCAGGGTAACCAGGCCCAGATCCACCTCGTGATCCAGCACCAGGCGAGCCACTTCCGGCGACATCTTGTTGCGAATCTCGATCTCTACCTGCGGATGTTGTTCCCTGAAAGCCTGCAGCACCCCAGGCAGTACATAGGTGCAATTGGTGTCACTGGTGGCCATCACCAGCCGGCCCCGCAACTCCTGCCGCAGGGCGTTGATTTCACCCCGCGCCATCTCCAGACGCGCCAGCACCACCTGGGCATGACTGTAGAGCAATTCACCGGCAACGGTCAGCCGCAAACGATTGGGCACCCGCTCAAAGAGCGCCTCTCCAAGCTCCTCTTCCAGGGCCTTCACCTGCAGGCTGAGGGCCGGCTGGGTAAGAAAGAGCTTGTCCGCCGCCCTGGTGAAACTGCCCTGCCTGGCGATCTCGCAGAAACTGCGCAGTTGGTAGAAGTCCATACCCTACCTATTGCAGAAGGTGATGATGGCTCTCCCATAATAATCTCTGATTCACTGAATAATATAGATCAGTTTTACTTATCTCACTTATCATCTACTATCTCCTCTGAAGCTGTTCTCTCACCGCTAAAATCTGGAGGTCTCACATGAGCGCCACCATCGTCGTCGACGCCTTCTGGGGCGATTCGGGCAAAGGAAAAATCGCCGCCCATTTGCCCCTGCGCCACCAGGCCGCCTTCTGCGCCCGCGCCGGCACCGGCACCAACGCCGGCCACAGCATCTTCTTCGCCGACCGCCAACCCATCCGCACCCGCCAGGTCCCCTGCGGTTTTCTCCACCCCCAGACCCCGCTCCGGGTGGGCAGCGGGGTGGCCGTGGACCCGGAAATCTTCCGCGCCGAACTCGAGACCCTCGATCCGGGCTACCAACTCAGGGACCGGACCCGGGTGGACTTCCGCTGCCCCCTCATCCTGCCCGAGTAACGCCAGCGCGAAGCCGCCGACCCCCACTGCGCGACCTAGTGGGCAGCGTGGGCAGCGGCACCGGCGTGGCCCGCGCCGAGTTCGCCCTGCGGCGGGCCACCCAGGCCGGGCAGGACCCATCCCTGGCCGGCTACACCGCCGATGTGGCCCGCGAACTCAACCAGGCCTGCGCCGCCGGTCTATACGTGGTCGTCGAGGGCAGCCAGGGCACCCAGCTCTCCCTGGCCCTCAGCCGCGATTATCCCTGCTGCACCTCGGACAACTGCACCACCGCCGCTTTGGCCGACGACGTGGGGCTCAACTGGCAACACCTCGGGGAGGTGATACTAGTGGTCAAGGCCCTGCCCAGCCGGGTGGGGGCCGGCCCCCTGCCCCTGC
>SICG01000194.1 GCA_009691525.1 Candidatus Latescibacterota bacterium | reverse complement strand
TATAAGATACACCCCTTAGCCGACTGTGTAAACCCTCACTCCAGGCGCTCGGACTTGGGCGGGCCGAGGATCTCGGCGTAGACCAGGGCCCGGCGCGCCTCGCGGGGGTTGAGACCCCAGCCCTGCCGGTGCGCCCGGGTCCCACCCTCGGCGGTGCGGGCCGGCCGGCTGCGCCCCGCCACGCCAGTGTTCATCCGGGCAGCGGCCTGTTCTTCCATGAGACGGTACTCTTCCATAGACCGACGGTCGGCGTCGCGGGTCCGCCGGTCCATCTCCTGGACCCGCTGCTCCATCTCCCGCAGTTCTTCCTCGGCCCGGCGGTACTTGCCCTCGCCAGGCAATGCTTCGGCCGCCGACACCTCCGTGGAAACGACTGGCGGTACCGGGACGCGCTCCACTGGCACCCGCCTTGGGCGGGAAGGGGGCTGCTGGAAGATGTCCGGCCAAGGCCAGTTGCCCACCTTCTTCTCTTCCTCCACTTCCTCGGCCACTGGACCCTGCTTGCCGCCCGCCTTGTAGCTCTTGCGGCTCTCCTCCAGGGACTGGCGGCGCTTGCGGCGTTCCAGCAGCGCGGAGACCACGCTGAAGAGGACAAACGCCGCGAAAAAGAGCAGTTGTTCCATGTATTCAGCTCCTCATAAGGCCTGGGGCTGGGGGGGCTTGCCTTCGTCGCCGGCCCCGGAGATGGACGACCGCATGTCGGTGTCGGCCTGCATATTGCGCATCCGGTAGTAATCCATGATACCCAGGTTGCCGTTGCGGAAGGCTTCGGCGATGGCGCGCGGTACCTCGGACTCGGCCTCCTTGACCCGGGCATTCATCTCCTGGACCAGGGCCTTCATCTCCTGCTCGCGGGCGGCGGCCATGGCGCGGCGCTCCTCGGCCCGGGCCTGGGCGATCTTTAGATCCGCCGCCGCCTGGTCGATCTGCAGCTTGGCGCCGATGTTGTCGCCCACATCCACGTCGGCGATGTCGATGGAGAGGATCTCGAAAGCCGTGCCCGAGTCCAGGCCCTTTCCCAGCACTGTCTTGGAAATGCGGTCGGGATTCTCCAGCACCTCCTTGTAGGTAGCCGAAGAGCCGATGGTGGTGACGATGCCCTCGCCCACGCGGGCCAGGATGGTCTCCTCGCCGGCGCCGCCCACCAGCCTTTCGATATTGGCCCGCACCGTCACCCGGCAGATGGCCTTGACCTGGATACCGTCCTTGGCCACTGCCGCGATGGGCGTGGTGGTGATCACCTTGGGGTTGACGCTGACCTTGACCGCCTCCAGCACGTCGCGGCCGGCCAGGTCGATGGCCGTAGCCCTTTCGAAGGTGAGGGGGATGTTGGCCTTGTCGGCCGAGATCAAGGCCAGGATCACCGCCTCCACATTGCCGCCGGCCAGGTAGTGGGCTTCCATCCGGTCCAAGCTCACCTCCAGACCCGCCTTAGTGGCGCTGATCTTGGGCCGCACAATGGCCTGGGGCGGGACCTTGCGCAGGCGCATGCCCATCAGATCCCTGAAGATGCTCACCTTGACCCCGGAAAAGTAGGCGGTGATCCACAAGCCGATGGGGATGAAGTAGGTGAATAGACTGATGAAGATGATAATTCCAAAGAGAATGAGAATGGGGACTAGGAGTGGCATTGCTACCTTCCCGGTTATGAATGAATTATGAAACGCTTTTCACCCTGCTGTTTCGGCAGCTCGTTCCTGCACCACCACCCGGCTGCCGACGACCTCCAGGACCGCGACCGGGGTGCCGCGGGCGATGAAGCCCCCCTGGGTCACCACATCGACGATGCGCTCCCCGAAGCGGGCGCGGCCACTAGGCCGCAGCGGCGTGAGCGCCTCGCCGGTCTGCCCGGCCAGCTCGGCCAGGTCCGCCGGGACAGCGCTGTACCCTTCCTGGCTGGTGTTGCCGCGGTGCAATACCAGCCGCTGCCAGGCCCCGAGCCGCAGCACCAGCCAGACCAACACCGCCGTGGCCAGCGCGGTCCCGGCCCCCAGCCACAGAGCTGCCCCTGCCCCCAGGCGCACATAGGCATAGACGATGCCGGTGAGCAGGGACGCAATACCCAGGATCCCGAAGATGTTGATCCCCGGGATGACAAAAACCTCTAGGTAGAATAGGACAAACCCCATGACCAGCAGACCCACGGCATAGACCCAGGGCTGAATCTGGGGATCGAAGAAATTCACACCGCCCTCACCAGAATGTGATTGCCGTGCGCAGCGATAATACGAATGGGTTTATCGGCCTCGATGAATTCGCCCTCGGCGATGACGTCGAGGCGCTGACCCTTGAACAGTCCCACCCCCACCGGCCGCAGATAGGTGAGCGTCACCCCCTCCAGACCCATCAGCTCCTGGTCTTTTTCGGTGGAGGCGGCCACAAATCCTTCTGACGAAGGGGCCTGGCGGTGGAGCACCAGGCGGCTAAAAGCTCCGATCCTGGGCAGCGAGCGCAGGAAGAGGGCGGCCAGGGCAATAGCTGCCAACAGCGATACGGTGAGCCGGCTGATCAGCCCGGCAAACTCCTCCAGGCTCCACAGCTCAAAGTTCCCCATCTGGGTCAAGAGCAGGCTGCCGACAATACACAGGATGCCGGCCAGACCTGCCACTCCAACGCCGGGGATGAAGAAGATCTCGGAAATCAGCAGCCCTACCCCCAACACAAAAAGGAATACTTCGTGCCATTCAGCTAGGTGGACCAGGTAATGGCTGCCAAAGAAGAGGCCCAGGCAGATCAGCGACACGGTGCCGCCCACGCCCCATCCAGGGGCCTTCACCTCGGCGATCAGGCCGAAGATACCCACGGCCAGGAGGATGGAACTGACTGCCGGATGGGTGAGGAAGCCGACCAGGTCCTCGGCCCAGTTAGGTGTCACCTCCACCACCTGGGCGTCGCCCAGGTCGTACAGCTGCAAGAGAGCGGGCAGGGTTTCAACGGTCTGATCGGCGATTTTGTACTTGAGGGCTTGGGCAGTGGTGAAGGTGGCGGGCCGCCCGGCCTCGGCGCTCAGCTCGGGGATTTCCACCTTCTCGTCCACCATGGCCTCGGCGATCTTGGGATCGCGGCCGGTGCGCTCGGCGGTGGAGCGCATCTCGGCGCGGAAATAGGAGATAACCTTGTCGCTGGCCTTTTCGCCTGTGGTGCTCTCGATGACGGTGGCCGCCCCGATGGCACCGCCCTGGGTCATGGCGATTTTGTCACAGGACAGGGAGATCAGGGCGCCGGCCGAGATGGCGCGCTTGTGTACAAAGGCGATGGTGAGGGGTTCGGCATCGAGGATGGCGTCGCGGATCACGGTGGCCGCGTCCACCCGGCCGCCAAAGGTGTCGATGTCGAAGACGATGGCCGCCGCGTTTTTGGCCTCGGCGTCCTCAATCGCCCGCACCACAAAGGCGGCCACCCCCGGATCGATCATGCCCTGCCCGGTGTGGAGCTGCACGTGATAGACGGTCCGCCCCTGCGCGGCGAGGGGCCCCAGGAGGAGGAGCAATCCCAGGTACACCAGACTTTTCATGCTTCTGCCTCTCCGCAGCCAGTCGTGAAGTTCACTGACATATTATACACGTTGGCGACTGCGGTGCCTACTGGATCATCTCCCTGAACTGGGCCGGCCCCGAATCTTCCGTTCCCGGCTTGTAGCGGACCTTGATCTCCACCCGGCGGTTCTGGGCCCGGTTCTCCGGCGTATCGTTGGGGGCCAGGGGATGGTACTCGCCGTAGCCGATGGCCGACAGCCGCGCCCGATCGATCCCCACTTCGTCGGCGAAGAGGTCCAGCACCTTCATAGCCCGGGCATTGGACAGCCAGTGGTTGTTGGGGAACTGCGCGGTGTGGATGGGGATATTGTCCGAATGCCCGCCGATCTCGATGGCATTGGGCACCTGGGTGAGCACCTCGCCGAGTTTGAGCAGCAGGGCTTCGGATTTGATGTCGGCCTGGCCGCTGCCGAAGACCGCCTGGTCGCGGATACGAATGATGATGCCCTCGCTGCTCTGGAGCACCTCGATGTTATCCTCCTGATGGGCGGCCTCGACGATCTCCAGCAACTCTTGCCGCGCCTGATTCATGGCTTCCCGGCCCTCACCCCTGGCAATGGGCGCATAGAACTCGATAGGGGAGATCAGCACCGGCTCGCCGTGCAACACCCCCAGGGCCCCTTGCAGCGACCCGGCCGCCTTGGAGAAGTCATCCGGCTTGCTGAGGGTCGAAAAAGACAACATCAGGGCGAAACAGGCCATCAGCAGCCCCATCAGGTCAGCGAAGGTGATAATCCAGGGGGGCGCCGGCACCGCCGGCCTGGTGGTCTCCTCCTCGTAGTTCATCGCGCCCCCTTCAGCCCACCGAACTGGCGCGGCGGTGTTTGGGCGGCAGGAAAACCATGAGTTTGTGCTCGACAATGCGCGGGTTGTCGCCCGACTGAATGGCCATGATGCCCTCGACGACCATTCGTTTCATCAGCATTTCGTGGTTGTTGAGGTTGCGCAGCTTTTCGGAGAAGGGTTTGTACACCACGTTGGCCAGGATGGCCCCGTAGAGGGTGGTGACCAGCGCCAGGGCCATGCCCGGCCCGATCATCGCCGGATCGCTCAGGTCCCTCAACATCAGAATTAGGCCGATCAGGGTGCCGATCATGCCCAGGGAGGGGCCGTCTCCCCCATGTTGAAGAGCATATCCTGCCCGACCCGGTGGCGTTCGTTGAGAATGCGCAGCTCGGTTTCGAGGATGTTCATGATCAGGTTGGGCTCGATCCCATCCACGGCCAGCCGCACCCCCTGGGCGAGAAAGGGGTCCTCCTCCTCGTTGGCGGCCTGCTCCAGGGCCAGGATGCCTTCGCGGCGGGCGATTTCGGCGTAGGCAACCATCTTCCTGATGAGGACATGGGGATCACTGGTCCGATGGTAAAAGGTATTCTTGTAGAGCTGCCCGATGCCGACGACTGTCTTCAAGGGATAGGAAATCAGGGCCCAGGCCACCGTCCCGACCACCACCAGGGCGATGGCCTCGGGCGAATACAGGGCCTGAAAACCCTGGTGGCCGGCAAAAACGACCGCCCCGGCCAGGGCGATGGTCCCGATCAATGTTCCGATGTCCACGAAGTCCCTTTCCGTCAATCGGCGAGGCCGCCCGGCTAGACGCTCCAGCGGCTCTCGAAGGCCTCTTTGATACTCAGTCTGACGATACTGAAGCGCTTGGCCCGGGGCCGGTGGTGCGTGGTCCATTTGACCGCGTAGACGATGTCTTCGCGCGGCCGAAGGCTGCTGGTCGACCAGCTGGTAGAAGTGCCCCACCACCTGGTTGGCTTCTTCCTTGTCGTCGGATTCTGTCCCGACCGCAAAAGCCTCCGAAGACCGCGCGGCAGCCGGCGCCGCCGCCCGCAGTGCCGCCACGGTTGTCTCCGGCTCGTAGGTCCGTCGATAATGGACGATCATATCGTTGGCGTCGCACAGCTTCTCAGCCAGCCAGCGGACCGCGTTGCGATAGATGCTGGCCCGCAACTCCACGTCCTGGCTCACCAGCTTCTCGAAATCGCTGCCGTCCAGGGCCAGGACGGCGCTGGGCTCCTTGGCCCTGACGGTGGCCGAACGCGGTTTGCGGGTGATGAAACCCACCTCGCCCACCGCGCTGATCGGCGCGATGTCGGCCAGATGCCCGCCGTCCTCGGCCAACACCTCGAGTTTGCCTTTGGCCAGCACAAAGAGCCGCTGGCTGGGTCCACCGTACTCGCACAACACCTGTCCGGGGGTATAATGCTCGCGCTTGCACAGCTGGAAGAGGTTTTG
>SICG01000193.1 GCA_009691525.1 Candidatus Latescibacterota bacterium | reverse complement strand
CCCGGGACTGCCATCAGCTCCCATTTGAAGCGTGGCCCGCCGCGCAGGGCCAGGTTGGCCGGATTCCAGAACACCGCTTCCGGGCCCCGGGCCAGGGCGGTGTACGCCTGGGACAGGGACAGCGCGCGGGTCTGAGTGTCTCCCAAACCCTCGGACCGGGCCGAAAACCCGGCGACCAGGAGGGCGGCAATGGCGAAATGTCTGGCGATTTTTATCATCTCTCCCTCACTTTACCAGGTCTTCGTTGAGTTCCATGAAGATCTCGGCCGTCGCCTTGACGTCGACAAAGTCGGTGCCCAGCAGGTCGATGTCATTGCCCCCGGCTGTCTGATCCAGTTCGATGAGGATGCCGGTGTACACCCCGCCCGGGCGCAGGAAGACCAGGGCGTCCTCCTTACCGATGGTGATGCGCTGGGTGCTGTTCAGGCTCTGGGTGACCCGCCCCTGGGCGTCCACCGGGGCGGCATTTACGCCAAAGCCCCCCTGGCGCGGGATGCGCAGGATGGGGTTGGTGAAGACCTGGTCGGGGGTGGTCCCCACCAGCAGGCTCACATGTATTCCGATGGGCAGGTGGCTTTCGATCGCCGTTTCCACCGCAGCGCTGTCGAGGTTGCTGTTGATGCGCTCGCGGGCAGTGGCGTCGTTGAAGACGCGCCGCTGCGGGTCGGTTTGGATCTGAGAGTCGGCGCTGATGCGCAGCCGGGCCGGGGCAATAAACTTGAGGCTATCCAGCTTCACCCAGTGGTCCGGCTCGATCACCTCCACCCCGCTGTTGTCGCCCAGCAACACGTTGGGGTTCACCGTCAACTGGGCGGGCAACACATTGAGGAAAGTGGTCAACTCGGAGGAGGAGGGACCCAGGATCAGCGACTTGGGATTGTCTGGGTCGCCCCGGTCGATTACCGCGTTGATGTTGAGCTGGCCCTGCCTGCCGGTCTTGCTGGTGCCGGCGATATCCAGGTTGAGTGTGCTCCTGAAGCCCACCGCCGAGGTCATAAAGACCTGCATCGAGGTGCTGCTCAGGGCGATATTGTCCAGGCCGTCGGGGAAGTCGAGTTCCTTGTCCACCGAGGGGATAGGCAGGGAAAGGCGGTTGAGGATACCCTCCACCCGGCTGAAGGCCAGGGTGTCGGTGATGACCTTCACCCCGATCACACTGCCCGAGATGATGCGCACCGGGGTGGTCGAGGGAATGGTCTTGGCGGCGTAGGAGAAGCGCAGCTCAAGGGGATTGATGGGCGCAAAATTATTGTCGGTCAGATCAAAGACCGCGGTCACCACCTCGTTCTGATTCAGGCGTTCGATATGGAAGACATTGGCGCTGCCGTCGGGTTTCTTCATGTCGTCGAGCGCAATGTCCAGCTCTATGACCAGGGGGATGTTGTTGGTCACTTCAAAGGTCAGCTTGGCTTTGCGGATGACAGCGGAGGTGACCTGGATGCGGTCGTCGGGGAAACCCAGGGACTGGCTGGCGGCAAATTCCTGCTGCGGGATGAGGGCCGCCGCCTCGGTGACAATCAGGTCGCTCAGGCCGCCCAACACATCCAGGCTGGCACTGCTGCTCACCGCCACATCCGTGGCCTCCACCGTGCTGCCACTCACCGCGATGCTCAGGTTGCCCGAGATATCCTTGCCGGCCAGGTCAAAGACCCCGGTCTTCTCGCTGCCGGTGTTGAGCTGACCCAGATCCACCAAGCCCACCGTAGCCCCGCCCTTGCCCAGATCCACCAGGGTCAGGCGCATATTGGCCAAGGTCAGGGGCAGGCCGTTGCGCAGGGTGACGCTGAGGCTGCCTTCTTTGATCTTGATGGTTTCGATATCGGCCAGGGGGATGTTCACCTGCTGGTCGATCTGGGCGGCCCGGATCAGCGGCACCGTGCCAGTGGCCACCCCGGGCAGCAGACTGCTCATCGGGATGCGGTTCTCGGGAATCTGCTGGCCGGGGATCTCGATATCGCCGATGGCAGTGGAGAAATCGGCGTCGTTGGGTTTGATGCTCAGCCGGTCGCCGATCTCCTGGCGCCCATTCTTGCCGAACTCAGTGGTGAAGTTCAGGTTCAGGCGCCCGGTACTGTCCAGTTTGAGGTAGTCGCGATCGCCGGCCACCTTGGACATCAGGGTGCGGTCGTCGGCCACCGGAATGCTGATCTTAAACTTGGTCCGGGGGACCTGGGGCTTCTTCACTGCGCAGCCGGCGGCCAGGGCCAAGAGCAACACGCCGCTCCAGACCAGGTACCACCAGCGCCGGGCCGCGCCGGAATGCCTCGCTCTGTTCATGGTTAATCCTCCCTGTTTGCGCGCGGCCGGCAGGCCGCGTCGTCTTGAACTTGGCGCTGCTAACGCTGCTTGAGGCCTGCTGCCCGGCGCAGCGCTCCGACCTTGTCGGTGCGCTCCCAGGTGAAGGCGGGTAATTCTCGGCCAAAGTGGCCGTGCGCCGCAGTCTGCCGGTAGATGGGTTTGAGCAGACCGAGGGCGCTGATGATCGTTTTAGGGCGCAGGTCGAAGACCTTTTCGACCGCGGCGGCCAGCTTATGGTCGTCGACGACGCCCGTGCCAAAGGTGTCGACCTTCACCGACACCGGCCTGGCCACGCCGATAGCGTAGGCCACCTGGAGTTCGCAACGGCGGGCCAACCCGGCGGCCACCACATTCTTGGCCGCCCATCGCGCTGCATAGGCGGCACTGCGGTCCACCTTGCTGGGGTCCTTGCCCGAGAAGGCCCCCCCCCCGTGGCGACCCATACCACCGTAGGTATCGACAATGATCTTGCGTCCGGTCAGACCGCTATCTCCGTGCGGCCCTCCCACCTCAAAGCGGCCGGTGGGATTGATGTGGAAGATGGTGTCCTTGTCGATCTTGGTGCTGCTGGCCGCGTTGATCACCCGCTTGGCCATGGCGATCATGTCCCGGCGGATGGTCTCTAACTTGACCTCGGGAGTGTGTTGGGTGCTGATGACCACGGTGTGCACGCGCAGCGGCCGGTCGTCCTCGTATTCGATGGTCACCTGCGACTTGGCGTCGGGGCGCAGATACTTGAGTTTGCCAGTCCGGCGCAGGCGCTCCTGCTCTTCCATCAGACGGTGGGCCAGGAAAATGGGCAGGGGCATCAGTTGCGGAGTCTCGTCAACCGCAAAACCGAACATCAGACCCTGGTCGCCGGCCCCCTGCTCGTGGCCCTTCTTCTCGTCGACGCCCATGGCGATGTCGGGGGACTGCTGGTGGAGGGCCACCAGTACGCCGCAGGAATCGGCATCGAAACCTATGCCCGCCTCGGTGTAGCCGATGTCACGCACGGTTTGGCGCACCACCTCCTGGATGTCGACAAAGGCGCGGGTGGTGACCTCGCCGGCCACCACCACCTGTCCGGTGGTCACCAGGGTTTCGCAGGCCACCCGCGAGGCGGGGTCCTGCGCCAACATGGCGTCGAGAATGGCGTCGGAAATCTGGTCGGCCACCTTGTCGGGGTGACCGGCCGAAACCGACTCTGAGGTAAACAGGTATCGACTCATTAGTGAATTCTCCTCGTCGCTGACGGTATTAATTTACTGGGCGATCCGGGGCACTGCTTCTTCCAGGCGTTGCCGCACCTCGGCCCCGGTTTTGAGTTCCAGGCAACCGGCGGCCAACTCCTGGGCCTCACTCTGGCAAATGGCGCGGACGACTTCCTTGACTTCGGGGATCAGTCCGGGGCTGAGGCTCAGGTTTTCCAGGCCCAGCCCCACCAGCAGAGGCACGGCCAGCGGATCGCCGGCCAGTTCGCCGCAGATGCTGACCGGGATGCCGCGCCGCCGGCCGCTGTCCACCGTCATGGCGATCAGGCGCAGCACCGCCGGGTGAAAGGGGTCGTATAGTTCGGCAACCCTGGCCGTGCCCCGGTCCACCGCCAGGGTGTACTGGGTCAGGTCGTTGGTCCCCAGGCTAAAAAAATCCACCTCCTCGGCAAAAGCGTCGGCCTGCAGGGCCACCGAGGGCACCTCGACCATCACCCCCAACTTGCACGATTCCTGGAAGGGCACGCCGGCCTGGTGCAATTCTTCCTGGACCTCGCTCAGCACCGCCCTGGCCCGGCGCACCTCTGCCAGGCTGGAAACCATGGGCAGGAGCAACTGGGCCTCGCCCTTGACCCCGGCCCGCAGCACGGCCCGCAGCTGAGCCTTGAACAGCGAAGGGGTGTCTAAGCAGATGCGGATACCGCGCCAACCCAGAAAGGGGTTGGCCTCCGGGGAACTTTCGAGCACGTGGGAGAGTTTGTCCCCTCCCAGGTCCACGGTGCGGATGACCACCGGGTAGGGGGCCATGGCCTCGACAATACGCGTGTACGTCGCCACCTGCTCCTCCTCGCTGGGCAGACGGTAGCCCAGGTAGAGCATCTCGGTGCGGTACATGCCCACCCCCCGCGCCCCGTTGTCGAGGGCCTGCTGGACCTCTTCAGGTGCATCGATATTGGCCAGCAGTGAAATCTCGTGTTCGTCGCGGGTGCGGGCCGGCAGGGAACGGCGCGCACTCAGATCCCGCTGGCGCTGCACCTGCCGCTGCACCTGGCTGCGGTAGATGCGCAGGATCTGGGCAGTGGGGTTGACATGCACCACGCCCTGGTCGCCATCGACGATGACCATGTCCCCCGAGGCGATCTGGCGCGAGGCACTCTCGGTACCCACCACCGTGGGCAGGCCCATCGAACGAGCGATGATGCTGGCATGGGAGGTGGTCCCGCCCCCGTCGGTGACCAGGCCTTTGACCCGCCGCTGCCCCAATTGCACCGCCTCCGAGGGGAGCAGGTCGTGGGCCACGATCACGGTGTTGGCGCGCAGCGTGTTGAGAGCCCGCAGCTCGCCCCCGGTCAGGCGGATCAGCACTTGTTGTTCGATGTCCATCACGTCGCTCAGGCGCATGCGCAGGTACTCGTTCTCGATCTGTTCGAACATCTTCTTGGCCTGCTTGAGGGTCACGGAGAAGGCCCGGTCGGCCGTACACTGGTGCTCGCGGATCAGCGCCAGGGTCTGCTTCTTGATCTCCGGATCCTCGAGCATGAAGAGCTGGGCCTCAAAGATCATCGCCAATTCGGCGCCGTGCTCCATCTCCACCAGGCGCTGGGTGCGGCGGATCTCCTCGCCTACCTGGTGCAGGGTGTTGAGAAAACGCTCGGCCTCGGCCTCTACCTGGTGGGCGGAAACCTTGCGCTTGGGAATGTCGGGGACGCCCTCGTTGCGGACGAAGGCCCTGCCGATGGCCACCCCTGGAGCGGCGGCAATGCCCGCCAGCTTCTGGTATGGGCGCGTCTTCTTCTCCACGCTAGACCTCGAAATTGCTCTCCAGCAACTGGGCCAGGGCCTCCACCGCCTCGGCCTCGTCCTCACCCTCGGCCTCGACTAGGATCTGGGAGCCCTGCTCGGCGGCCAGCATCATCACCCCCATGATGCTCTTGCCGTTGATGCGCTGGGTATCCCCTTTGGAAAAGTAAATCTCCGCTTTGAACTTGGAAGCGCTGCGCACCACCAGCGCCGAAGGGCGGGCGTGGATGCCCAGAGGGTTCTTTACCGTCGCGATCTTGGCGTTCATTCTTTCTTCCATCCTATTTTCCCGGCTCCCAGCAGCCGACTCAGCCAGCCCCGCTGCCGCTCGGGGTTAGGGTGTTCGGGGCGATGGTGTCTGATCTGCGGTTGCTGTTGCGAGTGGGCCAGGGTCGTAATCCGCAGCCCTCCGCCACCATTTTGGACAGTCGAACCCTACAGTCGACCCCCGAGAGCGGGGGGCGAGCCGGCTATGATGGGGCCAAGCGAAAACGTGGCAGCAAGGTGCATCTGGCCGTCGATACC